>DAIDJG010000203.1 GCA_027451445.1 Singulisphaera sp.
GTGGCCGACATGACAACGATGAGCAAATCCTCACGCACGCTCTGGCGCACCTCCCGAAGAAGCGCGAGCGCAAAGTCGGTGTGGAGACTCCGTTCGTGAAACTCGTCAAGGACAACGGCGCCCACCCCTTCGAGGAAGGGATCGCTCATCAACTGTCGCGTGAGGATTCCCTCAGTCACGACTTTCACGCGCGTGCGCGGACCGGCTTTGCGTTCGAAGCGAATCTGGTAGCCAACTTCCTCGCCAAGGGTCCAGCCGTTTTCTGCAGCGATGCGCTGGGCCGAGGCTCGGGCGGCGACCCGTCTCGGCTGGAGCATCACCAGCGTCGGATGCTCGGGCGACAAGAGGCCTGCCCTTACGACGGCAGGTGGCACTCGCGTCGTCTTGCCTGCACCCGGCGGCGCCACGAGGACGAGGGCTCGCCGTTGGCGCAGACAGTCGACGATCTCGGGGAGTCGCGAATCGATCGGTAGAGGAGTCATCACAACCCGTCCGCAACGCCCCCATCATGGAGCTTCGCACCGGGACGTTCGACATCCCATCCGGACAGCGTACTGAAGAATCCAGCGTCTGATCAACCCGGCGCGTCCGGGGCTCCCCCGACCGTTGGTGATGCTCGAACTTTCATATCTTGCAGCAAGCGATCGGCCTCGTCCGACCGTTCGGTCTCTCGTAGAAGCGAGGCAAGGTCTTTGGTGAGCCGAACCCGGTCGGGGTGATCGCCAGGCAGGAGTTCCGAGCGGATCGCCAGGGCACGACGATACAAAGGCTCCGCCTCGTCCCGACGGCCGACCGCGCGCAAGGTAGCCGCCAGGTGCTCGAGGCTCTCCGCCACGTCGGGATGTTTGGGTCCGAGAACTTTCTCGCGAAGCGTCAGCGCCCGTTTCTGCAAGGTTTCCGATCGTGCAAACCGCCGTTGCTTCCGCGCGATCTCCGCCATCGTATCGTAGCTATAGGCCATGTGCGGATGATCGGGTCGCAGGAGTTTCTCGCGGATCGCCAGCGCACGTTTGGCGAGCGGCTCGGCACGCTGCGGACGGCCCGTTTCGGCATAAAGCAAAGCGAGGTTGTTCAAGCTCGTCGCAACTTCCGGGTGATTGGGCCCCAGCGCTTTTTCGCGGAGGGCAAGCGCTTCGCGGAATCGCATTTCGGCCGCTTCAAACCGTCCAAGCTGGCGATAGAGTGTGCCCAGGCCGTTCAGCCCATCGGCCATTTCGGGATGATTCGGGCCGACAGACTTACGCCAGATTCGCAGCGCTTCTTCGAAATGCTTCTCAGACAACTCCGACTGTCCCAGGGCACATTCGACGCTCGCCAGCGTGCTCAGACACCAAGCCACATCGGGATGCTCCTTCCCCATGGCCTCGGTCCAGATCGCGAGCGCCCGGCGTAACGGTGCCTCGGCACGACGGACTTTCCCTTCTTCGCGGTAATTCAACGCCAGGTTGCTGAGGCCTCGTGCCACATCGGGGTGGTCGGGACCGACAGTCTTTTCCTTGATGGCGAGCGAGCGCAGCATGAGCGGTTCCGCCTCGGAGTACTTGCCCCTCGCGACACAGAGATTGGCCAGGTTGTTGAGCGATTTCGCGACTTCCGGATCGTCCGGACCAAGCGCATCCTCCCGAATCTCCAGTGCCCGGCGGTGCAAGTTTTCGGCCTCCGCGAACCGGCCCATCGAGCACCGCAGGATACCCAGGCTGTTCAGATCCGCTGCAACCGCGAGGTGGTTCTTCCCTTGTAGACGCTCGCGGGTCGCCAGCGACCGTTCCACGAACGGGACGGCCTCCGCATAGCGACCCTCGAAGTACAGTGCTGTTGCCACATCGACAAAGCTCGCGGCCTGCGTCAATTCGGAATCCTGGCTCGTACTCGACTCACGTATCTCCGCCCGGAAGTACTGCTCGGCCTCGGCATAGTGCGCCTGCTCGAGCGCCCTCATCCCCGCTTCGTGAAACTCTCGCCAGCGTGTCGTCTGGCCGCGCGCCGCCGAGAAAGACCCCAACGATGCCAGGACGGCGAGGAAACAGGAACGGAATCGAATTGTGCTCATGCGCATCCGAATCATCCGAGTGCCCCTTGGTATGGGCCGCGGAGACCTTGGGGGGGATGGCAGAGAAGGTCGTTGCGGAACAGGCGTCAGCAACTCTGTGGCAAAGGCGGGGGGAGCAAGCGCGCGTGGCGTCTTGATCCCAGCGCGAGGGCATCATGACCTCACGGTGCCCTATCATACTTCAAGCGCTTCGCCAGGCGAACCCTTTTCTTGAAATCGAGATGCATGCAATCACAACCACCCAACCTTAAGCGACCGAGAGAGCCGGCAACCCAATCAGTCGTCGGCCGTTGGCTTGATTCGACGGACGATCACGCCTTCGGAGACATACAACACGGCCTCGGCGATATTGGTGGCATGATCGCCGATCCGTTCGAGATTGCGAGCGCTGTTAATCAGGCGGAGCCAGACGTTCACTCTTTCCGGGTCGCGTCGAATGCTTTGCTTGAGCTCGTTGATCGCGATCCGGTAAAGTCGATCGATCTCGCGATCGCGGGCGAAAATCGAATGAGCCGCTGCGGTGTTCGTATCCGAAAGCGCAGCGAGAACTTCGTGGACGGAGGCAACGGCAGCAGCCGCCAGCGTGCAGAGCGCCTCGCTCGCGGGAACCGCGTCGGGGTCGCGGGCCATCTTACGCGCACGCTTGGCAATATGCACCGCGAGGTCGGCCATGCGTTCCAGGTTCTTGTTGATCTTCAGGATCGCTCCGACCTTGCGCAGGTCGGACGCAACAGGCTCGTAAAGGGTCAGGACGCGCACGCACGCCTGTTCGATTTCCACCTCGCGGTCGTCAAGGTCTCGTTCTTCGGCGACGACTTCGACGGCCAGCTCGGTTTGACCCGAACAGAGCGCGCCAACGCTCTTGACGAGCGACGCCTCGACATCGTGAGCGAGACGCATGAGCTCGTCCCAGAGCGCGCGCTGTTCCTTGAGAGCGTGGCGTTCGGTTCCGGGGGGACGATCGTTCTCAGCCCGGTCAAGCCCCGGCATGGAAGATAGCCCTCCGTCACAACTCCGAGGGTCGAACACCTGAGATGTCCGCCCCCCCTAACGAAATCTCATGTGTTTGCGCCCGATTCGCCCAGCTTACTTGGCGGCGATGGCTTCGCGAGCGGCGGCCGCAACTTTTGCGGCGGTCATGCCGAACTTTTCGATCAGCGCGTCAGGCGAGCCGCTTTCGCCAAACTGGTCGCCCAGATTCACGTAGCGAATCGGGACGGGCTTCAACTCGGCGACGTTCATGGCGACGACGCTCCCAAGCCCCCCGTGGGCGAGGTGTTCTTCGGCCACAACAATCGCGCCGGTCTCAACCGCAGCCTTTCGAAGTGCGTCCCGGTCAATCGGTTTGACCGTGTGCATGTCGAGGACCCGAGCATTGATTCCTTCGCCCGCCAGGGCTTCCGCAGCATCGAGACAAGGGGCGACCATGAGCCCATTGGCGATGAGCGTCACACTGGAACCGTCCCGAAGTTGATTGGCCTTGCCGATCGCGAACGGGGCGGGTCCGGCCGCATAAACCTTCGGAACATCGGGCCGGCCAACGCGCAGATAAACCGGACCTTTGTGGTCGAGCATGGCCTTGGTCGCGGCCTTCGCCGACTCTTCGTCCGCCGGCACGATCACGACAAAGCCGGGCAGCGAGCACGCCAGCGAGACGTCCTCGATCCCCATCTGCGACGCGCCGTCTTCACCGATCGAGATCCCGGCGTGACTGCCGACGATCTTCACATTCAAGTGCGGATAGGCGACCGACATGCGAAGCTGATCGTATGCGTTGCACGTGATGAAGGCGGCGAAGCTCGACACGAGGCTCATCTTGCCCGAGCTGGCCAGTCCGCCTGCGATGCCGACGAGGTTGCTCTCGGCGATGCCGATATTGAAGAAGCGGTCGGGGAACTTCTTGCCGAACCACTCGGTCCGGGTCGAGTTGCTGACGTCGGCGTCGACCACGACGAGATCGGGATAATCGGCGCCGAGGGCCTCGAGGGTCCGTCCGAAGGCGTCGCGCGTTGCCTTGCCGATTTCTCGTTTGGTGGCGACGGAGGAAGAGGCTCCAGCCATGGTGATGACACCTTGAAGAGGTCAGTGTATCCGGTTCAAACGTTGGCGACGGAGCGCCATCCGATAAATGATTCCGAAGCGGAGTATCGCGTGCGTGCCGGCCGGCTTGCGAAGCGCGGGCGCTCCAGAGATTAGCCGATTTCGGCGAGGGCCTCGTCCAGATCCTTCGGCGCAAGCGGCTTGCCGTGGTAGTTTTCGTCCTTGAGCTTGGTCAAAAGTTTGAGGATACCTTGACCCTTGCGTGTCAGTGAAAGGATGCAGGTCGGCTGCCCTTTCACCGCTCGGGCGCGTTTCAGGGCGATCAGGACTTCCTCCATGTCGTTCCCTTGAAGCGCCTGGGTATGCCAGCCGAACGCCGCGAATTTGCCATCGATGGGGTCCATATCCAGCACGTCCTCAGATGCGCCGGTCTGCTGGAAATGGTTGCGGTCGACGATCACGGTGAGGTTGTCGAGCTTGTACTTGGCCGCGGAGGCCGCAGCCTCCCAAACCTGGCCCTCGCCCAGTTCGCCGTCGCCGGTCATCACGTAAGTATGAAAGTCCTTCTTGTCGACCCGGGCTGCCAGGGCGTGGCCGACGCCCAGGGAGAGCCCCTGGCCGAGCGAGCCCGTGGAGGCCTCGACACCGGCCAGCCGGGTCATGTTCGGGTGACCTTCGAGCGGGCTGCCGAGCTTGCGCAGGGTCATGATCTGGTCGTGCGGGAAGAAGCCCGCTTGACCCAGCACCGCGTAGAGCACCGGCGCCGCATGTCCCTTCGAGAGGATGAAGCGGTCGCGGTCCGGCCAGTGTGGGTTCTTGACGTCGTAGCGGAGGAAGCCGCCGAAATAGATGGCCGTCATGAACTCGACGGCCGACAGCGAGCTGCTGGGATGTCCCGAGCCCGCCTCGGTCGTCATCCGCACGATGTCGCGCCGAACGGACTGGGCACGCGCCCTGAGTTCTTCAAGTGATTCTGCCACGGGTGGACATCTCCTGGACCCGGTCGGGTACCGATCCTCTCAGTTCTCGCGTTGCGCCCCAAACTTACCGATTCGTTCGAGTATCCGGCAAGGGGGTAGTGTACGGAGCAACGCGGCCTCTGCGTAAAGCGGAACGGCCGCGACCGGCTTCCGCCCGTCACGGCCGTCCTTCAGGAGTGTTTCAAGAGCCATCCCGCCCCGTTGCCGGAGCGGGATGAGGTTACTCACTCGGCTCAATGATGCTTCTTCTTGTGAGCCGGACCGATCTGGTCGATCGCCGTATCGTGGACGTTCGCGAGGACGCCAGCGACGGTCGCACCCGCACCTTGCCCGAGCCGAACGGCACCGCGAGCGGTCCCGACGTTCTGGGTCAGCGGCGAGGGAAGCGGAACGGTCTGACCGTTGGTGAAGGTGATCGGGGGCACGGTTCCCGGAGGCTCGACCGGGGTGGCCGTACCAACTCGCGTGCGAGGCGGCAGGATGAGGTTGTGGAAGGCCGTCAGCTCGGCGACGAAGTTGCCGCCGTTGACGTTGTTGCCCGACGGGAAGAACCCGTAGAACTCGCCGTCCATCGCGTTGCCCGCGACGTCCTGCACACCACTCGGGTTGGCGTTGTCTTCGGAGTAAATCACGAAGTTGAAATTGCCACCCTTGATGAACTTGTTGTGGTCGACATTGAGCGCCACTTCGACCTGGCCGGGGACGCCGGTCGGGACCGTGGTGATGCTCGTGATCAGGCCCGGCTTCGTGGAGCCGTGGCCGACCCGGCTGAAGAAATAGTTGTTGGCGTCCATGATCGAAGCCATGTTCGCGCCTGACAGGTTGTCCTGGTAGGTCACGAAGATCGTGCCCGTCGCGCGGTTGAAGGTCACATTCGCAACCTTCGGACCGGCCGTGTCGATCACCAGGTTGCCCTGGGTGCCGTTCGGCAGGATCTGCACCGTGCCGGTCTGGTTGCCGGTCGGGTCGAACGCCGTGGCCGTGATCGTGTAGGTGCCCTGGGGCAGCGTCGAGCTGACGATGTTCCAGGCGCCGTGAGCGTCGGCTTCGCCCTGGCCGATCTGCGTCGTGACTCCCGTGACCGTGTTGGTCGCGGTGAGTTTGATCGTCTCCAGCGGAGAGACTGGCGACGTTCCCGGTGTGGTCGAAACAAAGCCGAAGAAGTCCGGATTCTGGTCAGCCGTGATCGCGTCGCTGTTCGACACGCCAGTATCGGTGGCCGGATTGAGCGCACCAATCAGGGTCGTCGTCGCCACGCCCACAGTGGCCGAGTTGGCGATCGTCAACGTCGAGCCACCAACGTCGTGCACCTGCACCGTGATCGGGAACGAGCCCGTAGCGCCGGTGTTGGCGTAGGTGTGCGTGCCGTTGACCGAGAACACCCCGCCCGACAGGGAGACCGTGCCGGAGGTTGCCGGCGTGCCGTCGCCCCAGTTGATCGAGACGTACGTGAAGTCAGCGACGTTCGCAAGCGGGTTGGCATCCGTGAACGAAGCCACGGCGCCAGTGAACGGCTGGCCTTCGGTCGTGGCGACCGTCGGCGGGGTCGCGGAGGCCGTCAGCGCGGCGTCGGCGATGGTCGCCGTGCCGTGTGCGACGGTGGTCGCACCGCCGTCGTCCACGATGGTGATCGTCGTGGCGAAGGTGCCCTCCTCGGTGTACTGATGGCTGCCCGCCACGCTGAAGCTCACGCCGTTCGCCGACGAACCGGACACCTGGGTGACCGTGCCGGCCGACGTGCTACCGTCGCCCCAGTTGATGGTCGCCGTGAAGTCGGTTCCCGTCGCACCTGGGTTTTGGTCGGCGAAGGTCGCGACCGTCTGCGAGGGCGTGGTGATCCCCTCCGTTCCGGTGACCGATCCGCCGGCCGAGGTGAGCGGAGCGTCGACAACGACCGCCGTTCCGGTAAGCGTCGTGGTCTTCGCACCGGTTGGCGCGGTACCAGAAGTGGTGACCGTGATGGAGTAGGTCACGCCTGCGGGCGTGTTCTCCTCGGCGTAGGTGTGGCTTCCGAGAACCTCGAACACCGCACCCGACGGACCACTGCCGATCAGGTTCAAAGTCACGGGCACAGGGGACGTCGGGGTGCTGTCGCCCCAGGTCGTCAGTACCGCCGACAGGTCCGAGGCCGTGGCGAGCGGATTCGGATCGGTGAAGGTAGCAAGCCGGATGGTACCGGTGTCGATGCCTTCGACCGGGTGAATCGTGAGCGCCGGACCGGCGACCACAGCCTTGTCAGTAACCGTCGCCGAACCCGTGAGCGTAACCTTCGAGCCGCCGACGTCGGTGACGACGATGGTCGTGGCGTAGTTGCCGGGCTTGGCGTAGGTGTGGTTGCCTGCGACGGTGTACGCCCCGCCGGAACCTGCGACGGTTCCGAGGCTGGTCGCCGTGCCGTCGCCCCAGTCGATCACCGCGGTGAAATCGCTCGCCGGAGCACCGGTGTTGGCATCGGTGAAGTTGCCAACTGTGACGGTGCCCGGAGGTGTGGCCAGAGGTACACCCGTGTTCGGCGTGAGCGCCACGGTTGCACCGGCCGACAGGGCGGCGTCGGCGATGACCGCCGAGCTGCTCGCGACCGTCTTGGACCCGCCGTCGTCGGAGATCGTGACCGAGATCGGGAACGTCCCCTCTTCGGCGTAGTTGTGGCTACCAGAGACGGTGAAGCTCACGCCGTTCGGCGACGAGCCGGTGACCTGCGAGACCGTGCCCGACGTCGTGGCACCGTCACCCCAGACGATCGACGCCGTGAAGTCGGTCGTGGTCGCGTTGGGGTTGGCGTCGGTGAAGGTGGCAACCGTTTCCGTCGGCGTCGTGGTGCCTTCGGTACCGGTGACCGTCGCGCCCGCCGAGGTGAGCGGAGCGTCGGCCACGGTGGCCGTGCCGGCGGTGAGGTTGGTCGACACGCCGCCACTGGTCGTGACGGTGATGTTGACCGTGTCCGTACCTTCTTCAGCGTACGTGTGGCTGCCGAGAACCTCGAACACGTTTCCGGCGGCGCTCGTACCGATCTGCTGGACGGCGAGCGTCACCACAGAACCCGGGCTAGTGTCGCCCCAGCCACCCACCGGCAGCGTCGCCGTTTCACTGGCGACCGTGGAGAGCGGGTTCGGGTCGGTGAACGTCGCCAGCACGATCGTGCCGGTGTTCTGACCCTCGACGGCGGAGAAGTTGTGAACCGAGCCGGTAACGGCCTGGTCAGTGACGGTGATCGCGCTGGCACCCAACGTGTTCGAGAGCGTGACCGTAGATCCGCCCACATCGGTGACGACGATCTTCGTGTTGTAGTTACCGGGCTTGCCATAGGCGTGGGTGCCCGTAACCGTGTATGCACCGGCGGCGCCGCCGATGGTCCCGAGGCTGGTCGGCGAGCCATCGCCCCAATCGATCACCGCGGTGAAGTCGCTCAACGGCGCCGAGGCGTTGGCGTCGCTGAAGTTGCCGACAACCGCTGTGAACGTCTGCCCAGTCGAATGCGCACCCGCCGGCGTGGCGACGGCCGTCAATGCAGCGTCGGCGATCGTCGCCGTCGACACACCCGAGGCCTGCGGTGCCGTCCCGTCCGAATCCGTGACCGTGACTGTGACCTGATACGTCCCCTCCTCGCTCGGAGACAACGTAATCGCGGGTGCATTCACGGTGTACTGGGCGGAATTGCCAACCTGGGTGATACCCGTCGCGGCCCCGGAGAAGACCGTGGCACCGCTCGAATTGGTGATGGTGATGGTCGCCGAGTAATTGCCGACCAGGTCGGCGCCCGCGGCGTCGATGAACGTCGCGATCGGACCCGCCGGGATGGCGGTACCTTCCGTCCCGATGATTGGGAGCGCCGTCACCGCGATCACGCCCTGGGAGACCGCAAATGTCCTGGTCGTCGTGGGCGTCCCGCTGACCGCCGGTGCGGGAATGGCAGGATACGTCACGGAAATCGGCACACCGTTGACCGCCGCTGTAACCGTCGCACCCGAGAAGCCAACAAAGCTGCTCGCCGTGAAGGTACCGGTGGTCGGGAACGTGTGGGTGCCGGTGATGTAGTAGACGCTCGGGTTACTCGCGTCCTGAGCGACTGTTCCCGCCGCGGTGTCAGGCGACGGATCGCCCCAGTTGATCGTGGCGGTGAAATCGCTCGCCGGGACGCCGGCGGGGTTTGACGCGCCGGTCATGGAATTCGTGATGAACGGAGGAGCCAGCGGCAACTGGAACTCGCCCGCGAGCTGATCGACGTTCTGGAAGCCCTCGACCGTGTTGTACGTGGGCAGGGAAACAGGAGTGATCGTCAGCGGCGAGACGCCGGTGACGTTGATCTGAGTGTAGTTGAGCGCGTCGACAACACCGCTGATCGGCGTACCACCCGCAGCCGTGGCCGTCAGGTAAATGAAGACTTCGTTCGGACCGGCCGTCGCGCTCGTGATTGGGTTGGTCGTGGAGACCTGCACGAAACCACCAGTCGCGTCGTAGTTCAGCGTATTCTGGTTGGCACTGCCATTGACCACCAGGGTCGTCCCGGTCGCAACCCCCGCACCCCTCACGTTCGTCACGTCTTCCTCGGTGCTGCCCATCAGCGATGTGGCAACGCCAGGAGGTGTGTTGACGAACGAGACGGTGTTGTCGGCGGCGTCGATCGTGTTGAAGGTCAACGTCTGGAGCGGCGTGGTGCCCGTCGGAGCGTTCGGGATATTGACGGTCCCGTTCACACCGATGAGCGGAATGTTCGCGTTGAAGACGACATTCGCCTTGTTCGCGATGTTGGTCGTGGTAAAGCCCGGGGGCACGGACGCGCTATTGAACTGGATTCCCGGGCTGAACCCATTGACATTGTTCGGCGAGTTGATGGCGTTGAACGACCCGTCGGGCGTGGCGTTGTCGTTGAACGTGTAGTTCGTCGCATCGGCCGAGTCGTTGATCGGATCGACCGCAAGCCCGCTGTAGATCAACCCGGAGCCGTTTCCATTGTTGTCGGTGAGGGAAATATCACCGAAACCGGGTCCGTTGGCGTCGTGGACTTCACTCGCGAATCCGGAGATCCCGGCCGGCAAGAATCCAGGCAGGGTGCCCTCGAGTTTCAGCGTGTTCGCGGCTCCGCTCCCGGCATCGTAATTGAGGCCAGGATTATTCAAGAATTGAATTGGGTTGCCCAGGTGGAAATCGATCGTCAGGTTGTTGCTCGACGCGCCGGCGTTGCCGAGCGTAATGCCGACCTGGCTGATATCCCCGATGGTGTAGGTCACCGTGTTCGGCGTCAGGCCCGTGAATGTGGCCGTCGTGTCGGAGACGTCAGCGACCAGCTTGATATTATGGGCGTTGGTGTCGGCCGAGCCGTTAACCTCCAGATCCGTGAAGTTCTTCGCGTTGGTGATCGTCACGGGGCCGAGGATGCTCAACAGGCTATCGGGATTGCCGAGGTTGACCGTGTCGGCGCCGTCCTGGCCATTGATGAAGAGCGGGCCGGTGGCGGAGGTCGCGAGGACGTTCGTCGTATCGGCGCCAGATCCGGTATTGAGGGTGGTCGAGCCGTTCGGGTCGGTGCCATTGACCGTGAAGGTGTTGCCGCCGGATCCACCACTGATGACCAGCGCGCTGACGCCGGTACCCGTCACGTTGTAGTTGATCGTGGCGGGCGCGATACCCTTCACCGTTGTGCCGGCGCCGAACGAGGAAATATTGACCGACTGACCCGTCGCATCCTGGGAGTCGTCGATGGACAGCGTCGCCTGGCCGGAGCTGTCTTCGACATTGATCGTCGTGGTCGCATCGATCAGACCCTGAGCGCCAACACCCGGGGCATTACCGAGCACGACGTTGTTGGACGCGCCACCCTGAGCGTCAATGTTCAGCGTTGCACCGGCGCTGGTGCCAGTCACATTGACCGTGTTGTTGTTCGTACCCGCACCCGCATTGAGCGTCGTCGTGACACCGTTGCCCGGGATGTCGGACACGTTGAAGGTGTTACCGCCACTCCCACCGTTCAAGGTCAACTGGGTGAGGTCGCCCGGCAAAAACGTGACAGGCTGCGATCCGCTCATCTGGACCGAGCCCGTGCCGACCGTCCACGTCTGGCCCGTCGCGTCGTCCTGGTCGTTGAAGTTCAGGCCGTAGAAGAATCCGGTGGTGATATTGACCGGCGCCTGGATGCCGGTGACCAGTCGGTTCGGCGTCGTGGTGAAGCCGACGTTCACTGTGTCGGGGGCCGTATTGACCGCGAGGCCGAGCACCTCGGTGTTGATCGTTGTCGGCTCGTTCACGTCGAGCAGATTGACCGTCGAGCCGCCCGCTTTGGACGTGTTGACCGTCAGGCCGCTGCCCACGCCAGAGCCCGTGCCGTTGACATTGACAGTACCGCCAGGAGCCTCGGAGTCGATGGTGGTCGGGATGCCGTTCGCCGTGTTGTTGACGTCGACGACGCTTGTTCCCGTTGTCCCAGTCTTAAGAGTCAGGGCCGACGCGCCCGAATAGGTCAACCCGCCAAAGGGGAAACCCGTCGTCGTCAACGTCGTATCGGTCAACGCGTACGTATAGCTACCAGTACCGTTGAAGCCGCTATCGTCGACGTTGATTGCGGTGTTCCCACCGCCGACCACGACGACCGGGCCAGTCACATCCTCGATGCCCTTGGTGTCCGTCGGATCGCCGACGTTGACGGTATCGGGACCAGCGCCGTCGGTGATCGTCAACGTCGCCGTCGAGGTATGATTGAGGTTGTAGGTCACGCCGGCTGGGCCAGGTCCGCCGTTGATGTTGACGGCGGTGATATCAGTCCCAGGTCCGAACTCAATGGGTGCCGGGGAAAGCCCCGTGATCTCGAAGGGCGAAGCCGGGTTACCCGAGAGGTTATCGAGCGTCGCAGTCGCGTTGGCCGCGTCCGCCTGGTTGTTCACGTTCAGCGTCGTAACACCGCTCGGGTCCTGGACCGAAAGGGCGGCGTTGATTCCACTGACCAGGCCGCCCGTGCCGACGTTGACCGTATTGGCTCCCGAGCCGCCGATAAACGTGACGGTCTCGTTGGCGGCATCTCCCGGAACGTTGAACGTGTTGGGCAGGGGCTGGCTGTTTCCCAGGAGGGTCACACCGTCATTCTGGACGTTCATCACGTTGATCGCGAACTGACCCGGGCCATTGAAGACGTGGCCGTCGTAGGAGTACGCATTGACTCCCGTCGCCTGGAGCGTTCCGGTCGAGTCGTCGACCGTCAGCGCGCTATCAGTCACCGCGCCGCTGACGGTGATGAACTGCGACGCGATCTTGGAGGCCGGGAACGTCGGGCTCCCGAACGTCACCGAATTGGGGCCCGTCAGGACGGAGCTTTGCGCTCCCGCGGCCTGCTGGATGTTCACCGTAAGCGTCGGCGAGTCGGGAACGGAGAGACCGCCCCAATTGCCCGAGGGAGCGGACCCGTTGACGCTCCAATCCAGGAAACCGCCGTTGTCCTCAATCACCAGGGAATCGCCGGGATTCGCGCCGCTGACTGACTGCGTCGCGGTGGCGGTGTTGGTACCGGCGTTATAGGTGAAAACGTAGCTGAGCACGACGCGTTCTTCGAGCTTATCCAGCGCGAGGTGACGACGCGTGCGCTTGGTGCGAGCATTCGACGCCGACTGCGGCAGCGAACTCGGCTTGCCTCGACGGTTCTGAAACACGGACATATCTCAGGTCTCCTCATGCAGTTTGAATGCGCGCTTCCGGGGGTGCCTCTCAACCTCGGAAAACGCTCGAGCGAGTCGCGGACGGTTGTGAAATCATGCCCCCGAGTGGGGACTCGGGAGCGCGGACGGAAATCGCACGTGTCTTCCGGCTCAAGCCATCCCGCCGGCCTACCTCGAAAGGAGAAGCCGCCGAAATCCCACTAGCCCGAGCCTTACCGAACACACCGAACATCAGAACCGCTCAACATCGAGACGGCCCCGCAACGAACCGATTGGACGAAAATCGACAGGACAGAACCCCAAAGAAATGCCACAGATGAGAATAAACCAAGGGCAACTCCTTTCGTTGCGATTCAGGGCCAGGACCGCGCCCCGTGTCACACCCAATGACGGTCACCAAGCCGGGAGCTTCCCCGCGTCTTGTGCTCGTCACGATCTGGGTCAAGCCGCGCCACGCAATAGCCATGCCCTTCCATGCAGTGACACCGAGGCGGCATCGCTCGTTGGTGGCTTCCTGCAACTTCCAAGACCTTTGACCTGCTTCGGAACGAACTTTCAGGAACGCCATAGTTCGGCTTTCCCCACGCTCGGGGCTCCCCGCAGAGGCACGACCCAAGTTTCACACTCTTGATCGACCCGTCTCTACACGCCCCCCAAACCCAATCTTCTGTTATTCTTACCTCATCTATGTTTCCGATAAACAGGGCTCACTCTATCGTTCTTCCCCAATCAGAATTGTCAGCAAGAGTCGTCAAACCGGTTTTTTCGCCTTTGACATAGATATAACCCTCATGCCGCCCAGTCAACAAAAATCCCCCAAATTTAATATTTTCGTTACGACCGCGTGGAAAAGAGGAATCGCGCCAAAATGCCACTCCGGCCGGCCGCCGAAGGCTTGGAAATGGAGCCGAGTTCAGGCTTTGGGGAATGCAGTCGAGGGAGGTAAGACGAGGTGCTCTGATACTATATCACGCGCTTTTTCCCCAAAAAAAATTGGGCTCGTCAGTTCCTCGATCGGCTCCGCTCCCAACAGAATGCGGGTCACGGTGCTGCTGAGAACCTCCTTCCCTTGGTGCGGCAATGAACCGATTTCTGCCACACACCTGCCAAAAAGTTCGCATGCGAACGGTGTAAGACATGGGGTTTCAAAAGAAATGCACGCTCTCGGCACCAAGCTCGATTTAACCGGCACAGCTCGATCAACTCGCGAAAAAGTGACCTGCGAGGTTGTCGCGCCGCCGCAGACGTTCGCGGGCTCCCACAGTCGGAACGAGCCTGCCTCGGCCGTTGGCAGTCGACCGACTCCAGGGATGGACTCTTCGAGGATGGCGAACTTCATCGTGCTCGTCGCAAGGTGCCGGTGAAAAAAGCCCATGGAACGCACGCGTGACGTGCCTCATGCCAGGGGCGCAAAAAAAGCCCCGGCCCGTGCGGTGACACGAGTCGGGGCTTGCTTAGCCAGGAGAGGTTACCCATCACGAGCAACCAGTACTTGAAGTAAGGTATTTAGGAAAATGTGTGGTGTCAAGACGCCAGCCGCCGAATTCAGGTAACTCTTGCGAAGGCGCTCTCGAGTCGGGGCCCAAACACGGGGGCCAAAGTATGCACGTGTATCGTCACGCGATCCGGCGATAGATCATAACTTATTGTATAGAAAGGCCTTAAGTCTGAGCTCTATCCGCGATCTGAGATCCACTGAAACATTTGTGGATCAATTTCATCGCGTTCTCGCACTCCCTGCAAAAAACAGGATGCCGATGACGATTTCTGCGCGCTGAAACCGCCGCCAGCGCATTTCTCGGCGAGCATGTCTCTCACTGGGATACTCGCCTGAGCGATTCAAGCCTTAGGGCGCTTAGGAACTTTGAGCCCCATCGCTTGCATGAGCATCTGTAAGTCCTCCCACGCCTTTTTTTTCTCTTCCGGATAGCGCAGGAGGTATGAGGGATGATAGGTGACGATCGCCGGAATGCCCCGGTAGTTGTGCCACCTCCCTCGGAGGCGAGCAAGAGAAAGCGCAGTGTCGAGAAGCGCGCTAGCCGCAGTTCGTCCCAGCAGGCAAAGATACTGCGGACGAATAATTGCGATCTGCCGTTCCAGGAATGGCAGGCAGTGTCCGACCTCGTCCGGGAGCGGGGTGCGATTCTCGGGAGGACGCGACTTCAGGACGTTGGCGATGTAGACCTCTTCGCGGGTCAAACCCATCCCCTTGGTGATCATGTCGGTCAACAGGGCACCGGCACGACCGACAAAGGGCTCTCCAAGCCGGTCTTCGTCACCACCCGGCGCCTCGCCGACGAAAAACAACCGCGCCGTAGGTGAACCCGTCCCGAACACCGTTTGCGTTCGGGTTGCCGCCAGATGCGGGCAGCGCGTGCACTGAGCCACTTCCGCTCGGAGCTCTGCGAGTAGCGCGGGCCGCTCCGAAGGCGGAGGAGCCGGAGTATCGAAACCTGACGAGCCAAAAAGAGAACTCGCGGGAGTGGCGGTTGGGATTGGCGGAACAACGGCAGGAGGCGGCGCAACGATCGGCGGGGGCAGGACCGGCTCGTTCGGAACTTCAACGGGCGCGCTACGTAAGTGGATCGCGCGAGTGCGAGGAGGAATCACCGGAGGAGCGGGAATCCGGTCGACGCCCGCACGCCGCAATGAATCCAGATGCTGCTGGACCATCCGCAACAGGAGCGCGTGCTCGTCACTCGCCTCGAGAGACATGGCTCTGGAACCTTCGATCCATCCGAGATGGCCCGGCTTACGCCGTCCGAACCCGAATCGACTATACCGTTGGAGGTGTCGAGACGGTAGCCGATGGGTGCTGGGAGTGCAGATCGAGCTGACCCGTGATGAGACGAGCGCCTCGGTCGTAGGTCACGTAGGACCAGGCCCATTCGAACAGAACAACAAAACGATTGCGGAACCCGATCAAGAAGAAGATGTGAATGAAGAGCCAGGCCAGCCAGGCCAACCCGCCGGAGAGTCGAATGCGTCCGATCTGGGCGATTCCCGCTGCGCGGCCGATTGTGGCCAGCGACCCTTTGTCACGGTAGCGAAACGGCCGTGCGGGCCGACCACTCAGAAGATTCTGGATATTGGCGGCCGCGTGCTGAGCCTCCTGAATGGCCGCGGGCGCCACTCCCGGAACAAGCGACCCCTCCTGGTCGAAATGGGCCAGGTCCCCAACGACAAAAGCATTTGGGTGGCCAGGTATGCTCAGGTCGGTTGCAACACGGACACGTCCCGCGCGATCGAGCTCCACCCCTAGCGATCGCGCCAGCGGCGATGCCGCAACCCCTGCTCCCCACAGAACCGTCTTCGCCTCGATTCGCTCGGGGCCGATGGCGACGCCTTCGTCGTCGATCGCCGTCACCACCCGCCCGGTGTGGACCTGGACCCCGAGACGTTCCAGTTGGGTCTTGGCCTTCTCGGAAAGAACTGGGACATACGCGGGCAGGACTCGGTCGCTCCCTTCCAGAAGGATCACGCGGGCCTGTTTCGGATCGATGCGGCGAAAATCCTTCGCGAGGGCATGGCGTGCGATCTCGGCCAATGCGCCCGCGAGCTCGACGCCCGTCGGCCCCCCTCCCACGACCACAAAGGTGAGCCAACTGTGCCGGCGCTCGATGTCCGGATCACGTTCGGCGGCCTCGAACGCAAACAGGACCCGGCGACGGATCTCCAGTGCGTCCGGAATGCTCTTCAACCCAGGTGCAAAACATGCCCATTCATCATGCCCAAAATACGAATGCGTTGCGCCCGTCGCGATGATCAGGTAGTCGTAGCCAATCACCCCGTCGGTGAGCACCACCTGTTTGGCGGCAAGATTGATCGCCGACGCCTCCGCGAGTAGCACTTCCACATTGCGTTGGTGCCGCAGGATTCTGCGGATTGGCGAGGCGATATCGCTGGGATTCAACGCCGCCGTCGCGACCTGGTAAAGCAACGGCTGAAAAAGGTGATGGTTCTGACGATCGATGAGCGTGATTCGCACTGGTGCCTTGCGCAACGAGCGAGCGGCATTCAGGCCACCGAACCCACCTCCGACGATTACCACCCGAGGTTTGGACTCCGTCGTCATCTCGCCTCCAATGCGATCGCGAGTGGTTAGAGCGCCTAACGGTTGGTTTGCACACGATCAGCCACCGACGATCGTCGCTCTACATCATCTCAAACTTCTGAACGCACCTTAACGTCACGGGCGTGAGAAAGGCTTCCTCCCTCCCCCCATCGTGGGGGAGGGCTGGGGTGGGGGGGCCGTCGCACGGCCATGGGTTGCCCGGAGCCCCCCACCCCAACCCTCCCCCACAAGGGGGGAGGGAGTTCTGATGCTTCTGCATTTTGATGGCTTGTCGCCGTGCGCAATCCAACCGTTAGGCGCTCTAGTTGAGCAGACGAGCCCACTCGTTTCATCCATCGTCGCAGCCAATCGGCTTGCGGTTCGGCGCGCCGCTGGCCGAGCGTGATTGGGACACACTTCACGCCACACCCGGCGCGACGCCTCAGGGTTGCGGCACGCGCCGGACCGGTTCCTTTTCAGGCCGGAAACCGCTCCGCATCCAGTTCTTCCAGGAAGGAATGTCGAAGCCGAAATTCTGTCCCGTGAGTTTCGACAAAGCGTTGAGAACGTCGACGTTCTGGTACGTCACCGGAACGAGTTTCGGCTCCGGCGCCCGAGACGCCGTGATCCCGCCACCGGCCGCCAGCGAGGCCCCCGAGGTCAACGAGCCCCCCGGTCTGCCCATCGCCCCCAAAGTTGCACTGGGCGCCACCGAACCAAAGCTCGCCCCCATGGCCCCGGTCGAACTGGTCCCTCCGACCATCACGAGCTTGTACTGGGTCGTGAAAAGCGCAGGGATCAAGCTTGGCACGGCCGCCACAACATTGAGGCTGCCGAGCGTCCACGCTGACCGGTTCACAATCGTCGGCTCGGTCGACGACAGTGCTTTGACCAGCAGCCTCACGACGTTCGGCTCGGTGCGCCGTTCGAGCTGGGCGAGGGTCTCCAAACGAACCGTCTGCTCAGGTTCGTAGAGGATGCGACTGACGAGCGCCGCGGCGGCTTCCGGCCCCGGGATCAGGCCGAGCACCCGGTCGAGGAGCCTACGTAAGGGATCGAGATCCTCGCTGAAGACGTTCATCAGCGGTTTGACGGCGATCGGCTCACGGATCTCCAGCAGTT
Organism: Singulisphaera sp.; assembly: GCA_027451445.1. Classification (GTDB taxonomy): domain Bacteria; phylum Planctomycetota; class Planctomycetia; order Isosphaerales; family Isosphaeraceae; genus DAIDJG01. The sequence continues at coordinate 17,887 of DAIDJG010000203.1, forward strand.
GCGATTCGGCGGCCCTCGCTTGCGACTCATTCCCGCTCGCGACCGAGTGCCGGAGGACTCGGAGACGACGGACCCACGAGGCCTGTTCAGCGGTCACCGCCTGTTGCGCCTCGCGGTCGGCCTTCTCCTCGGGTGTAATCCACTTTCCCTTGTATTTCACCAGGCCCTGGGTCTCGCGCAACTCGTCTTGAGTGAGCCAGCGGTCCGCGTACAGGACGTGGCCGAGTTTCTGGTGAGCGGGACCGAACGCCTTGTCCTGTTTGAGCGCAGCCTCATAATGGAGCGAGGCCAGATCGGTCAGCTTGTGCTTCTCGCACCAGACTCCAAGATCGTACTGTGCCTCGGCGGTGGAGCTCGCTTTTGCGCGTTCGTTAACGTAATCGTCGAGCACGCTGGGCTCGTTAATGATTTCGGCGATCTTCGCCTTTTCGAACGTCAGCGGGGTCTTGCCCTTTTCGGTCAAGACGCTGATGCGATCCTTGCGGGACGGGTCCGGAATGACCTTCCCGCGGATTTCGCCACCGCCTCGCAAGACGATCCGATCGCCTCGCGCTGAGTTGGTGAGGAGGCACGCAGCCACTGCCGAGAGGACCAGCGATACGATCCATCCATTCGCGTTCTGTTGCGATCGCACCATGCTTCTGACCTCCAGCCCGCTCGTACATTCACGCGGAGAGGGGGACTTCAGAACTCTCTTAATTCTAGCGTCAACGGACATCATTCAGGAAGGCGCTGATGAGCACTCAAGCCGTTTTGGAACACCGTGGCAACGCCCCGAAATCGTTGAACCTTGCCGTCTTGACCGTTTCTGATTCCCGCACTCTGGAGACCGACACGTCGGGTGCATTGATCGTCGAGCTTTCTCAAGGTGCAGGCCACCAGGTGCTGGAGCGAGCCATCGTCCCCGACGAACCCGACCGAATGCGCCCGTGGCTCCAGGCCTGCTCCTCCCGCGACGAGATTCACGCGATCCTGGTCACCGGCGGGACCGGCATCAGCGCGAGGGATCAAACCTTCGAGACAGTGTCGGGCCTCCTCACGAAGCCGCTGCCGGGGTACGGAGAGCTTTTCCGCATGTTGAGTTACGCCGAAATCGGTCCTGCATGCATGCTGAGCCGCGCGGTGGGGGGCCTGGTGGGGCGAACGGTCTTGCTCGTCATGCCCGGTTCTCGGGCGGGCGTGGAGCTCGCGATGACCAAGATTATTCTTCCCGAACTGCCTCACCTCGTGCGCGAGGCACGCAGGCATTGACGGACGATCGCGTTGACTTATTCGGTCACGCTGCTGACACACGGCAACGTGATGTATTCAACGTATCGTGCATGAACTAGGGTTCCCTCAATCGGGACTGTGGCGTTCGGCCTGAACGGGCCGGCCAATCCCCCCGACCCGCCTGTTCCCCCCGAATCAGAGCGGAGAAAACACCGAAATGAACACGATGCTGCGTTCATGGCATGAGTTCCTCGAGGGCGAGGACGGGCCCACTGCGGTCGAATACGCCATGATGCTTGCCCTTATTATCGTCGTTTGCATTGCGATTCTGGGTACGCTGGGACACAACATGCACCAGACGTTCGACCGGGTCTGGGACGGCATTCGCGGCCACGGATAAACGGTTGCGGACTCGAGCGTCCCCTAAATCCGGTCGCGCTCGGAGCGGTGGGCGTAAAGTGCGATGGCTGCGGCCGTGGCCGCGTTGAGCGACTCCACGTGCGGCGCGATGGCGATTCGTCGCCGCTGACCCGATCGAAGATGGTCGGGCAGCCCTGGCCCTTCCACGCCCGTCACCAAACCAAACCGTTCCGGAAACGGTTCGGACGAAAGTTCCGGTCCTTCCGTGTCCAGAGCGATCAGCGGCACCTGGCGCGTCGCGAGGTCTTGAATCGACGGCCCATAACAGAGCGGCACCTGAAACAGCGCAGGCCCCGCCGCCCGTGCGCTCTTGGGATGGAACGGGTGAGCCGCTTCTCGCAAGAGGACGACTCGCGCAGCGCCAAAGGCCGCCGCCGAGCGAATCACAGCGCCCACGTTTTCCGGATCTTGAAACGGCACAAAGAGCGTACAGCCCTCCGGCCAGGATGCGTCGTCGTTCCACTCGGCGAATTCCGGCAGCCGAACCTGGAGCAACGGCGCGCGGGTGCCGGAAACATCAAGTTCCTTGAAGAGCGGGTCCGCCATCCGGAGCCAGAGCAGGCGATCCATCGGCGGCGGTTCGCCTTTCGTATCCGTAATCCAGGCCTCAGCCTGATCGGGATAGCGCGCAAGCACCTCAGCGATCGTGCGCGCCCCCGCCAGAAGAGCCTGACCGTGCTTCCGGATGCCCCGTCCCGTGAGCAGTTCCCGACAGTGTTTCAACGTCGGGTTCGCTTCGCTCGACACCTCGCGCACGAATCCGTGAGGGGCCCGGGTCAACGAAACCGCTGCCCCCTCCCCTACCCCTTCGAGCCTTTCGTAAACGACGAGCCTCCGCGCGTGCGGCGTGCCGGGAATCGTGTAGGAATGATCGGCGGCGAGCTTGAAGGAACGCGCGTGTGATCCTTTGGCCTCCGCGATCTCCGCGTCGCAGTCCGGTCCCTTCATGAACAACATGCGTCCGCCGGGGACCAGGCACTGCGCCACGCGATCGAGCGTTTCGGGGATCGATGCGACCGCGCGCGTGATCACGCCGGAGACCGCTCGAGGAAACTTCGCGCCGACCTTCCCCGCGAACACGTCAACCGCGTCGAGCTTGAGCCGTCCTACGACCTCGCGCAGGAACTCCGCGCGCGCTCCCCGAGGCTCAGCCAGAATCATCTCCACGTCGGGTCGCGCAATCTTGAGCGGCACACCGGGCAAGCCTGGTCCCGACCCCATATCGATCAACGGCGACGGTAGCTCCTCGAACTTCAAAACGAGCAGGCTGTCAACATAGTGCTTGAGAACCATGTTCTCGAAGTTGTGAATGCGCGTGAGGTTCAGCTCGGCATTCGCCGCACGCAGCATCCGATGGTAGGCCCAGAGCTGGTCGTACTGTGCAGGCGTCAGCGATAAGCCGCACCGTTCGATAATCGCCTGGAGGGGACCTCGGCCCGGAGTCATGATCCGGCTCCTCCCAGAGTCTGTCCCAATCGTGCGTGAAGCGTGGAAATGGGGACTGGCTCCGGACGTCTTCGGACGGTGCCTGTCCCCATTTCCACGCTTCACGCTCCGCCGGAAAAGGGGGACAGGCACCTCGAAGACTCGGAGCCAGTCCCCCTTTTCCGGCTCCGCTTCCGGGACAGACTCTCAACTGCTCGCGCTGCGATACGACCGCAAGGCGTGCAAGAAGAACCGGCGGCTCAACCAGAAGAGCAAGACGGTCGAGACGAGTGTAAACACCACCATGGAAGGCTCGAGCGCGCGGACCATCGCGTTCGCCGGAACGTTCACAACCAGCAGGATCGGCATCACGAAGGTGAAAAAAATACCGATCGGCTGTGCCCACGTCCCCTTGAAAATCTCCTTGGGATAGCGCGCGAGGCTGGAAAACAGCCACCACATTTCCATCAGGCTCTGGTTGCGGATCATCCAGACCGACAAGGCGGTCAAGAGCAGCATGAAACAGTACGCAATCGCGATCCCGCAGCCGAACGTCACCAGAAACGTCAAGAGCCGCACCAGGTCGAACGGCCAGCCCATCTGGTAGAGCGAGACCACCATGACCCCGCCCCCCATGAGCAGATTCGGAGCGGTGCCCCAGTCGATGCGCCGGCAGGTGATCAGGAACTGCTCGTCAATTGGCTTCAAGAGCAGAAAATCCAGGTCGCCCGTACGGACCAGCTCGGCGAAATCGTTGCAGTTCTCGAGAAAGAATGTCTCGATGATGCCGTTCAGCGTGAAGAAGGCGCCGACAAAGAACAGATACTGCGGTCGATTCCACTCGGCGATCGTATTGGTCATACCGAAAACGGTAGCGTAGAACGCGAGCAGAATGCCCAGCCAGATCACTTCGACCGACACCTTGACGAGGAAGTTTCCCCGAAAGGACATTTCGCGCGCGAGCGTGTACTGGCCGAGCTGTGCGTACATTCTCAGGTATCGCAGGATCCCCTGACCCATCCTTCAGCCTCCGTACGCACTGTAGCGCCTCAAGCCCACTCGATAGAGGGTCCGGGCGACGATCATGAAGAACACCGCCCAAAACAGCTCGGCGAGCAGACCGATCACGAGTTCCGTTCCCTTGACCTTCCCCAGAAAGACGACGGCTGGAAAATAGGCCATGTACTGAAACGGCAGCAGCTTCAGAAAGCTCGACCAAGGGGCCGGCAGAAGGTCGAGCGGGAGCATCTGCCCGGAGATAAAGAACGTGAGCGTCATCACGATGTAGAGCAGCGAGGTCACCTCGAGGAACCAGAAACCCACCATGCCGACGCTTGCCTCAAAGAAGAACCCAACCAGGAACGCGAGGATGAGCGACGCCGCATAGCCAGCGAGGGTCGCTGGGTCCGGAAACGTGTCGAAGAAGTTTCGGCAAACGAAGAACAGGAGCGCGTACGGCAAGAACGACGTGACGATGTACGCCACTTTGTGCGCTGCACGATAGGAAATCAGATAGCCGATCAGGTCTACCGGTTGAATCAAGTAGCGCTTCAGGGTTCCCTCACGAATCTCGCGAGCGATACCCCCGGCCAGTCCGGGCATGCTCGAGAACATGCGGCTGATATGCGTGAGCAAGAGGTAGGCGATCGTTTCGTTGTAAGTGAACCGGTTCAGATTGGACCGGCCCGAGCTTTTGAAGATGGCCTGCCAGAGGAGGATGGTCGTAACCATCGGCAAGAAGCGCAAGACGGTGCCAAGCAGGAAATCGCCCCGGTAGGCCATGCGTTCGCCGAGTGACGCTCGGAAAATCTTGACGTATTTGCGCGTCGTGACGATCGGTCCCCGACCCACGACACCCGGCGCCTGTGCGGCTGGGGCTTCCGGTTCGACGAGCGTATCAGGCGGCGTCATGGCTACGTCGGCCCTCCTCGAAGACCCGGGCGATGAGCTGTTCCAGCGGGGGATCCTGCACACTCACGTCGGCCACCGCATGGCGGTCGAGGATCGCTCCCAGGACTTCCGCAACTCTGGACCGCTCGACCTTCAAGTCGGCCGACGGCCCCTCCCGCCGGGTGACCTCGCCAAATCGTCCGAGGTCGTCCGGCGCAACACCGTCGGCAAACTCCAGCTTCACCAGCTTGGCATGCCCAAACCGCTCGACGATCCCCGAAAGCGGCCCGTCGTGCACGAGCCGGCCATGAGCGATCACCAATACCCGATCGCAAAGCGCCTCGACGTCGCGCATGTAGTGGCTGGTCAGGAGCATGGTCACCCCTCGCCGGGTATGGTAGTCGCGCAAACATTTCTGGATCGCCACCTGCGCCACGACGTCGAGCCCGATCGTCGGCTCGTCAAGCAGAAGCAGTTGCGGCTGATGTAGCAGAGCGGCGATCAACTCCATCTTCATGCGCTCGCCCAGCGACAGCTCGCGCACGGCCTGCCGCGTCAGCTTTTCGACCCCGAGAAGTTCGGTTAGCTCGTTCAGGGTTTTCTGGAACTCCGGCGCGGGGATCGAATAGATCTCGCGGTTGAGCTGAAAGCTGTCGGCGGCCGGCAAATCCCACCAGAGCTGGTTCTTCTGTCCCATGACGAGTGCGAACCGCCGGCGAAACGCGTCGGCGCGCAACGATGGCACGAAGCCCAGCACGCTTGCCTCTCCGCTGGTTGGGTAGATCAGACCCGAGAGCATCTTCAGGGTCGTCGTTTTACCGGCCCCGTTGGGGCCCAAAAACGCGACCATCTCCCCCGGCTCGATCGAAAAGCTGATATCGTCGACCGCCCGCACGTCCTTGTACTCGCGGCGATAAAGCCCGCGCAAGGAGCCAAGCAGCCCTTCCTTCTTCTGAAAGACGCGGTAGGTCTTGGTCAGACCCTCGGCCTCAATAATAGGCATCCGGATGACTCACCCGTCCCTGCAATCGATCTTTAGGCACGCGACCCCCCCATTGTAGGAAACCCGCGTCAGAAACCTAGACCAGCTCGCATCAGGCACCACCCAAAGCAAGAACGAAACATCCCTCGCGATACGAGATCGAGGACGGATGAAGTGCCAACGTCAGCGTTGCGCGGGAGCCGAGTGAACGCCACTGTGGGCGTTGTTTCACCGAGATCGCAACGCTCGACCTGTCCTTGGCCTGTCGTATCACCCACGTTTCCAACCGTCCGCGTTTCCGAGTGCGATTCTCACACTCGGACGTCCATTCGGAAGCGTGTAACCGCATACTCATGTTGAGACTTCCGACTGACCGAGTGCTTTTTAGCGCCCCGACGAGCGGGTGACACCGAAACGTCTCCAACCCCGATTGCACACCGGGTCAAATCGACTTTACCGCGCTCGAAACGCACTGATCTGAAGCGGCCGGCCGTTGGTGTGCGAAGAAGAAACAGCCGCACGCGGCAGCCTGCTCGTCGACGAGCGACGCGCAGCAATGGATGGCCGCTTGCTGGCTTTTTTCTCCGGTATTCGTCATCCGCAACCGGTCGTTTCGCCATAACTCTTTAAAATTCAAAGGGTTCCGAAAAGAGCCCAATTCGGAATCGCAACCCCTTGCAGGCCTTAGGGTTCCGAATTACCGAATAAGACGTCGTCAACGGCGCGCTCTCGTCGGCGCCGTCGTTCGATTGGGATGTTCTTGGTGGGCCGGGCTTAGGGAGCTCAGAATTGGTCCACATTCTTCGTATCCCGATGAAGGGGGTCATTCGCGGCGCGCGTGCCTTCTGATCCCAGCGCTAGAGCGCTTAACGGTTGGGTTGCACACGATCAGCCACCGACGGTCCCCGCTCTGCGTCATCCCAAACTTCTGGACGCGCCTTAACGTTACGGGCGTGGGTAAAGCTTCCTCCCTCCCCGCATCGTGGGGGAGGGCTGGGGTGGGGGGGCCGTCGCACGGCAATGGATTGCCCGGAACCCCCCACCCCTACCCTCCCCCACAAGGGGTGAGGGAGTTCTGATGCTTCTGTGTTTTGATTGGTTGCCACCGTGCGCAATCCAACCGTTCGGCGCTCTAGTTCCGGCCGATCGCTTTGCGGTTCGGGTTCCCAGCACATCGGTCATCGGCGCACATTGCTCGTCATCTCGGCCGTTTGTCACGGCCGCCGCACACGTTCGTCGGCTGCGGTAGGGCTGGAGCATCGCATTCCGCCGCGGACCGCGGTTTCGGAGCTTCGGAGTTGCCGGGAAACTCCGAAATACGCAAGTCATGGAATATCAATGGGTTCGGAGTTTCGGAGTATTCTTCGGTTGTATTTCAACCCCGCTTCACTCCACCGAACATGATTCCAGGGTTGCGCAACTCTGGAATACGCAACACAAGGAATACCAATGATTTCAAAGTTCCGGAGTGGAACTGCGTCATGGTTTCGCTCCCTTATTGCTCGCAGAGGCGTCACATCGGAGGCGTTCGCAGGCTGACGACCCGCTGATTCGCGACGCCGGTTTCGTCCGTCCATCGTCCGGAACGCGGTGTTCTGCGTAAATCGCTCGATGATCCGCCCTGGCCCGAATGCCTGCGGCATTTCACCGGTCCCAAGCCGTCGCGCGTACTGGGGCCGCGCGACACGCTCTACCTTATATACTCCTAGTAACTCGTTAATTCTTCCCAGCATCATCGGCCGGAAAAGCCGTGCGGTTGCCGATTTACAAAATCCGTGGCTGAGCAGTTTTTCGTGAGAAACGCCCGGTGGCCAGTGCGCAAACCGCGCCATGTCCGCGACGGCTTCTTGCATTGGCCGCGGCCGAAGCGGATTGTCCGTAGCGGCAACCGATTGCTGACGGTGGTGTGAAAAGCAAGTCCGCATCGTCGCTCGCGACGTTCGCGTGCTTTCCGTTTCCCCTTCGCCGCGACCACGCCAGGCTTCTACAGCGATTCGTGATCGCGTTGCGCATCGCGGGAAGGGGCGAGGCCATGGACCTCCTTCACCAGCCGCGCAAGGCGGCTGGGGTCGGGGGAGCGGATGCCGCGCTTCACGCCGGGACCCGCTCCAATCAGGCACCGCCCGACAGGAAAATGCTTGCGTTGAAGCCGGCGGGGCAGTTCGGGTCTTCGACGGTCAGGAAGTACCAGCGGAGGACACCGAGATGGCTGCTGTGCTGAGGGCTGACGACCCCGAGGTAAGGGTGGGGAGTCGGCACTTGCCAGTTCCGAACGCCTGGGTACGGCGCATGGCGCCCAAATCCGCTCGGACCTTCAGCCCAGTAGTTTTCCACAACGTGCGCGGAGGCCCAGGGGGCGAGGCGATCGAAGACCGAGTCGTGGTACATGCTCGCTGGTTCGAGCAGAGTCAGTTGAGCCACCCGTTGCCCGGTCGTCGCCGCCAGACTCTGGGAGGCTGACGCGGCCACGATGCAGCCGGAACTGTGCCCGATGAGATGGACCTGGCTCGGCGCGAGTCCTACGCTCCGGAGTGCGGCCGCCAGTGCCCTTCCTTGCTCAATGGCATTCGCGTCGTTCCGACTACCGCGCAGGCCGACCATCGTCGCCGCGTTCCAGTTCCACGCCATGACATTGAACGCCGCCCCGCTGCGTCTTGCAACCGCCTCCGAGAGACGCTCACCCATCGTGAAATGAAGCGCATGAGGGATCGGGTTGAAGCCGTGGATGAACACGAATGTGGGTCGTGCCGGGTGCGGAAGTTGTCCCGGAACGGTACCCGCGGTCAGATTCACGAGGATCCCGCGCGCAGAATCTCCGCCGGGCGCCATCAACTCGCCCCCGACGGTTGCACAAAGCGCCAACAGAGCAACACCAGGCGTCATCGAAGTCGCTCACTCTCGGTTGCATCGCTTGGTTTCGCCGGCCCGCTTCAGTCAACTGACACGGACTCACCCTCAGTTTCGGCGACGGGGCACTTTCGAGTTCAATGTTTCTGACCACGCCCCCGGGCGATTGCACACCCGCTTTGTCAATGCGGGCGACTCATGCGTGGGCCGCATGATGGAATGAAAAAGGGCGTCCGGAACCCGCAAATCGGGTTCTGGACGCCCTGCGCTCCGAGAGGGAGACTGCTGGATTCTTAGTGCCGTCCGTGGTGGTGAGGCAGCCGAACGAGCGGACGATGATGCGATCCCTTGCTTCCAGCGCTGCCCGTGCTACCGGTACTCCCGGTGCTGCCCGTACTTCCGGTGCTGCCTGTGCTACCGGTGCTCCCCGCGTCTCCTGACGAGGTGTTCGAACCGTTCTGGAAGCTCTGCCTGAGGTTCTTGATCGCGGTTTGAACGGCCGTTTGATCGGTCGACACTGTCGTGAGATCGGTGACGCTGACGTTGGAGTCCTGCACAACCTTGACGATATCATTCGCCACGGCCGTCGCCTGGGCGGAGTCGGCGGCGGGGAACAGGCCGACGAATGCGCTGACGGTCGACGAGGAGGCCGCGCCGGTTGTGCCTGCGACCGCAGTGGCCAGAGTCGAAACCGTCGATTGGAGTGTCGACGGGCTCACTCCGAACCACGCCTGTCCGAGTGCCTGGCTGTCGGTGCTAAGCTGCGAGAGGTCGGAAACCGTGACCCCGGAATTGGTCGCCAAGGTGTGCAGCTCGGTTTGAAGCGTTTGCTCGGCGGTCTGGACCGCCGCGACGAGGGTGTTCGAGCTGGTCGGCGGGTTGGTCGGAGGGGCGGGAACCGGGCTCGTCGCGACGCCAAGACCAGTGAGCACACCACTCAAACCACCGGCGCCAAATCCTTCCAGCCCTCCATCGCCTGCGCCGAGCCCGAGATTGAAGCGGAACGACGGACCATCGAATCCACCTCCAAACCCACCAACGAATCCGCCGCCAAACCCGCCATCGAAATGGCCGCCGAATGGACCACCCATCCCGCCGGACAGATTGGAGAGCGCCGTCTGAACCGCCGTCTGGTCGGTTGCCACCGTGCTCAGGTCTGTCGAGCTCACGCCCGAGTCCTGAACGATCTTCACGATATCGTTCCCAACCGTGGTCGCCTGGCTTGCATCGGCACTCGGGAAGAGCCCGACGAACGCGCTCAGCGTGCTCGACGAGGCCGCGCCCGTCGTTCCGGCAACGGCCGTGGCGAGCGTCGAAAGTGTCGATTGCAATGTCGATTGGCTAATCCCTCGCCACGCTTGGCCCAGCGCCTGGCTGTCGCTCTGCAGCGCGGTCATATTGGCCACGGTCACGCCTGATTTCGCGGCCAAGGAGCTCAACTCGGTCTGAAGCGCCACTTCCGCGGTTTGGAGCGCGGCGAGATTCGTGTTCGAGGGCGTCGGCAGATTGGACGGGGGTGCCGGTACAGGTCCCGTCTCGACGCCGAGGTAAGACAGCGCACCCAGCACACCGCCGCCGCCGAACGAGAGGCCCCAGTCCGACAGCACGACGCGCTCTTCAAGACCTTCGCAAACCGGCGCCTCGCGGCGAGCCGATCGCTTCGACTTCGTCGATCGGTTTTTTTGAGGGGGGGCTTCGCCGAGCAACCACCGCAGTGGGGTTGTAACCCAAATCATCGTCCAGTCTCCGTGCTCGCAAGGAAACGTCAGGAGGGGAGAGTTGACCCATTCGATGTGCATCTCGAGTCGAGAGACACGACACTTCTCTAAACGAGATGAAGCCATCCATGCGCGCGCAACGCATTCGGAATTCCCATTGACACGCGCAAACCCACTGTCTTTCCTCGTGTTGTGTCGCAACACTTGATGGCAAGCGGGCGTCCTCGCGGTCGCACATCCATCCGACGGGCCACGGCTGGCGCATGCCGTCGCGCGAAAACTGGCGTGGAACGGGTCCGACAGCATCGGTTCGAACTCGCCTGTTCTGTGTCGTGTCCGTGCGTGTGAGAATCCGTTCTGACGCATACCCTTTCGATCGCACAACCCCGACGGGCCACGATCGCTGGCTGCGAGGAGGACAGGAAATGGTGATCGTACGGCCGGAAACACGTGCAGACATCAGCGCGATCCACGCGATCCACAGGGCAAGCTTCCCGACCGACGCCGAGGCGATGCTCGTCGATCGTTTGCGAGTCGGGCATCATCTCACGGTCTCTCTCGTTGCCGAAGTCCGAGACGAGGTGGTTGGGCATATTGCGTTCAGCCCGGTATCGATCTCCTCAGGACTCTCGGGCGTGGGCCTTGCCCCCGTGGCCGTGTCCGAACCGCACCGAAACCGGGGTGTCGCTACGGCACTGATACGAGCAGGTCTGACCGAGTGCAGGACGGCTGGGTTTGGCTGGGTCGTGGTGCTGGGCGAGCCGGAATACTACCGTCGCTTCGGATTCCGCGCGGCGGCAGAGTTCGGCTTGAACGACGAGTACGGAGGAGGCCTCGCCTTTCAGGCGGTCGAGCTGATTCCCGGAGCGCTCCCCCGGGACGCCGGACTCGTCCGATACGGGCCGGAGTTTGCGGAATTCGGATGAGTCGCCCTCGCCGCCTCAAGCGATACGACGCGGGAATCCACGGATCGCGTTCAGCAGCGGCTGGATCGGTCGCGTCGTGTAACGCGCAACGCGACACCACTCTTCCAGCGCTTCATGAGCTGTCATGCCGTACGACGACGAAGTCGAGTTGGCGCACTATCTCTGGCGCAATCTTGCGGGCCTGTTTTCCGAACGTGAGCGGCAAATCGAGCGCGCCTTGCAGATGCGGGAATGGGCTGTCGCCACGAACAACCCGCGCATCGCGGAACGGCTCGCCGAGCGATGGGCTGGTCAGGGTTCGCCGGAGATCGACGCGGCGGTCGCGCGAGGGTTGGACGCATTTCGACGCGCCGCCTGTCGGCGCGTCCTGGCCGAACGCGGCGATCAGATCATCGTCAACCGTTGCCCCCGCTGTACACGCGTCGTCCGCACTCCGAAGGCAATGCAATGCTTTTGGTGCGGTCATGACTGGCACGGGAACGCCTCTGATCCTCATCCGTTGATCGGCTCAGGCGCCTCTTGACGCGGTGTTGGTGTCAGGCGTCGTGTTTATCGACTGACCTGCGAACGTTCGCACGGTTGTCACATTCATCTCGATTTCTCCGCGCAACGTTCGATGTTCCGGCATGCGGGCTGATCGTGGTCCTCATGCGTGATGCACACCGAGAACCGAAGGGAAAGGAATCGCCAGTTTTTGTAGGCGGACAACAGTTCGTGCGCGTCGCTCAATCCGGAGGCAACTGCCGAGGGCGGGTGGCTGGGGTCGAGCCCGCAGGGCGATGCCCCCGGTCCGTTCGCACGGCCAACCCGTCCGGGGGCATCGC
>DAIDJG010000204.1 GCA_027451445.1 Singulisphaera sp.
TCGTCGTGTTCGCTCACGGCAGCGACCAGCGGAGCAACCGCATCAGGCGCGAGCTTCACATCATCATTGAGCAACAGCACGACAGGCTCATCGAGCCGCGCCAGCACGGCGTTGAACGACGCCAATCCGCGATTGGGCTCAGAGATCACGCGTACGCCAGGCCAGTTCTCGACCAGCTCGTCGAGCGACCCATCCGTCGACCCGTTGTCCACAACGGTGACTGCGCAAGGTATTGGGCTCTGTGCCGCGGCTTCCAGGACGGAGGGCAGACACTCCTTCAGGAGGTCCCGGCCGTTGTAGTGGAGAATCACGATGTGCGTGCGGTCGATGGCCACGGGATCCATCCCTTCCACGGCCTTCGTGGTGCGTCCTGTGCAGGCCGATTCGAGGGTCGTACAATACGCGCCGCGCGAACTATGGTCAAGTCCGAGTGGCGACGCCTCGCCGTTCCGACGTCAGCATCGCACAGAAGCAAAGGGAACTCTATGGCGGGCATCGTTCAACCGACGTCCCAACGCTCGACCTGTCCTCGAATCGTAGCATCAACCACGTTTCGAAGTTCCCACTTCCCGAATGCGAGACTCGCACCTGGCGGAAGTCGATTCGGAATTGCATAACCGCTTACGCAGATCGACACTTTCGAGTGACCGAGTGCTTGTCTGCGCTTGCCACCGTGACGGTTGCAGCGTAGGGTATCCAAACTGCGGGATTGCGTGCCGCCTTAAAAGACCAGTGACTCGCTCGGCACGCATGGTTTTTGCTCGAAACACCTGTCATCCGAAATCCGCCGGTTCGCCACAACCCTTGAATTCCCTTGATCTTGCGATTCCGAATAGATTTCGATTCGGAATCGCAACCCTTTGCGGGCCTCGGGGTTCCGAATAACCGAAGAGGACGGCGCCGGTGCGCGTGCTCGTCCTGTGCTGTCGCCAGGTTAAGATACTCTTCGTCGGCGGAGGGCTTCGCGGGCTGAGATTCGGTTCTCATTCTTCGTGTCCGGGTGATGGCGGTCAGCGGTCGAGGGCGTAGCTTGCGATCTCAGGTTCTGATTCCGGCCGGTCGTCTTGCGGTCCGGGCTCCCGGCACGTTGGTGAACGGAGCGCACGGCCCGTCATCTCGTATGTGTGTACGCAGGACGGTCGACTCAGTCGCGATGGGCCTTCGCGTGACCGGATCGCCGCAATGCGCGCGGTCTCTACCGTATATGCTCCTAGTAACGCGTTAGTTCTAACCCACCTGATAAGATATAAATGCCGATCCAAACTGGAGTTCTGACCATTTTTTGGTCGCAAGCATTTCGTTGCTTTCGGTACTACTCCAGGGCATGTCCTTTCGCCGTTCAATGCGTTTAGGGATCAAACGCAAGGCCTATCCTCGGTTTTCCTAAGCTCGTAACAATTCGGGTTCACTGATTGCCCGTGTTACGAGTTTGATGAGTGGCGCCCCAACCACCGCTTGCCGAGGGGGCGGGCCCGCCAAACTGGTGAACGTATTCGAAACCTTGCCGATCGCCTCGTCGAAGGAAGACCAGAAGTCGGACTCATCCGCAGATGACGCAGATGTTCGCAGATAAATGCTAAATCTACGCCGAACTTTCGCTGTCACTCTTCTGATTCTTTAATCTGCGTTCATCTGCGGCATCTGCGGATCAATCGGCTTCTTTTTTTGCTTCTACGCCCTTCGGTCTTCGAGCGGGAGCGAGCTCTACTCACTCCAAGGTCTTCGGATATCTGCGGACGAGCGGCCTGGGTTGCAACAAGAAACGACCTTGAAGCTGAATGCGATTGCGTCACGCGGCATCGCCGGGCCTACCGGGAGCGAACGGCCATTCGGTGGCATCGTAGCGAACCGCGGCGAGGTGCGGCGTGCGGATCGTGGTGCCCCCTTCCGACAGACTCTGGAGCAGGGCAGAAAGCAGTCCCGACGTGAGAAGCGTGCGTTCGATCGGGTAAGGCGTGTGGCCCGTGACGAACATGTGTTCCATCGCACGCACCAGGTAGCCGAAATGGCCGTAGGGGCGCTTGTGCTCCGCCTCGAACACCGTCGCGACGGGTTCGTCGTGTCCGCGTTTTCGGCACGCGAACGCAAAACAATCGCCGACCGAGTTCAGCATGGCAAGCTTTGCCTTGAGACCATCCGCGTACTCGATCAGGAACAGCGTGTCGGCAGGAAGCGGTCGGATCTCCGGGGCGCGCGGATTCGCGGCTTGCCGCGCCGGGGTCATGCTGTCGAGCAACGCGCGCGACCCCGTTCCGTCCGCAAGCTGCTCCCAGACCGCTTTCCCTGACAGGCACTGCACCGAACTCACGCCAGTCTCACCGCCTCGGCGTCGTTCGACCATGCACTGGAGCATCTCCAGGGAGTGGAAGCCGTATGCATCGAGGCCGCCGTACCCCACGCCAAGGACGTCTTCCAACTCAACGCCGATCGGTAAGGTCAGGGGCGGAATGCGCCATGTGACCGGAATCGACGACCCCGCCAGGAACGGGAACCCCTCGTGACGCGCCACGTCATACATCCAGCGCGCGAATAGCCACTCATACGAGAGGTGTTTGTCGGAGAAGACCGGCACACGGCGTCCCAGGACACGAAACGCGTGCACCACCTCGTCAAACAGCCGACGCCGGGGATAGAGTTGTTGTCCCTTGGTGTTGGTCGCGTATTTGCCGTGTTCGCCGACGATGATCACGCCGTCCACGGGTACCCCGCGCGTGCCGACGCCGACCGCTCCCCGGATGGTCGGGAAGACCTGCACGCCGTGCTTCGCGCACAAGGGACGGCAAAGGTCGTCCTCGGGGAACTGGTCGGCGTACACGCTCACAAGCTTGAGGCGGAAGGGCCGGGTGTGGCCCCACGCCTCGGGCTCGAGAAGGCGCGAGAGGATCACCTCGGCGTGGCTGTTCGTCCGCCACTCAGTGATCACTGCCGCGACCGGACGAGGCTCCTCGCTCATGGTTTGTAATCCGCGCCACGCAGCGTTTCGAGCAGCTTCCGCGTCGCCTTGATGCCTTCGGGCTCCGAGAGCTTGCTCCCCTCGTACTCGATCCCGACGAAGCCTCGGTAACCGGAATCCGTCACGATCTTGAGGATGCGGGCAAAGTCGAGCCATTTCTCGCGGCCGTCCGGCTCGAAGTCGTAGCTCTTGGCCGAGACGCCCTTGGCGTAGGGCATCATCCGGGCGATCGCGTCGTAGACGTCGATCGAGTATTCGTGGTTCTTGTTGGGGAAGTTGCCGAAGTCGGGGAGCGTACCGAAGTTCTTCATCTTCACGGCCTTGATCAGCGCGAGGAGCGAATCAGGGTCGCTCGAAGGGCCGCCGTGATTTTCGATGATGATGGAGATCTTGTTCTTGGCGCCGTGTTCGGCGAGTTTTCGGCACGCCTCGGGTGCGTCGTGGAGGTCGCTGCCGCTCCACTGGCCGGCAGCATTCACGCGAATGGCGTGACAACCCAGCGCCGCCGCCGCGTCAACCCACTTCTTGTGCTTGTCGACGGCTTCGTCACGCTTCTTGGCATCCTTGGAACAGAGCTCGCCTTCGCCGTCGATCATGATCAGGACGCAAGTCACGCCGTTGTCATTGGCCCGGTTCTTGAGGTCCTTCAAGTACGCAGAGTCCTGCGCCTTGTCCTTGAAGAACTGGTTGACGAACTCAACGGCCGCGATGCCGTATTCTTCGCGTGCCACCTTGGGGAAATCGAGGTTCGTCAGCTCGCCCTTGAAAAGCGCTTTGTGCAACGACCACTCGGCGAGGGAGATCTTGAAATCGCCGATCTTGCCGGCCGCGGGTTTCCCGGAGACATCGTCGGCCCATGCCGGTCGGATCCCAAGCCCGAATCCGGCCCCGATCGCGAGCGAGCCCTGAACGAAACGGCGACGAGTTACGTTGGCAGCGGACATGTTCGTCGAACTCCTCGGCTAAAGCGGTTGGTTTGGCCCGGTGCGCGAGCAGGTGAGACGTGCAGTCTAGGTGTGCGGTGAAGGGTGGTCAACGGGGCTGTCGTCCGTCCCGTTAAGGCGGTCGCCTTGTGGAAATTGCCCCTTTTTCACGTAAACCTCATAGGTTATAATCACCGTACCGTACCTCGCACCCTGACGGCTCTTAGGGCCGTTCCCCACCTGGTCGAGTCGTCTGCTAACGTTGGGATCGCCATTTCGAGGGGCTCGTGACGTGAACGATACGCGTCGCCGTCTTCACCGTCGCGACATGCTGCGGCTGCGCCGCGCGAGTCAGGCTCTGAAAACGGAACCCGATCCCTCGACACAGGAACGAGCGAATTCGGGAGACCTCCTCCGGGCGAGCCGGCCAGCGATGGGGTCGTACTTCGAGGTTCGCATCGGAGCGAACACGCCGGGGGCGATCGATCTGGTGAATCGCGTACTCGACCGTGTTGACGAGTTGGAGAGCCAACTGACGGTTTACCGCGATGATTCCGAGGTGAGCCGGCTCAACGCCTCGGCGCACCTGGGTCCCATCGGGGTTGAGCCGGGCCTCTTCAGGCTCCTGGAACAGGCCGTCGCGATCGGTGAGTCGACAGGCGGGGCGTATGATGTGACCGCCGGAGCGCTGTCGGCGGCCTGGGGATTCTTTCGAGGCCCGAAGCGCGTCCCCACACCGGAGGCGCTAGCCGAGGCCCGCGACCGGACAGGTCAGCATCATCTTCTCCTCGACTCGGAACGACGCACCGTCGCTTTTGACCGTCCTGGCATCGTCATCAACCTCGGGAGCATCGGGAAGGGCTACGCCATCGACCAGGCCGTGGAGATGATTCGCCAGCACTGGTGGCCGACGGCTGCGCTCGTTCATGGCGGACGTTCGAGCCTTTACGCCCTGGGATCACCTCCGGGCTGCTTCGGCGGGCGCTGGGAGATCGCGCTCAGGAACCCGTTCCATCCCGAGAAACCGCTGGGCACGCTTCGGCTTCGAAACCGTGGGATGGGGACCTCCGGGGCGGCGTTCCAGCAATTTGAGGTCGATGGCCGCGTCTTCGGCCACATCCTGGATCCTCGCACGGGCGAACCGGCGACCGGTCCTGCGAGCGTCACCGTGCTGGCGCCCAGCGCTGCGGCAGCGGATGCGCTTTCGACGGCGTTCTATTTACTGGGCGTCGACGGCGCGAAATCGTACATCGCCGAACATCCCGAAGTGGCGGCGATCTTCGTCGAGGCACGGCCTGGAAACGTGCCCAGGGTTGTCACTCTGGGTTTGACTGAGGAAGATTACACGCACGCGCGTTGAGTTCCGCGCCTGTCATCGCCGCATGACGGGCTCCCCACGATTTCAAGGACAAAGGAGCACTCCCCTGGCTGCCTCGCGACAATCCTATTATCCCGGCTTCTTCGCGGCGTTGTTCCTGGTGCTCCTGCGGATCGCCATCGGCTGGCACTTCGCGTACGAGGGGATGGAAAAGGTCGAGTCCCACCACAAAGGGGGAAAGCCGTTCTCCGCCGAGATCTACCTCCGAAATTCCGCAGGACCCCTCGCACCTTACTTTCGTGCGATGGTGCCCGATGTGAACAGCCTGGCCAAGCTCGACCCCGCTCGTCTCAAGGCCGGCTGGGCCGAGGAGGTTCAGAGAATCGAGAACCACTTCGGCTTCGACGAGGACCAGCGCAAGAAAGCCGAGCTGATTCTGAACAACAGCAAGGATGCCGCTGATGTCTGGCTGCTGGATAAGGTGTTCCAGGAGAAGCGGCAGAAATACTACACCCAGTTGATCGAGACCCAAAAGGTAGAACGAAACCTTGGCGCGCTCTCCTACGAGCGCGAACGCGCAGCGGCCCAGCGCAAGGATTTGGAGACCGAGCGGAAGGAGCTCACCAAGGAACTCGACGCGATCGAGGGCGGAATGCGGGAGTCGGTCGCGGCGCTGGCGACTCCTGAGCAGATCAAAGCCGCCGGCGAATTCCGGGTCAGGCCGCTGCTTGATTGGTCGCACCTGTCGACGTTGAAGTGGGAGCAGCTTTCAACGCTCGACCGGGTCAACCTGGCGACAATGTATGGCCTCGTGATCATGGGCATCTGCCTGATGGCCGGATTCCTCAGCCGTCCCGCGGCGCTGGCGGGTGCCGTGTTTCTCGGACAGATTTACCTGAGCATGCCTCCCCTACCGGGTCTGCCGCCGAACCCGATGGCGGAAGGCCACTACATGATTGTGAACAAGAATCTGATCGAAATGCTGGCCTGCCTGTCCTTGACCTTCTTGCCGACAGGCCGCTGGATCGGGCTCGATGCCCTGCTCTTCAACTGGATGGGCCGTCTCGGACGGCGCAACGAGAATCCGGACGAGTACGAACCCGATCGCGGTCAAGGACGTAGAACCCGAACCCTCTCTCAGCCCAGGTCGTTTTAACCCCACCTCCACCAGCGCGTCCGAAGGGACAAAACCTCATGACAAACCTGACCCCCGAACAACGTGCCCTGGGCCGAGACAACGCCAACCGAGCGCTCGGGTCCACGCGACGCGATTTTCTCAAAGCGGCTGCCGCCACGCCCGCCCTGGGCGCGTTCTATTTCGGTTATGAGAAGATGGACAAACCTCCCGTCCGGGCCGCCATCATCGGCACTGGCGACGAGGGTTGCCAGGCGATGATCCGCTTCCACAACCGGGAATACCTCAACTTCATCGGCTTCTGCGACATCCGGCCCACCCAGCAGAAGCGCGCCATCAAGGAGTTTTCCGACCATAAGGACTACGGGCCGGCCGAAGCCTTGAAGCTCAAGCACTACAGCGACGCCAAGGAAATGCTCGACGACAAGGACGTCGAAGTCGTCGTCATCGCCCTGCCCCTCTGGCTCCATGCCCCGGTCGCGATCGACGCGATGAAGGCGGGCAAGCACGTTTTCACCGAGAAGCTCATGGCGCACTCCGTGCGGGAGTGCAAGGAGATGTGCCGGGTCGCCCGAGAGACGAACAAACTGCTCGCCATTGGCCACCAGCGTCACTACTCCGTCCTGTACGACAACGCGAATTACCTCGTCCAGAATGACCATCTCGGCGATATTCGCCACATTCGGGCCCTGTGGCATCGCAACAACGCCAAGCCTCGGGTCGCGATCGACAAGGATACCGGCAAGCCGGCCTTCGACAAGGCGACCGGGGAGCCAATCTACGTCCGCGACGAAAAGGGGAAAATCGTCTACGCCGATAGCTGGAAGCGCAGTATTCCCGATGACGATCGCAACATCGACTACGCAAAGTACGGCTACAAGAGCCTCGAGGAGTTGATCAGTTGGCGTCTCTACAACCGCACGGGTGCGGGCTTGATGGCGGAGCTGGGAAGCCACCAACTTGACGCCTGCTCGATTTTCCTGGGCAAGCAGCACCCGCTTGCCGTGACGGGCATCGGCGGCACGTTCTTCTACACCGACGGCCGCGAGGTCGACGACCACGTCTTCGTGAGCTTCGAGTTCCCCGGCCGATCGGTCGCGGCGGGGAAGAAGGACGAGGGAGACCACGTCGTCGTTACCTATTCTTCGATCAACACCAACTCGTTCGAGAATTACGGCGAGATGGTGTACGGTTCTCGCGGCACGATGATCGTCGAAGGTGAGAAGGAGATCCTTCTCTTCAAGGAAGCGGGCGGCTCGAACACCTCGAGGACAACAGCCATCGCGCTCGAGAAGAACGCCGCAGGCAAGGCGGTGCTCGAGACGAGTCCGAGCACGGCTGGCCCCTCGGCCGCCTCAGCGCTCGGCGGCGTGGCGACCGCCGACCCCTCACGCGGATACCGCGAGGAGCTGGAACACTTCGCCTACTGCGTGCGCCATGGCGACTCCGGGAACTTCTACGAAGATAAAGACCATCTCCCCCGTTGCCGGGGTGAGGTTGCCCTGGCCGACGCGGTGATCGCGCTGACCAGCAACATCGCGATGCAGCAGAAGCGACGGATCGAATTCGACGAGCGCTGGTTCGACTACAAGTCGAATGAGGTGCCTGAGGAAGCCTCGAAGCAAGGCGGCCTGGCGCGGTCTTGAGTTCAGCCGAGCGCTATCGAGCGCGATAATCGAAACCCTGACCTTCGGTGGACGGAGGTCAGGGTTCGTTCTATCTCCACGCCGATCCCATCGCACCGACACCGACCGCAGAGGTCCTCACCGCTATTGTCAAGCGGCCTTGCCTTTTTTCCAAAAAGGCCGAGAATACCTCAAGACCACCAGGGAGGGTGTCCCGACCATCCCGGCGCTCTGGCCTGTTGGGCCACCTGGTACGGTGGCGCGTCCGTAGAGGACGCGCTCAGGAGAACGCCGAGCATGGCCGATGTTTCCGCGAATTTGGCGCATTTAACGCCTGTCCATCGTCTGGGTGAGCAGGCGTTCGACCTCGTCGCGGAGATCGGCAACATGGCCATCTTCAGCGGCTCAGCCCTTGCGTGGATGATGCGCAAGCGGCCGAGTTGGGCCAACATGCTGCCGAATTTCTATACGATCGGTGTTTCCAGCGTTCCCGTGGTGGCAATCACCGGAACATTTATTGGCATGGTATTGGCGGTGCAGGCCTACACGTCGTTTGCGCAAATGGGGCTCGCAACGCGGCTGGGCTCGGTGATTAACATCTCGCTCGTCAAGGAACTTGGACCCGTGCTTGCGGCCACAATGCTCGCGGGTCGCGTCGGCTCCTCGATGGCGGCGGAACTGGGCACTATGCGGGTGACTGAACAGATCGATGCCCTCGCCGCGCTCGGGACCAACCCGATTCACTACCTTGTCACCCCGCGATTTCTCGGCTGCTTCCTTCTCATTCCGCTCTTGACGCTCATGGCCGACTTCATGGGCGTGATCGGCGGCGCGGTGGTGAGTACCCAGTTGATGGGGGTGGATTCGTTCGCCTACTGGAAACATTCGCGCGAGTTCGTCGGCGGCGTGGACGTGCTGGCCGGTGTGTTCAAGAGCTTCTTCTTTGGCGCAGCCATCGCGCTCATCAGTTGCCATCGCGGTTTTCACTCGCGAGCTGGGGCAGAGGGCGTTGGGCGGGCGGCGACCGAGGCGTTCGTCTATTCTTTCATCGCGATCCTGTTTCTCGACTTCACCATCGGGATCGCCTGGAACAACGTGTATGCCACCATCTGGCCCCAATCGGCGACCCTGCTATGACTCGTGTCGAAGCGCCGGCACGCGGGCCGGATGAATCCGTAGTCGAAATGATCGATCTGAGCATGCGATTCCGCCAGCACCTCGTGCTGCGCGATATCGACCTGAGGATCAAACGCGGAGAGACACTCGCCATTATCGGTGAGAGTGGGTGCGGCAAGACCGTGATGCTCAAGCTGATGATCGCGCTCTTGAAACCGTCGCAAGGCGTCGTGAAGTTCGACGGGCAGGATCTGAGCCGACTCAACGAGAAAGACCTGAGCCAAACACGTCTCCGGTTTGGTTTCCTGTTCCAGATGGCTGCGCTGTTCGATAGCCTGACCATCTTCGATAACGTGGCGTTCGGACCCCGCGAGCACAAGCTTTTTCCCACCGAGGACCTACCACGGCTTGTTCACGAACGCCTGACCGAAGTCGGCCTACCGGAAGGCCTCGAGTCGAAGAAGCCCGCCGAGCTTTCCGGCGGTCAGCGCAAGCGAGTCGGCCTCGCACGCGCGCTTGCACTCAACCCCGAAGTGATGCTTTACGATGAGCCGACCACCGGTCTCGACCCGATCATGAGTGACGTTATCAACGAGCTCATCCTTCAAACTCAGCGCACGAAGAAGACGACCGGGGTGGTTGTTACGCACGACATGAAGACCGTCCTGAAAGTGGCCGATCGCGTGGTGATGCTCTATCCGATCGCGCGCTTGAAGCCGGGCGAACCGCAGATTCTCTACGACGGCTCTCCCGAAGGGCTCGAAAAGGCGGCTGACCCTCGCGTGCGCCAGTTTGTGCAAGGAGAAGCCGGCGAGCGTCTGCGAGAACTCGCCCAGGGCCGAGGCGAACTCTAGCGACAGTCATCGAGGGATTTGGAAGGACGGAGACCCGAGAGACGATGCGCCGGTCTCAGTATTGCGTATGAGTGTAGACCGGGCCTAGCAAATTGAGGCGGACCATGAACGAACGGGTCATGCAGTTCCGAATCGGCATGTTTGTCATTGTGGCAGGCTTGGTCCTGACCATGATGATCATCTGGTTTGGTGAGTCGCCGACTTTGTTCCGAGATCACTCCTTCGTGAAGGTTCACTTCATCGAGGCGCCCGGAGTTGCGGAAGGGACGCCCGTCCGGAAGAGCGGCATCCGCATTGGGGAGGTGTCCGACGTTCAGTTCTCGGAACCGGATCAGCCCGAGGGGGTCATTGTCACACTGTCCATCAGCAGCAAGTACAAGATTCGTGAAGGTGCCAATCCGCGTATCTCGCGGTCGTTGATCGGCGACGTCGCAATCGACTTCGAGCCTGGAAAAGGCCCGGGACTTCTGGTGATGAGTCGCGACGCGGCCAAGGCCCCGCAACTCGAAGGAGTCGTCGCGCCCGATCCGGCGAGGGCACTCGCCGCAGCCACTGTGGCGTTCGAGAAAGCCGGCGCCACGCTTGCGACAATCGACAACGCGTTTTCCGAACTTTCCAAGATCACGAAGAACGCCGATCAAATCGGTCCGTTCCTCGCCACCTGGAAAGAAACCGGAAACCGGGTCTCAACTGCCGCCGACTCCATCGACCGCTTCGTCAAGGCGAACGAATCCGACTTCAAACCCGCGCTCTCGAATCTCAAGGCGGTCTCCGAAAAGCTCGACCGGACGCTCGATCCGGACACTCTCGCATCGCTGAAGCGCGGCATCAACCAGTTCGCTTCGGCGACCAACCGGCTTGATACGAGCCTGGCCGACGCGGCTCCAGTCTTCAAGGATCTTGGTGCGGGAGTTCGCACCCAACCCAAGACCGATTTCGGACAGACCGTTCGCCGGCTCAACGTGATCACTTCGGATGTCAATCTTCTCACGCAGACCCTTCGGACGAAGGAAGGGACGTTGAATCCGAACGGAACGCTTCAGATGCTCGTCGCCAAGTCCGAGATGTACGACAACATGAACCGAATGGCAACGACGGCGACCGACGTATTCAGTGGTCTCAAGCCCGTCGTCGCCCTCCTTCGCGTCTTCTCCGAGAAGATCGCGAAGGACCCATCGCTCATCGCCCGGGGCGCCCTCCAGCGGTAGTCACTTTATGGCAAATGCAAAATGGCAAATGCCGGAAGAGCAGTGAAAACCTGATTCCTGAGCTAGCGAGATGGCGCATTAGAGCGGTTTCCTCTCGCGTTGCACACGCCCAAACCACCCGACATCATTTTATGTTTGGGACGAGCATATTTTGGGAGGGCGAGGCTCCGTCCGAGCCAGCCTTGTTCGGAGGACGAGTCTTCGAGTCCTCTGAACATCGCCTGTGATGACGTGATCCCCTGGGCGGCACGCGATGATCCATCGGCTCGAAGACTCGCCGACGGATCAAGGCTGGCTCGGACGGAGCCTCGCCCTCCCGTGTGCCCAACGCGACCGTAAACCGTTACAGGCGGCATCTGCCATTCTGCTACGGCTTGTTAGCGTTCAATCGCGACGAATGGCTCGCAGGCCGAGCGAGAGGAGTCCCCGTCTTGGCCGGCCCTTCATCGAGGTCGCTTCGCCCGTCCTCGGCCCCTCGAGTTTCGGGAGTTCCGAACTCGGCGCGGGCGCGGGGATGGCTTCCGGCAAGTCCGCATCCGACCGGGGATCGACACTTGAGTCGATCGTCGGCGGGAGCGCTTTCTCCGACGTTGGGGCTCCAGAGGATTTTGTGGGGGCAGACACGACACTCGGTAGCGTGAGCGGTCCTGTGCTCGGAACGACGCACACATTGCAATGCCCTTCGCAATGGCGTCCGAGGGCTTTCAATCCCTTACGAGCCCAGTGACGCGTCGCATGATCAGGATCGGCGAGTGCGGCCTGATTCAACGCCTCGTGGGCAATCGGCACACACGGGGCCAACTTCGTGAGCGACTGCGCTGATTCCTCTCGCACTTCCTCGTGGCAGTCCTTGAGCAGGGCGGTCGCGAGGACATCGACAATCTCAGGATGGCACCGCCAGTCGAACCGTCGTAACGCATGCGCTGCGTTGTCGCGAACGCGCCAGTTGGGACACGTC
>DAIDJG010000205.1 GCA_027451445.1 Singulisphaera sp.
CGTCAAGGAAAACGAGCTCGTCGAGGTGCCCATCACGTCCCCTTTGCCGAAGGGGCAGACCAATCCGCTGCTCGCGCACTGGACCTACGGTCTGGGCCGGTCCGTCGCGTTCACCTCTGACGCCGGCCGGCGCTGGGCGAAGAGCTGGCCCGACTGGGAGAACTACGCAGCGTTCTGGTCGCAGGTGATCCGCTGGTCGATGCGGCCCGTCGATCGCGGGAACCTGACCCTGTCCGTACGTCGCGACGAAGGGCGAATCAAGGTCGTTGTCGATGCCCTCGACAAGGACAACAATTTCCTGAATTTCCTCCAGGTTCAGGGCAACGTGGTCAGCCCTGACCTCAAGCGCTCGTCGATCGAGCTGGTGCAGACGGCACCAGGCAAGTACGAGGGAATTGTCGAGGATGCCGAGGCCAGCGGCAACTATTTCGTGAACCTCGGCTACCGAGGGCCGGACAACGTCCAGGGTGTGATTTCGAGCGGCATTTCAATTCCCTACTCCGACGAATACCGCGAGCTGCGCTCGAATCCGTCGCTCCTGGAGACCGTTGCAACCCTCACCGACGGCCAGGTGATCAACTTCAAGAACAGGCCCGATGGCGGCGTCGACCTGGCCAAGACCCTCGCCGGTGTCGATCACTTCCGTCGCGAGGCGAACCTGGTGATCCCGAAGGCCTACACGAGCCTGTGGCCGACCTTGCTTTGGCTCGCGTCGCTCATGTTCCTCAGCGACGTGGCCGTCAGGCGCATCTCGCCGGACTTCGACCGCATCCGCAAGACGCTCAACGACCAGTGGAAGAAGCTCCGCGGTCAGGAGGTGGCGCCCGCGGTGGAATACATGGAGAAGCTCAAGTCCCGCAAGGCCGAGGTCGACGAGCAGCTCGACCGCTCCCGCGCTGCGACTCGCTTCGAGGCGCCCCCGACTCCGGTCGCTCCGCTCAACGAGCCTCTGCTCGAAGGCGGCACGTCCCACTCCGAGCCCACTCGAGCCGCTCGCCCGGCCGCGCAGTCCGGCGGGTTGGCCCCCGAACCCCAGGGGCCGGCTCCCGAAAGCTACACCAACCGCCTCCTCAAGGCCAAGCAACGTGTTTGGGAGGAGCGGGAGAAGGACAAAGACAACAAATGATCCGACATTTATTCAAGGTTTTTGGGAGGGCGAGGCTCCGTCCGAGCCAGCTTTGATCCTGCGGCGAGTCTTCGAGCCGCGGGATCACCGCGAGCCGACTCTCGCTCATCGCACGCGATGTTCCAATGACTCGAAGACTCGTCATCGGCACAAGGCTGGCTCGGACGGAGCCTCGCCCTCCCGATGTCCTCGCACCTGTAAAAAGTTGCTCGATTTGTTTTCGTCCGCGCTCGAAGCGTTTCTTCTCCTGACCCGAAAGGACAATTGTCGATGGCCACAGCCGACACCGCCGCGATGGAATTGAGGGCTGCCGAGTTTCGCGGGGCGTACACGCGGGTGAAGTCCGAGATCGCCAAGGTGATCGTCGGCCACGACGAGATCGTCCACGGTGTGTTGACGTGTCTCTTCGTCGGTGGCCACGCGCTGCTGGAGGGTGTGCCCGGACTGGGGAAGACGCTTCTGGTACGGACGTTGGCCGAGACGCTCTCGCTCGACTTCAACCGCATCCAGTTCACACCCGACCTGATGCCGGCCGACATCATCGGCACGAACGTGGTCATGGAATCGGGGGACGGCCGTCGCGTCATCGAATTCCAGCGCGGGCCGATCTTCTCGCAGATCATCCTGGCTGACGAGATCAACCGCGCGACGCCCAAAACGCAGTCGGCGCTGCTGGAGGCCATGCAGGAGCACACCGTGACGGTGGGCGGCCAGATCCACCGGCTCAAGGAACCGTTCTTTGTCATGGCCACCCAGAACCCGATCGAGCAGGAAGGGACCTACCCTCTCCCTGAAGCGCAGCTCGACCGGTTCTTGTTCAAGCTCGTTGTGGGCTATTCGACCCGAGAGGAACTGAGCACGATCCTCGACCGTACGACGCGGGGTGAAAAACCGCAGGCCAATCGTGTGATCGATGGGAACACCCTGTTGCGGATGCAGGAACTCGTCCGCGAAGTGATCGTCGCCCCCCACGTCCAGGACTACGCAATTCGCCTCGCTCTGGCCACGCATCCGCAGGGGCCGTTCGCCGCGGACGTGACGAACCAGTACATCCGCTGGGGGAGCAGTCCGCGAGGCGCCCAGACGCTCGTGCTTGCCGCCAAGGTGCGTGCCTTGCTCGACGGACGTTATAATGTGAGCTTCGAAGACCTCCGTCGCGTCTATCTGCCAAGCCTTCGCCACCGCGTCCTTCTCAACTTCGAGGCGCAGGCCGAAGGTGTCGATGCGGATGACGTTCTGCTCAAGGTTCTCGACGCCGTACCCGAAAAGGCCGAAGAAAAGGCGGCCGTGGCCTGACGTTTTCTCTTCTTCGTCTTGCATCTGCCATCTTGCATCTGGCATCCGATATCACCATGCACGACATCTACGATCCACCACCGGCCCCTCTGCCCTGGAATCCGCCGAAGCCGGAGCCGCTTGTGTACACCACGGGCGACCTCGTCTGCCTGGCGCTTTTGTTCACGGTTCTCTTCGCCATCTCGGTGCTCGCGTGGCGGGGGGAGATCGTGATGTCGCTGTTCACGGCTATCGGGGGGGCGCTGGTCATCCTGGAGAGCTGGTTCACGGCGCTCGGGTTCCTTCACCGTCGACGAGCCTTGGGATTGCGAGCACGCTGGACCGTGTTCCTCGCGGCGCTGATTCCCTGGCTGATCGGGTTGGGAATCGCGGCGATGTTGATGCTTGGATTGTTTCTCGTTTCAGACTGGCTCGGGTGAGCAATGGTGTAAACCGGTCTCTCGAAGCCGCCACGAAGTCGCCCGGAACGAAGCGTTGTCTCATGAAGTCTGATCGCTTTACGATTTCAGCCCTGATGGCCTGCGTAGCGATCGTCGCAGTTGAGGTGACGTTTCTCGCTCGCCCTTCCGACCTTGCGGCCTCCTTCCAATTCAGCCTGACTCTGTTCCTACTGGTGTGCGCGGTACTGGCGGCACGATATCGCCAAGAACCGGAGCGGACGTTTTGGTGGGGATTTGCCTGGTTCGGCTGGGTCTATATGGCGTTGGCTCTGGCACCTCTCACCATGGGAGAAACACGTCCCTGGCTGATCACGACGGAGCTGTTTGATTTTTTTTGCACGACTTTTTCACTCCGCGAGAGTGTCGAACAATTCATTCGCCCAGGTGCTGTGAAACCCGGATCGTTTTCGGCCTACTGGTCTTTGGAACGAATGTTCCATTCGCAGTTCGCACTGATTGCGGGTTGGCTCGGCGGATTCCTGGCGCGAAGGATCTCCAAAGCGGCAGCTTCCGGAGTCGTTCGTCCTGAGGGCGAAAACACGAGCCGCTCTGCGAGTTCAGACGTCGACGCCGGATGACTGCTTGAGTGCTGATCGTAGGAGACGCGGTTCAACGAAAACTTTTCGAGACGCGGACCACTGACATGCCCGAGACCGCTCACGCCCCCCTGCTCGACCCCGAGTTCCTGAACAAGCTCGAACAGCTCGAGCTTGTCAGCCGCAAGATTTTCGTCGGCCGGATGAAGGGCGAGCGCAAGAGCAAGCGGCGCGGGTCGTCGGTCGAATTCGCCGACCACCGCAACTACGCGGTCGGCGACGACCTCCGTCACATCGACTGGAACGTCTACGCCCGGCTCGACAAGCTGTTCCTGAAACTCTTTCTCGAAGAGGAAGACCTCCACGTCTATTCCCTGCTCGACACTAGCCTCTCGATGGATTTTGGCGACCCGACCAAGTTGCACTATGGCAAACAGGTCGCCGCTGCGCTGGCATTCATCGGGCTCGTGAACCATGACCGCGTGGTGCTCGAAACGTTTAGCACGGGGCTCGACTCGGGCATGCCGAGCGTGCGCGGACGGTCGCAGATGTGGCGGGTGGTGCAGTACCTCGACAACCTCAAGGCATCAGGCGAGAGCAACCTCACGAAGTCGGCCAAGGCGTTTGCGGTCAAACATTCCGGCAAGGGGGTGATCGTCGTCATCTCCGACTTCCTGGATAAACGCGGCTATGAAGAGGCCCTGCGCTACCTCCTGGCCCGGAACATGGACATTTACGTGGTCCACGTCCTCAGCCAGGAGGAAGTCGAGCCCGAACTCGCCGGGGACCTCCGACTGGTCGATAGCGAGGATGAAGACGAGGCCGAGATCACCGTCAGCGCTCCGCTGCTCCGGCGCTACAAGCAAAACCTCAACCATTTCGTCGGCGGCCTGAAGGAGTGGTGCACGAAACGCGGGATTACGTACATCTTTACGACGAATCAGAACCCATTTGATAAGCTGATTCTGAATTATTTGCGCGAACGAGGGCTCGTGAAGTGAAGATCGAATGGTTTAGCGTGAACAACGCCTGGGTGTTTCTTGGCGTCTCGGGAGCCATCGTCGCGTATCTTCTTTACATGATGATCCGCAAACGCAAGGGCGAGCGGCCGGGCGAAGCCAACCGCGAGCCGGAGCTTTAGACGCTGCGCACAAACAACCTTTACAAATTGAGGTCGACACCTAAGGAGTCTGTCCCGGAAGCGGAGCCGAAAAAGGGGGAATGGCTCCGAGTCTTCGAGGTGCCTGTCCCCCTTTTCCGGCGGAGCGAGAAGCGTGGAAATGGGGACAGGCACCGACCGAAGACGTCCGGAGCCAGTCCCCATTTCCACGCTTCTCGCACTATTGGGACAGACTCTAAGAGGAAATGAAGCCGGATCTCGCGACGGCGCTTTATTCTAGAATCCGGATCTTCGTTTCCTTCGTTTCCTTCTGTTCAGATTTGAGTTTCGCCGACCGGAACAAATCTTGAACAGAAGGAAACGAAGGAAACGAAGATAATACAGAGATTCCTTATATTGGTTATTATTGGTTTTGAACGGATGATTTACCGTAAGCCTTTAGCGTCTACCGGATTGCGCTACCTGCGCCGTAAGGCCGGTGTTGACCTGTGGACGGACTAGCCCCATGCGAGGACTGGCGGCATGAACTTCGGCAAGCTGGCGTTCTCAAACTTCCCGGTGCATTTCTCCACGCCCCTCGGTGCGGCGGCGTGGGCGGTGCTCGCGGGGATTCCCGTCGGGATTGTCGCGCTTTACTTCCTGAAGTTGCGCCGGCGGCCGGTACAGGTGCCGAGTACCTTGCTCTGGCGGCGGAGCCTGGAAGACCTGCATGTCAACAGCCTCTTTCAGAGGCTGCGGCGGAACTTGCTGCTGTTTTTGCAACTCCTCGCTGTGCTGCTCGCGATGATCGCACTGGCCGGCCCTCGGTTCACAGGGACGTCGGGCCAGGGGCAGCGATTTGTCCTGGCGATCGACAACTCGGGGAGCATGTCCGCAACCGACGTGAAGCCGACGAGACTCGGTGCCGCGAAGGAGGCCGCCAAGAAGATCGTTTCGTCGATGGAGGCGAACGACCTCGCCATGGTGATCACCTATTCCGATCGTGCGAAGGTCGTCTCGAATTACACCGGCGACCGTCGTTTGCTCCTGAGCCGGATCGACGCGATCGTGCCGTCGCAGGCCACAACCTCGCTCCGCGAAGCGCTCCAGGTGGCGGCGGGACTGGCGAACCCTTCGCGGCAGATCGGCGAAGGGGTCGTGGCCACCGAGGTCAATCCGCCCAAGCTGTTCATCTACACCGACGGCGGATTTCCCGACGTTGAGGGCTTCAGTCTGGGGAATCTCGAGCCGGAGGTCGTGGTGTTCGGTCCCGCTCCGCCGCCTTACGAGGACCCGGCAGCGGCGAAGAACCCATCCGCACAGGGCAAGCCGAGAAACCCATCCGACAACCTGGCGATCCTGGCCCTCCAGACTCGTCGGAACGACGAGAAGGTCGATACGTTTCAGGTCTTCGGCCGCGTCCATAACTTCCGCGCTGAGGCCGTCGAGACTGAGGCCCAGCTTTACCGTCACGATCCCGAGAAGCCCGGCTCGGAACCCAAACTTGTGGACGCGATCGCACTCAAGGTGCCCGCACAAAGCGATCAGTCGTTCAAGTTCGACCTCCCGGACACCGGGCTCGCCGAGCTGGAAGTGCGCATCACGGAGAAGGATTCGCAGCCCTTGGACAACCGTGCGTTCACCCTCGTCGGCAGCGCCCGCAAGGCGCAGGTGCTCGTCGTGACGGCGGGAAATCGCTACCTCGTCGACACCTTGCGCACGCCGACTGCCGAGGAGCGTGCCGACGTCACCGTGGCTACGCCCGATGAGGCAAAGACCGACCCCTACGCTCGGGACACTCGCGCGGGCAAATACGACCTCGTCATCTATGATCGCGTGCGGCCCGAGAACCCTCCCGAAGGGAATGCGCTCTACTTCGGCATCCTTCCCCCGGGCAAGGCCTATGAAAAGTCGAAGGAACTGGTCGCCCCGGTGATCCTCGACTGGGACGTCGCCCACCCACTCATGCAATTCGTGCGCGACCTCCCCACAGTGATCATCGCCAAGGCCATCGGCGTCGAGCTGCCCCCCGGGGCGACCAGCCTGATCGATAGCAATCAAGGTTCGCTGGCGTTTATCGCCCCTCGTGAAGGGTATTCCGACACGGTGGTCACCTTTTCCCTGACGGATGGCGATAAATTCAATACAAACTGGTTCAAGAATATCAGTTTCCCGCTCTTCCTGTTCAACAGCCTGCAAGTGCTCGGGAATGCACGCGAGTCTGTCGGCGACGAGGTCCACCTGCCGGACCAGCCCGTCACGATCCGCACCGACACGCCCAAGGACCAGGTGATCGTCACCTTGCCCGATGGCCGGACAACGGAAACCTTGACGCGCACGCCGCAGGGTGCGTTCGTCGCGAGTAAGACAGACTCCACAGGCATTTATCATGCTCGCTGGGAACCGAGCGGACTGCTCCCGTTCGTCGTCAACCAGTTTGACTTCCGCGAGAGCGACCTTGCCCCCCGCGGTCTGGTTCCCGACGGCACGCCGCCCGCCCAGGCCGACAGCTACAAGATCAAGATCGGCTACAATCCCGTCACCGGGACGCAGAAGACGCGGACGAGTCAGAAAGACGCGTGGTGGTATCTGGCGCTTATTGTGCTAGGGGTGCTGTTGCTGGAGTGGTATATCTACAACAAGCGAGTGTACGTTTGATTGATATTGGATGCTCGCCGTTAACTTAAGGCGGTTCACAATTGGATTTCGCACACCGGACCGCGATTCTCACTCCCGTCGCAAGGACGGAACATATAACTCCCCCCCCTTGGGACTGGTGACCCGACACTTTTGCGGGTAGGGAAAGGCGGACGTTCATGAGCGTGCGTAGAAGGGATAGAAACACTCCCTTCGGAGCCAACCCATGAACGCCCTCTCTCTGGTACGCAAGTGGCGGAAGGATGTTCAAAACGACCTCCTGCCCGAACTTCATGGCCATCAATCTAAAGCCATGGCCGATCTGAGCTTCGGCATGACGCTCGCCCAACACAGTCAGAGCGGTAAGATCGCCGACGCTGTCCCGGGTGAGGCCACACCGGCCAGCGTGCAGCGACGAGTCGAACGATTTCTGGACAATAGCCGGATCGACCCGGACAAGATTTGGCCCCAGCTCGCCAAGTCGTCTCTCGCGGGCTGGACCGGCGGACCGATTGTGCTGATCCTCGACGAGACTCCGAATCACAACGATCTGCGGTGCATGAAGGTGACCTTGGCCTTTCGCAAGCGCGCCTTGCCACTCGCATGTGTCTGCTACAGCCTGGGAGAGCAGCCTGAGCCGATGCCCGAACTGGTCGTGGGTTTGCTCCGACAGGTAGCGGCCTGCCTGCCCGATGGTGCTGATGTCACACTCTTGGCGGATCGCGGCCTGGCTTGGCCGCAAGTCGTCGATACCTGCGAAGAGTTGGGTTGGCATTACGTGCTGCGGTTGCTGAGTCAAACCCGAGTTCGTACGCCGGATGGTCGAGAGTGCTCGGCGGCGGACTTGGCCCCACACCCGGGGGCTTGTTGGAGAGGTGAGGCTCTCGTCTTCAAGAAATCGGGGTGGCGCAACGCGGCAGTCGCCGCGTGTTGGTTGCCGGACAGTGACGGACCGTGGTTGCTGGTCAGCGATCGCGACGACGGCCCGCGGTTGTTCCGTCGGTACTCCAAGCGGGTGTGGACGGAGGAGTTGTTCAAAGATGAGAAGTCGTCGGGCTTTCACTGGAACGAGAGCCATGTCACTGACCCAGTCCATGCGGCTCGCCTGGTGCTGTTGATCGCCCTCGCCACGTACCTGACGATGGCAGTGGGTGTAAAGGTGATCCGAGCCGGGATGCGGCGGTTCCTTGAAACAAACCGCCAGCGGAAGCTGAGTTACTTCACCATTGGGATCAGGTGGGTAAGGTTCTGTCTGAACCACGATCGCAGCCTTCCCGATAACTTGACCCCGGTCCCGATCTAGCAAAAGTGTCGGGTGGCCAGCCTTGGGAAGGGGGGGTTGGGGGGGGGTGGGCAGCGACCTCGGCTACCGGCTTAGCGCCCGAACCATGTTGAGGATGCCCTCGATGTCATCGGAAATGAAGCGATGGCGATGGTTATGGGCCAACGCCCGTGGATGGCGCTCAATGCCCACCCCCCCAGCCCCCCCTTCCCAAGGGGGGGAGTTAATATGTTCTTCGCTTGTGGAGGGGTTCGGCGCACCGCTTCGACCCGCTACCAAACGAATTGTGAATGAAAGGCGCGCCTCGATCCGGCAACTCCGGTCGCGGCTCTTCAGTTGAGTGGCTATACTGGTACGATACTCACCACCCCACGCTCGCCTTCGCGACACCAAACCCTCGGGAATCCCAAGGATGGCTGACGATCACGACCTGTTCGCCGACCTGACCCCGGCTCAGCAAGAGGCGGTGGCCCATATCGACGGACCGCTCCTGGTGCTCGCCGCCGCGGGCTCGGGAAAGACACGCGTGATCACGCGCAGGGTCGCCAACTTGCTGCGGCACGGGATCAGCGGAAAGAACGTCCTCGCGCTGACGTTCACCAACAAGGCCGCCGGCGAAATGCGCAAGCGCCTCGAGATCCTCGCACCGGACGCCGGCGTCTGGGTCGGCACCTTTCACGCGCTTTGTGCGCGCTTGCTCCGTACGTACGCGCCCCTCGTGGGACTCGATCGCGGGTTCACAATCTACGACCAGGCCGACCGTCTCCGGGCCGTCAAACTGGCCATGGAGCGGCTCGACCTCGACGGCGTGACCGTGACCGCCGAACGCATCAACTCCATCATCAGCAAGGCCAAGAACGACCTCGTCACGCCCGAGGCCCTCAAACGGCGGCACGGGGATCACGAGTCGAGCGTCGCTGCGGTCGTTTACGAGATCTATCAGGAACGCCTGCGTGCCTCGTCGGCTGTCGATTTCGACGACCTGCTGAACCACCTCGTCACGATCCTCAAAGAACACGCCGACGTCCGCGCTGAGCTGGACCGAAGGTTTCGCTACATCCTCGTCGACGAATATCAGGACACCAACCTGGCTCAGTACGCGATCGTCCGCGCACTCTCCACCGACGTCCGCAACCTGGGCGTCACCGGCGACCCGGACCAGTCGATCTACGGCTGGCGCGGGGCAAACCTGAGCAACATCCTGGAGTTCGAGCGCGACTTCCCGGGTTGCAAGGTCGTGAAGCTGGAACGGAACTACCGCAGCACCAAAAACATTCTCCGAGTCGCCGATCACCTGATCCGCCACAACCGGAAGCGCAAGCCGAAAGCGCTCACGACCGAGAATCCCCATGGTGCTCCCGTGGCACTCACGATCTTCAACAACGAGACCGACGAAGCGCACGCCGTCGCCTCGAAGATCGTCGAGCTCGTCCGCGAAGGCGACGTCTCATACGGCGAGATCGCCGTGTTCTGCCGGATCACCGCTCTCACGCGCGGCTTCGAGGCCGCCCTGCGCGCGGCGAAGGTCCCCTACCAGGTGGTCGGCGGCGTCTCGTACTACGAGCGGCAGGAAGTGAAGGATGTGCTCGCCTACCTGAACCTGCTCGGCAACCCCAAGGACGACATCGCGTTCGCCCGCGTTGTGAACGTACCGCCGCGCGGGATCGGCAAGACCTCGCTCGATCACCTGGTGGAACGGGCGCGTACGTTGGGTTTGCCCCTGCTCGCCATGGCGCGCGAGGCCGCCAATGTTCCGAACCTGACCGACAAGGCCGCGCGGGCGTTCCGCGACTTCTGCTTCTTGATGGACGAGCTTGCCGCCCTCCGTGAGCATTCGGCCGAAGAGGTGACGCGCAAGCTCCTTGACCTCTCCGGCTACTACACGTTCCTCCAGGACGAAGCCGCGAGCGGCAACGAAGAGCGCCTCGCGAATATCGACGAACTGGTCTCCGCCGCGCGCGAGTTCGACCGCGAACATCCCGGCGGCACGATCCTCGACTTCATGGAGGAGATCAGCCTCGCCTCGGCCGTCGATCGCTGGAACGAGGAGGGCGGGGCGGTCACGCTGATGACCCTGCACGCCGCCAAGGGGCTCGAGTTCCCCGTCGTGTTCATCGTGGGAGTCGAGCAGGGGATCCTGCCGCATTCCCGTTCGGAAGAAGACGACCGCGACCTCGAGGAAGAACGTCGCCTGTTCTTTGTCGGGATCACGCGGGCGGAGCGCGAGTTGTATCTGAGCCATTGCCGCATTCGCGAGTTTCGAGGCCGGAAGCAACTGACGATCCCGTCGTCGTTCCTGGGCGAGCTGCCGTCGGACGCGCTGAGCGTCAACGACCTGACCGGATCAGACTCGGCCCCGTTGTCTTCCTTCCGATCGATCGAGCCGCGCCCGGCCCCAGCGCGCACGTTTCGGCTAACAACCGCGGCGGAGCTCGGCGGCGCGACGCCGACAGCAGGCCCGGCAAACCTTAACGCATTTCGACCCGGGGTCACCGTGATCCACCCTGAGTACGGCCTGGGGCGGGTTGTCGCGATCGATGGGGCAGGGCCCGACCGCAAAGGGAAGGTGTCGTTCACATTGGCCGGCGAGAAAACCTTTGTGCTGGCGAAAGCACCGTTGCGAGTCGTTTCCGGGGGTTGAGACTGATACCGTTCGAATAGTGATAACTTATAAAAACGGAGCAACGTAATTACTCCCTCCCCCCTTGTGGGGGAGGGTTGGGGTGGGGGGTTCCGGCGGCCACGGGTGGTGCGTCCCCCCACCCCAGCCCTCCCCCACAAGGGGGGAGGGAGTTAAATCTCTTGGGCCGAGGGTTACTGGCCATCGCGTGCAAAGGACAGTGGATATGCCACGTTTGGGAGTGAACATCGACCATATCGCCACCTTGCGGCAAGTCCGTGGTGGTCGGGAACCCGACCCGGTCTGGGCAGCGGCCCTGGCGGAGCTCGCCGGTGCGGACGGGATCACCATCCATCTGCGCGAGGATCGCCGGCACATTCAGGACCGCGACCTGCGGCTCCTGCGCGAAACCGTGCGAACGCGCCTCAACCTCGAAATGTCGGTCGAGCCGGCGATCGTCACGCTGGCGATCCAGGCGAGGCCCGACCAGGTCACGCTCGTTCCGGAGCGCAGGGCGGAGTTGACGACCGAGGGAGGCCTCGACGTCATTGGACAACACGCCCGCGTCGCCGAGGCAATGGCGAGGCTGCGGGACGCCGGCCTGGAGGTGAGCCTTTTCATTGATCCTGACCCGAAGCAGGTCGAAGCGTCCTGCGCGTTGGGAGCCCAGGCTGTCGAGCTGCACACGGGGCGATACGCCGACGCCTCGCACGCCGCCGACCAGGCGCGCGAGCTGGAAGCCCTGGTGCTCGCGGGCCAGACGGCGGTCGCCGGAGGCGTGGCCCTCCACGCGGGCCACGGCCTCAACTACACCAACGTCGGCGCCGTGGCGCGCATTCCGCGGATGGCGGAGCTCAACATCGGACACAGCATCGTTTCCCGCGCTGTGCTGATGGGACTCGAATGCGCGGTTCGAGACATGAAGGCATGCATCCAGAATGCAACAATCGGTCTCGCGCGATGAGCGCCGGCGAGATATGGACTTTCCAGTCATGATCTCTATGATTTACAGTCTCTGACTCAACCGATGATCCGCAGCGCACTGCGCGCTGGTCGCCACACCCGATTTTCCATCGCGTTCCGATCCTGATTCCTCGATCCCCAGCGCTGAGTGGGAGCGAGAGAATCGAACGTGTTCTCGCGGGAGAATGATTGTGACACGACCAGCATGCAGTGATTGACGATGGGGAAGCCGCATGGCCACGAAGGGTACGATGTTCGCGGGTTGCACGGTGGCGCTGGTTACACCGTTCCGCGATGGTGAGGTCGACTATCCCGCGCTCCAGGCGGCAGTCGACTGGCAGATTGAGCAAGGGACCCCCGTCATCAGTCCCGTCGGCACGACGGGTGAATCGCCAACGCTCTCACACGACGAGCACGAGCGCGTGATTGCCGCCGTCGTCGAGCGTGCCCGAGGCCGCGCGAAGGTTCTGCCGGGAACCGGTTCGAACGCGACGAGCGAGGCTATCCGCCTGACCAAGTTCGCGGCCCGCGCGGGGGCGGATGGTGCGCTGCTGGTTTCGCCCTACTACAATCGGCCCACACAAGAGGGCCTCTACGCACACTTTGCCCGGGTCGCGGAAAGCGTCGACTTCCCCCAGGTGCTCTACAACGTTCCCGCACGCACCGGCCGGAACGTCGAGCCGGAGACGGTGGAGCGCTTGTCCAAGATCGGACCAATCGTGGCGGTCAAGGAAGCGAGCGGGTCGCTTGATCAGGTGAGCGACATTTTGGTTCGCACAAACCTTACCGTGCTTTCCGGAGACGACAGTCTGACTTTGCCGATGCTTTCCGTGGGCGCCGAGGGGGTGATCTCCGTGGTGGCCAACCTCGTCCCGCGCGACGTTTCGGCAATGCTGTCGGCGTTTGAGCGTGGCGAGATCGACGAAGCCCGACGGCTGCACCTGCGGCTTTTCCCCCTCTGCCGCGACCTTTTGGGACTCGCCCCCAACCCCATCCCGGTCAAAACGGCCCTCTCACTCCTGGGCCGAGGCAACGGTGAGATGCGGCTCCCCCTGTTGCCTCCCGACGAGCGTTCGCGTGACGTGCTTCGTCGCACACTTGTGCGATATGGGTTGATGACCGAGCGCGTATAATTTGTTTCCGAAAATTTCTCT
Source organism: Singulisphaera sp. (assembly GCA_027451445.1). Taxonomy (GTDB): domain Bacteria; phylum Planctomycetota; class Planctomycetia; order Isosphaerales; family Isosphaeraceae; genus DAIDJG01. The sequence continues at coordinate 13,154 of DAIDJG010000205.1, forward strand.
TGTATTCAATGCCGTTGAATGGCATGTTCTATGCCAGACTCCATCGTTCGTGTGCGTTTCGCGCACCTGAACTTTAGGTTCGTTTGGTGTGTAATCCGATCGATGGATGTCGACTCTGATAGTGTGTGAGCCCCTCCTCCCCCAGGGATCGCGGCCTCAACCCTCTTCGCGTCAATCGCCACAATCCAACCCCCCCGTTCCGGCAGGAATCGACCCCTGCCCGGAGCGCATGACCGTTCCCTCGGTTGGTTTCGAGATTGCCGGCGGATCCGGTTTGCTTCGTGTTTCCATCAATCTCGATGCATGCCTCGGTACTCTGGAGAGATTCCCCATGTCACGCAAACTTACGAAACGCCCCGGCGAAACGAACGGCCAGGCGACGTCCGTGTTGCCCGAGGTCTCGGAACAAGCGGTGCGCGAGTTGGCACAGGTCTTCAAGCTTCTGAGCGATGAGACTCGCCTGCGCATCCTGTTCTACCTGGGCCAGAACAGCGAGTTGCACGTCACCGACCTCTGCAGCCGCCTGGGACAGAGCCAGCCTGCCGTCAGCCATCACCTGGCGTTGCTTCGCGTCTCCGGCCTGATCGAGTCGCGCCGCGAGGGCAAGCACAACTTCTACAGCGTCCGCACCGACCACTTCGGCGAGCTGCTGGTCAACCTTTTCTCGGCCACCGGCGAAATGCCCAAGAAGGTCAAGTTCCATGATTTCGTGTTGAACTACTCCGGCGAGTGAGAAGTTGAATCAGGATGAATGACGGCGCTTCGCCGGGCAAGGGATTGCATCGATTTGCCCTCCCCCCCTCTCCTCAGTAGCGGATTCTTGAACGACCAACCTGTAGTGGTGCACTTCCCTCAAGGGCCGGCGAAGCCGGAGCTTGACGGGCTAAGGGCTCCTTTGTCCCCCGCGTTCCGCCCCGGAATGAGGTCCGGTCGTTTTTGGGATACTCCTCAGGGTGCTCAGCGTCGGCACGACCCGTAATGGGTCCGGCCGGCGTTTTTTCTTGGTAGGGGGCTAACGGTTGGTGCGCCAGACTGAAAACCGGGGGTGAACACCCCGGACTTCCAATCCCGGTACGCCGACTCTCGAACCTGTCCGTGTTCTACTCAGTTTCGACTCGTCGGTTCGCCTTGACCACTTGTCAGCTTCGGGGCAGAATGCCGCGCGTCAACGTCGCGTGTCGCGGCGCATTCGTGTTTCGCGTCGGATTGGTGCGGCTCGACTTCGGAGTTGCCGGATACGACCACCCCCGCCGAGCGTGGGAACAGCGTGCTCTCTGTGAGCCTTGTCGAGGGACTCGGCGAGGCGATTGCGACGATCGTGGGCCTTTGAGTTTCGGTCCTAATCAAGGAGGAGTGACAATGATCGTCTCGTCTCGCAAGCTGATCGCGATGGGCCTGGGAATCCTCGGCGTGGGCCTGGTCGTCGGGACCTCGGTGGGTCAACAGGACAAGGGCACGGCTCCTGCGAGGCCGGCCGTGGTCCCACCCGTCGTAGGAACGGTCGATATCTCTGCGGTGTTCAAGGAATACCAGAAGGTCAAGGTCCTCGGCGAAGAGTTCAAGGCCGCTGCCACCGCCAAGCAGAATGAGTTGATGAAACTCATGAACGAAGGCCAGCAAGAGGCCGAGATGCTGGCGAAAATGACCCCCGGCAGCCAGGACTACAAGAAGCGAGAAGACCGCATCAGCACCCTCAAGGCGCAAGTCGACGCCGGCCGCGAACAAGCTCAGCGCGATTTCCAGCTCCGCGAATCCGACATGCTGGCGACCCTCTACAAGGAAGTGCAGGACATGGTCGCCGCGATCGCGAAGTACCAGGGGATGACCTACATCATGCGGGTCTCCAACGAGCCGGTCTCGGGGAATAACCCGAGCTCGGTCATGATGGCGATGGACAAGACGGTCGTCTACTCCGATCCGCGCAACGATATCACCCGCGCTGTGATCCACAACCTCAACCTGAACTACGAGAAGATGAGCCGGAGTGCTTCGCCCAAGGCGACGGCCCCCGCGGGCCCGGCAACCCCAAAGGCAAACTGAGCGTTCGCAGTCTTTTGTAGCGTGGGCGCAGCCCACCTCCGTTTGCGTGACGGAGATCAAAGACTCCCCCACTTGGGAAGGGGGGATAGGGGGGGGTGGGGATTCAACGCTCGTATACGGCTAGACCCGTGCCCCTCAACCGTAAAACGCCGGAGATCGCGGTTCGTGGCGATGCTGCACACATCGAACCGCCAATCCCCACCCCCCCTAACCCCCCCTTCCCAAGGGGGGGAGTTATGAGCTTTTGAACTGGGTGGTGAGATACCGTGTACAACTCAATCGCAAACCGTCCTCGATCACGGATGACCGAAGGCGAACGCGAAACGGCGATGCGAGATCGCCACGCAGAACTCGGATTGATCGGCGCGCCGGCACGGCTAGCCTAATTGGCGCGTCCTTGGTTTCGTCGGATCAGGGATGAGGGAGCAGCGACGGCCATGCTTACGGCGAGGCGTCTGCAACGTACCATTGCCCGGGAAACGGAAGTCCGGGGCGTGGGGTTCTTTCATGGTTCCGATGTCACGTTGCGGTTTCGGCCAGCCGAAGCCGACACGGGCGTCGTGTTTGTCCGGACCGACCTGCCCGAAAAGCCGGCGGTCCCCGCGCACATTCGGCACGTCGTGCCAAGGCAGCGCCGGACGACGATTCAGAACGGCGAAGCCTCGGTCGAAATGGTCGAGCACGTCATGGCCGCGCTCGCCGGCTTGCAGCTCGACAACTGCGTGATCGAGATCGATGCCCCCGAAACCCCCGGCCTCGACGGCTCGAGCCAGGCCTTCGTCGAGGCGCTCCATGACGCCGGCTCGGTGGAGCTCGACCGCGAGCGCGAGACGCTCGTGATCGACCGCCCAATCACGGTGCGCGAAGGACAGGCGACCCTCACGGCGCACCCGGGCAACGGTGAGAACCTCGTTCTCGCCTACCATCTCGATTACGGCCGCCACACGCCGATCGGCTCGCAAAGCCTCTGTCTCGAGGTCTCACCCGACTCGTTCCGAACCGAGCTCGCGTCCAGCCGGACGTTCTTGCTCGAGAACGAGGCCGTCGCCCTGCGTCAGGCCGGCATCGGCTCGCGAGCGTCGGAGGCGGACGTCCTGATCTTCGGTTCCGACGGTGTGATCGGCAATCAGCTTCGGTTTCCTGATGAATGCGTCCGCCACAAGATCCTCGACATGGTCGGCGACCTTGCGCTGCTGGCGACGGACATCAGCGGGCACGTGGTCGCCCATCGGTCGGGCCACCAGCTCAACGCGACGCTCGTGCGGAAGTTGTTCGATGCCGTCGCACGCCGCGGCCTGCGCGTCGAAACGGGCGACACCCGGGTCGAAATCGACGACATCATGAAGATCCTGCCGCATCGCTACCCGTTCCTGCTGATTGACCGCGTGGTCGAGCACGAGCGGTGCCGCCGCGTGCGAGCAATCAAGAATGTGTCGGTCAACGAGCCCTTCTTCCAGGGTCACTGGCCAGGGCGACCGGTCATGCCGGGAGTCCTGATTCTCGAAGCCATGGCACAGGCCGCCGGTCTCCTGATCGCGGACCGAATCGATCCGGCCGAACACGTCGTCGTGATCGCCGCAATCGACGACGTGAAAATCCGCAAACCCGTTGTGCCGGGCGACCAGCTCAATCTCGAAATCATCGGCGTCCGAATCAAAGATCGCACGGCGCACGTGCGAGGCACCGCCAAGGTCGATGACCAGATCGCGGCCGAAGCGACGTTCAAGTTCGTGGCGCTCGACGCGGAACGCTTAGTGTAAATGTATACCGCTCAAAAAGTATCAAACCACCTGAACACGACAACGTTAATACCCCCTCCCCCCTTGTGGGGGAGGGCTGGGGTGGGGGGTTCCGGTGGCCACGGGTGGTACGCCCCCCACCCCAACCCTCCCCCACAAGGGGGGAGGGAGATAGAACGTTCATTCGCTCTTGTTTAGGGCTCATTGAGCGGCATTCCAGGTTCGACGCCAGGGACGGTGTCGAAGCCAGATCTCTCAAGGACGGGAGAATCTTCAGCCATGGCCACCCTGATCGCGGACACCGCGTGCGTCGATCCTCGAGCCGAGATCGCCGACGAGGTCGAGATCGGCCCCTATTGCGTGATCGGTCCCGATGTCAAAATCGGCCGGGGCACGCGCCTGCTCGCCCACGTTTGCGTGATGGGAATCACAACGCTCGGCGAACACAACGTCGTGAGCCCGTTCGCGGTAATTGGCGGCGAACCCCAGGATCTGTCGTTCAAGGGGGGCGGCACGTGCGTGGAGATCGGCGATCACAACATCATCCGCGAAAACGTGACGATCAACCGGGGCACGCACAAGGAAGATGGAATCACGCGCCTGGGGAGCCACAATTTCCTGATGGCGACTTCGCACGTCGCCCATGACTGCAAGCTGGCCGACCACATCACGATCGCCAATGGTTCGATGCTCGGGGGACACTGCCACGTCGCGTCGCATGCCAGCATTTCGGGCGGGGTGGCGATCCATCAATTCACGACGCTCGGTTCCTACAGCTTTATCGGCGGGCAGTCGCGGATCACGCATGACGTGCCTCCGTACATGCTCGTCGATGGTAATCCTTCTCGCGTGCGCTGTATCAACGTGGTGGGCCTGAAGCGGAACGGGATCAGCCCCGAAGGGATCACCTCGCTGCACGAGGCGCATCGGTTGGTCTACCGCGCCAAGATGAGCGCGCGGCACGCCGCGGAGATCCTGGAGTCACATGGACATCTCACGCCCGAGGTGCGGAGTCTGCTGGAGTTCATTCTGACCCAGCAGGAAGGGAAGCACGGACGGGCTCGGGAACGCTTGAGGAAGTAACGCTATGCCGCCAATGCGAGTCGCAGTCGTCGGGGTCGGTCACCTCGGTCAGCACCACGCGCGGATCCTGGCCTCGAAGCCGGGAGTCGAGCTGGTGGGCGTGGCCGACTCGCGCCCGGAGCAGGCCCGCAAGATCGCCGCTCAGCAAAACACGCGCCCCTTCGACGACTATCGCGCGTTGCTCGACGAGGTCGACGCCGTCTCCATCGCCGTCCCGACAGCCTTGCACCGAGAGGTCGCCGGCGCGTTCCTGGAACGCGGGATCGCGACGATGGTCGAAAAGCCGCTGGCGACGTCGCTGGCGGAGGCTGAGGAACTGGTCGCCCTCGCGCGATTCGGCGGCACGCTCTTGCAGGTCGGGCACATCGAGCGCTTCAATCCCGCGCTCGCTGCGCTCGACGGGCTGGGGCTGCGTCCCAAGTACATTGCCGCTGAGCGGCTCTCGACGTACACGTTCCGTTCGACGGACATTGGCGCGGTGCTCGATATCATGATCCACGACATCGACCTGGTGCTATCGCGCGTCGATGCGGCCGTGCGGTCGGTGGCCGCGGTCGGTGTAAGCATTTTCGGCGGTCATGAAGACATCGCCAACGCCCGCATCGAGTTCGAGGACGGCTGCGTCGCCAATCTCACGGCCAGCCGGGCGAGCTTCCAATCCTTGCGCAAGATGCGGCTCTGGGGCGAGGAAGGTTACGCCAGCCTCGACTTCACGGCCAAGACCGGGACGATCGTCCGCCCTTCGGACAACCTGCTCCGTGGTGAGTTGGATCTCGAAGGGCTCGACATGACGCAGCCGGCGGCGATCAAGGAACGGCTCTTTGGCACGATCCTCCGCATGGATCAGGTGCAAACGGAAGGGCGCGATCAGCTCGATATGGAGTTGGACGACTTCGTGCGTGCGGTGCGCGGGGAGGCCGTTCCAAGGGTCAGTGGCGACGATGCGTTACGAGCGATGCGGCTCGCGGATCTTGTTTTGCAGTCGCTCAACGCGCACCAGTGGGAAGGGACACCGGCGGGTCCGGTGGGTCCGCACCTTCAGACCTTGCCCACTGCGGAGCCGGGCCACGCGTTGCGGGGACCGATCTCCTGGCGCCGGCAAAATGCGCGATCGGGCGCGGTCGAGAACTCGCGCTGAGCCGTTCTTGTCAGCGGGCACGGCCTTTGAGTACACTGTTCCGTCTTGTGTGGTGCGCCACGACGCACCCGGGCAGTTGATTGCGCGAACGAAAACATCCGCCTTGCGAGGAAGGTCAGGTAAGTCTCATGTCAAAAGAAGGGGCCGCTCCCAAGGCCAAGGACCCGAAGGATCAGAAAGCGCCGAAGGCCGAGAAAGCGCCGAAAGCCGACAAGCCGGCCAAGGGCGACAAGGCGGAAGCGGCCGCCGCCAAGCCCGAAAAACCCGCTGCTCCGCCCCGGCCGCCGGCCGACCCTCGGCTCAAGGTCCTCAAGAAGTTTCACGGCAAGTTCCTCCCCCGCGGCCCGCTGCGCGACCGTCACAAGGCGCTCATGACCCGCTGGGATTCGGGCGAAGACCATGGCGGCGTGACGGTGGATGAGTTGAAGTCCCTCCTGAACGACTGGCGCGCGACCAAGGAAAAGCCGGCTCGGGCGGCCAAGAGCTGAGCGGCGAGTAGCTCGTGGCGAGGCCGCGCGATCGCGGCGCGCTAGCTAGCCAGAGACCTCCTTCACCAGCCGGGCAAGCCGGCTGGGGTCGAGGGAGCGCATTCGCGGGCTCACGCGCGGCGGTTATCACCAGCCGGACAAGCCGGCTGGGATCGGGAAAACCGAGCCGTTCCTACGCACGGCCCGGCCGCGTGAACGAAAGTCCAGAATTCTCGAAAAAGCGCTTTTACTTACTGCGCCATCGCTACTCTATTAGTGGACAGACAATCATAGGCGCTTTTTCGAGGCATTCCCCGTGATCCGGCACCTTTCCAATCGTTCGTTCACCACCAACGCCTGCGGTGCGCACTTCGCTCCCGAATGTACGAAGCCCATCGGCCACTCGCATCCCGGCCTCAACAACACTCCCCTCAAGTCCGCTCACGTGAGCGATGGAACAAACTGTTACCCCGGCAATGCATCCGCGCAGTCAGGCGCGTTTGTCTCGTGCGATGTCGTTGGCAAGTCCGCCGTGATTCGCCCTCCCTTCATCCGGGAACTCGGCAACTCGCATGCTACGCAAGAAGTTGCGCCATTTCCGAATACGGTTCCGAGTCGTATTCCAAGCCTCGGAACTCGGAAGAGGAGAGCCCCCAACGGAGTCGCATCTCGTACGGCTGAAGTCAGCATGATCGACGATGGTCTTACAGCGTCACCGGCGTGAGTTCCTTGGTCTTGAGGCCTCGGAAGCCCGTGGGTTTGTCGTCGGGGCCTTCAAGGGCCAATCCGCTGATCCCTTTGTAGCGGTCGTAAGCCTTGTTCATGTCGTCGATGTCGTCGAACCAGCCGATCAGGTAGGCAGCGCCAAAGGTGTCGCCGGGTTTGGTGGGGCGGCCGCCCAGTTCCTCGATCAAGCAGACGTACCCGCGCTCGTGGCACCAGGCTTCATACACGTCCTTCGAGTTCAGCGTCATCCCTGCGAGCCAGGGACCTTCGTCCTTTCCGGGGCCAAGGTCCACCTGGTAGGCGCGAATGAAACGCTCGGGGAGGGGCTGTTTTCCTCGTTGATAAAGGAAGTGGCCGTCGGGAGGGAAGTCGGCCATGAAGTCGGTCGAAGGGAGGATCGAGGGGTTGTTGTAGCTGAGGTAGATGTGGTCGAAGGACATGCTGTCCTTGTGCTTGATGTGCCCGGGCATGTCCACGCGAAAGAACAGAGCGGGCGACTCCGACACCGTCGTGACCCGGTCGGCGCTCAGGAAGAAGCGTTCGCCCTTGGGGAAGATCAGAGTTTGCTCCCAGACCGAGCCCGCCTTGTCGCGGGGCGGGTAGGCGACGTTCCATTGGTACTTGAGACGGACCGCGGCGAAGTCATCGTTCGCGCTCACCCTCGCGGGCAGCTTCCTGGCCTGGGTACAGATTTGCGGCCCCTCGACGTACCGCTTGGGAATGTTGCCGTGAACGAGGCTGCCGAATTCGTACTGGCCCTTGGGCACCGGCGCGTCCTGGGGAACGGGCTCCAGCAGGAAGTCGACGATGCTCAGGCCGTAGCCGAGGTCGTGGGCCCCCGTCTTCTTGTCGACGAACGTGCCGGCCGCGACGCCGGAGACATAGCCCTCCGTGGGAATGGCCGCCGTGTAGCGATCGGTCTCGATCTTAATGCGAGTGCCGGGGGGGTATGTCCGTCCGGACGGGAGCTTCGGCGCTTCGCCCTTGTCGGTGGACACGCGGACGAACGGATCGGCAGGCATGGGTGGGGCTCCTCGAGGCGGGGGTCGGGGCTGGGGCCTTTGCGGCGCCCCGATCTTGGCAAGACGGCCGGCGCCTCGCAAGCGGTTGCCTTGCTTCGCGGTCCGACGTTTGCTCGAATGGGCGCGCGGTGGAGCAGTTCCCGATGCGCGGATCACAAGGCCGGAGGGCTCGCGTCATGATCGTCGGCGTACCCAGAGAGATCAAGGCGGACGAATATCGCGTCGCGATGCTGCCGGTTGGGGCCGAAGAGCTCACGGGCGCGGGGCATACCGTGCTCGTCGAGACCGGGGCGGGGCAGGGGAGCGGCATCGTCGACAACCAGTATAGCGCTGCGGGGGCGAAGCTCGTCACCGACGCGGCCGAGATCTGGGCGAAGGCCGACCTGGTGGTCAAGGTCAAGGAGCCGCAACCCTCCGAGTGGCCATGCCTGCGACCGGGTCAGGTCCTGTTCACGTACTTTCATTTCGCGGCCGACAAGCGGCTGACCGAGGCGGTGCTCGCGAGCGAGATCACGGCCATCGCCTACGAAACGTTGCGCGACGCGCGCGGGAACTTGCCGCTTCTGACGCCGATGAGTGAAGTTGCCGGTCGGATGAGCATCCAGGAAGGGGCGAAATACCTCGAACGCCCGCAGGAGGGGCGGGGGATCTTGCTCGCCGGCGTACCGGGCGTGGCTCCAGCCGAGGTGGCGATTCTGGGAGGTGGGATCGTCGGCTCGAACGCGGCAAAGGTGGCCGCGGGGTTGGGGGCGAATGTCCGAATCCTCGATGTGAACCTCGACCGCTTGCGGTACCTCGACGATATCATGCCGCCCAATGTCACCACGTTGTACTCGGACCGTCACACGATCCTCGAAACGATCGAGCGGGCCGATCTGGTCATCGGCGCGGTCCTGATCACGGGGGCTCGCGCCCCTCGCCTGGTGCGCCGCGATGATCTCACGCGCATGAAGCCCGGCGCGGTAATCGTCGACGTCGCCATCGATCAAGGCGGGTGCGTCGAGACGAGCCGTCCAACCACGCATCGCCAGCCGACTTACGTCGTCGACGGCGTGGTCCACTATTGCGTCACGAATATGCCCGGCGCCGTCGGGCGGACGAGCACGTACGCCCTTTGCAACGTGACACTGCCGTATGTTCTCCAGCTTGCGAAGCACGGTTGGCGGAAGGTCGCCGCGGAGAATCACGGCGTGGCGGAAGGGGTCAACATCGACCGGGGCCGCGTGACGAACCAGGCGGTCGCGGCCACCTTCGGGCTTAATTACTCGCCCTGGAATGCCCTGGCTGAATCCGCTCGCAACGGGTAGCTTGGGGCCTTCCGTCCCTCTCTTTGACAAGAGGAACGACGCTTTTTTGCATCGACCCGGGAGATCCACGACGATGAGCGAACACGAACACGATCACGACCACGACCACGACCATAATCACGAGGACGAGGTGGAAGAAGCCCTCGAAGAGGCTCTGGAGCTCGATACCCAGAGCCAGATCTTCCTTGAAATGCGCAGGCAGAACCTCGACTTGCTGCGGCTCGCCGCCGAAGTCGCGGGTTACACCGGCGCCCATCCGCCGCTCCGGCCGGGCGACCAGCGCAACGCGCTCAAAGGGATCTGGGATGTCTACTCGGAGTTCTACGCCTGGATCGACCCCGAAGAGTCGGACGAAGAAGACGACGAAGACGAGGATGAGGACGACGAATAAATGAGCGCGGGTCCGGTCGGTGAAACGTGGGAAACCGTGAGCTGGGTCGGCGACTCGGCGAGCGGGTTCGTGCGCTTGATCGACCAGACGCGGCTCCCCACCGAGTTTGTGCGGATCGACTGCCGGGACGTGGCCACGGTCTGGGAGGCGATCCGCAGCTTGCGCGTTCGAGGAGCCCCGGCGATTGGGATCGCGGCGGCCTTCGGCGCCGTGCTCGGCGGGCAGGGTATGGTCGGGGGTGATTCCGACGCGTTACGCAAGGGCTTGCGTGACGCCTCCGAGCAGCTCCGCACGAGTCGTCCCACCGCCGTCAATCTCTTCTGGGCCCTCGATCGGATCGACCGAGTGGCGGATTCGGTGGAACTGCCCGCAGATCAGTTGCTCGACCGTGTGCTGGAAGAGGCGCAGGCGATCGCCGACGAGGACAAGGCGATGTGCCGCGCGATCGGCCGATTCGGCGCGGAGCTCTTGCCGAGCGGGCACAACGTCCTGACTCATTGCAACGCCGGCGGCCTGGCGACCGCGGATTACGGCACGGCGCTGGCCGTGATCTTCGCGGCTCACGAACAAGGGAAGTCCGTCCACGTGTTCGCCGACGAAACGCGGCCGTTGCTTCAAGGGTCCCGCCTCACGGCGTGGGAACTGCAGCGGCGAGGCGTGCCCGTCACTCTCATCTGCGACAACATGGCCGCCCAGGTCATGAAGGAAGGGAAGGTGCAGATGGTCGTCGTCGGTGCCGATCGGATCGCCGCCAATGGCGATACCGCCAACAAGATCGGCACTTATGGCGTCGCCGTGCTCGCCAAAGCACATGGCATCCCCTTCTACGTCGCCGCACCCTCAAGCACATTCGACCTCTCGCTTCCGGACGGCTCCGCCATTCCGATCGAACAGCGCGACCCCGCGGAGATCACCGCCGGCTTTGGCCGCGTCACCGCGCCCGAGGGGATCGCCGTCTACAATCCGGCATTCGATGTGACACCAGCCGCCCTGATCGCCGGAATCATGACGGAGCGAGGTGTGATTCAACCGGTCAATGCAGCCTCGATCGCCGCCACCTTGGGAACGGCCGGCGTTCCGCATTAAGTGTGCGAGGAGAGCGCGATCCCCCCGCGGACTTGCCTTGTCGAATGACGCGAGTTCGGCTAGATTCTTGCTGAGTCGAATGAACCATGAGTGACTGACGCGAGGAATATCTACCTACCTGATTATATCGGCAACAGGGATGTTCGCCGATGGGTAAGTCCCCCCTGAGTTTGCACCAAGGCTCCAGGAGTCGCAGCTAAGGATGGCTACCGCAACCTTCCCGCCTTACATCGCTCTCGACCCTCACACCGAGCGGCTTGAATCGGCCAACGACGCGGAATCGCGCGCAACGGTTCGACATCTTCAGCTTGCTCTCCTCGTGAGTGTTGCGGTGCTCATTCCTCGCTCGCTGCTGATCGCTCGGGCGCACAGCGAATCATTGGATGACACGTATCACCTGACTCGCGGACTGGCTTACTGGACCCGGAGTATCGGCACGCGCGACCTGTCGATGAACGACCCTCCGCTGGCCGAGGGGTTGATCGCGTTGCCGATGCTCGCGACGAACCTGTTGGAAGGGCGAGCTGCGGACGACGACCGCCTGTACGACGTGCCCGGCCGGGCCGAGACGATTACCGAGCGGGTCGCGCTGGGGAACGTCATTCTGGCGTTGCCCCTGTTCGGCCTGGTGTTCCTCTGGGTTCGGCGTGTGTATGGACTGAGGTCGGCGTGGTTTGCGCTTGCGTTGACGCTGGTCGATCCGACGATTACCGCGTTGATCCCCATCCCCTCGCTCGACATCCTTGGAGTGGAAGGGATCATCCTCGGCTGCTTCCTGGCGTGGCGTTACTTCGAGCAACCGACTTCGGGCAGGCTGCTGGCGTGTGCTGTGGGCACCGGCTTCGCGCTCATGCTCAAGCATACGGCGGTCGCGCTGCCGCCGGTCGTTCTGGCGTTCGCAGGGTTGCACTGGGGAGTGAGGCCGTGGCTCGATCGCCAGGATTGGCGCGCGTGGCGTGCTGCGCTGTCCGGGCGCGTGCGGGCCCTGGCGGCGATCGGACTGGTCGCCATGGCGACAATCTGGGCGTTGACGCTCTTTGATATGAGTCCGCCGATCTCGAAGGTGGGCACGCTCCACTCCAAAGAGGGAGCGGCTCAGGCGAACTTGACGCAAGCACGTGCATTTCGAGTCGCTGCCGAGCGTGCCCTGGGGCTTACGGAGCCCTGGCCGGCCGGGAGTTACCTGCGGGCTTTCCGCTCCGGCCTGGGACATGGGATGGCGGGACACAACTGCTTTCTCTTCGGCGAGCGGCGGCAGACCGGCTGGTGGTACTACTTCCCGGTAGTCGCAAGTTACAAGGTACCCCTGGGCATCGCGGCGGTCCTACTTCTGGGACTGATCTCTGTGGCGTGGGAACGCCCGCGCTGGGCGGAGTGGGGGCTGCTCATCCCTTGCCTCGCCTGGGCCGCGTTCATGATGAATTCGAAGGTCAACATCGGATTCCGCCACTTCCTGCCGGCGTATCTCTTCATGCTGTTGCTGGCGAGCCGAGTGGTGGCAGGAAACCGTCTCGGCTGGTCCGTCGCCGCCTGGGCGGGGGTGCTGCTCGCGGGCGTTCACGTGGCGAGTTTCCATCCCGATTACCTGGCCTATATCAACTATCCGCGCCATAAACCCCACCTGGCGATCAGCGACAGTAACGTCGATTGGGGGCAGTCGCTCAAACAGGTGCGCACCTGGATCGAGAGTCGCCCCGACGAACGCCGGCCGATCGCCATGTACTATTTTGGCAAGGAAGACCAGCCGAACGTAGAATACTACCTGGGATCCCGAGTGACGCGATTGACCCCCAACGATCCCCCTCCGGCGCGAGGGCTCCTGATGATCAGCCCCGTCCAGGAGGTTGGGGTCTATGACGATCGCGATGCCTACCGGGCGCTGCGCTCGAAGGAGCCGATGGACATCATCGGCCGGAGCATGCTTGTCTACGACCTTGACGCACTCGGCGGCGGCCGGCCCTTTGACTGGACGGCTCGGGCCCAGGTAACCGAGTGAAGGTGAGCTGATGGACCAAAAACATCTTGAAGCCCTGATCGCGGTCGAGCGAACCTACTGGTGGCACGTCGCCAAGCGAGAGCTGGTGACGGACCTCCTGAAGCGCCATTGTCCGCCTCCCGGCCGGCTGGTTGAGGGGGGGATTGGCGGCGGGGCGAACCTGCTCGCCTACCGCGAGCTCGGCTACGACGTTTCGGGGTTTGACCTCATGCCCGAGGCCATCGAGCACTGCCGGACCCTGGGCATCGAGGATGTGCGCCTGCATAATCTCCAGGAGCCCTGGCCGGTCGAACGAGGGCCCGCGAATATCGTCGTGATGCTCGACGTGATCGAGCACGTCCCCGACCCCGTCAAGGTGCTACGCAACGCCGCAGATACCCTTGCTCCCGACGGCGAGATCGTCGTCACGGTCCCGGCGATTCCCGCGCTCATGGGACCGTGGGACCGGATGTTGGGGCACCACCGCCGCTACTCGGCTCGTATGCTGCGCGAGCATGCGCGGGAGGCGGGCTTGAAGGTCGTGTGGCTCTCGCACTGGAATGCGTTCACGCTGCCGGCGGCGCTCGTCGTCAGGACGCTCGAAAAGCTCGGGAGGCGCAGTCGTTCGGCGGAATTTCCCCCCGTCTCGCCCGCGGTCAATTCGCTCTTGATCGGACTGGCCCGCACGGAGCGCAAGGTGATCGAAGCGGTCCGGTTGATGCTAGGCCTTTCCCTCGTCGGAGTCCTCAAACGATGACCAGGCAACCTGAGTTCGTCCGCCCGGCGCGTGAGGCGCTGCTGATCTCGGTGGTGCTGCCGGTCTACAACGAATCCAAGGTGCTGGAGACCTTGACGCGTGCCGTGACCGAGGCCATCCGCGAGACCGGCTGCGACGGCGAGTTAATTTACATCAACGATGGCTCGCGCGACGGTAGCGGCGAGCTTCTCGACCGTCTGGCGCTGGCCGATCCCCAGGTGAAGGTGTTGCATCTTTCGCGCAACTTCGGCCATCAAGCCGCCGTGCAGGCAGGCCTGGCCCACGCGCGAGGGGATGTCGCGGTGATCATGGACTCCGACATGCAAGACGACCCGCGCAGCATCGGCCGCTTCCTCGAGAAGTGGCGCGAGGGCTACGACGTCGTCTATGCGATCCGCACGGGGCGCAAGGAAAACGCGGTCAAGAAATTCCTCTTCTACTCGTTCTATCGTGTCCTGAACGCCATCTCACGCACGCCGATGCCACCGGATGCGGGCAACTTCGGCCTGGTCGATCGGCGCGTCGCCGAGGAAATCGCTCGGCTACGTGACCGCGACCGCTACTACGCCGGCCTCCGCTCGTGGGTCGGGTTCCGGCAGACGGGCGTCGAGGTCGAGCGCGGGCCGCGTTACGATGGCCGGCCTCGGGTCTCGATGCTTGGACTTTGGCGGCTGGCGAAGAGTGCGATCTTTTCGTTCTCGTCGTTCCCCTTGAGCCTGTTTTACGCGATCGGCGTGACGTCGATGGCCGTCTTCTTCTTGCTGGGTATCTTCGTCCTCTACCACAAGCTGTTCACCGGGCTGGCGATCCCCGGTTGGGCGTCGAACACGATGGTCTCCAGCTTCTTCGGCGCGATGAATGCGCTGGGGATCGCGGTGCTGGGCGAGTACGTCACGCGTATCTACGACCAGGTTCGCGACCGTCCCTTGTATCTCGTCGACCGCTGGGTCAATTTCCCGGAAGACCGGCGCGTCGGCCAGCACGTCGAGTTGAACAACGGCTGCGTCGAGAAGGTCCTCGAGTCATGAACGATGAGCCGCAAGCCCCCGTGCCCTGGCTGCGTGGGCTTGCGCTCGGACTCTTGATCGTGCTCGCTCTTGGCACGAGGCTCCCCGCCCCCTGGCGAACCGAGGTGCTGGGCGACGAGATGCTCCATCTCGAATCGTGGCGCAATCACTATCGGACCTCCGATGTGATGCCCCTCTTTCGCACGCGGTTAGAGCGTCATCCCTCGATCCCCGCCGCTTGGAAAAGCACGCTTCTGCATCTCTACCACACCAACCCGCTCTTTCGTCGCGTGCCCTTCCTGGTCGGTGATCCGCCGTCTCCCGCCTTCAACGTGGTCTCGGAAACAAGCGAGATCCTCAGTCACTCGAGTTTGTTGGCCCTGCGACTCCCTTCGGTCGTTTGCTCGCTCCTCGCGTTGCTCGTGGCCTACGCCATCGGCCGCGAATTGTGGGACGATGCGCTTGGCCTCTGGGTCGCCGCTCTCCTGGCGTTGGGGCCCGTGGCACAGATCTTCGCCGGGATCGGGCGCCCTCATACACTGTCGCAGGTCGCGCTCTTCGGCGTGATCCTGATGTTTGTGCGCGAGCAACGTCGAGGATACGAATCGCCCTGGCGATTCCTGCTGGTTTGTCTGCTTGCACAGACGACGCACTGGGCCGGGTGGGCGGTGATCGGACCGTTGGTCGTCAGCGAACTGGTCAGACGGTGGATCTCCGAAGTGAGCCTCGGCCGGCTCTTCCGTCAAAGCTGGTGGTACGCGCTGGGGAGTGTCGTGCTCCTCGGCATTCTCAAGCTATTTGTGCTGGTCACCTCCGCGACCGCCGCGAACGTGGGTTATCCGGGAGCACGCACGCTCTGGGGCTACCTTTGCATCACCTCACCGTTCGGCCACCTCGCAGGATTCGGGACCGTCGGTTTAACGCTGAGCGGCGTCATGTTCATCGCTCTGGTTGCGCTCGGTGTGCACACGACATTCGAGCGTGACAGTCGCCTTCGCGAATTTCGCTGGCCGTTCCTCGCCACATTGGTCTCATCAGCGATTTCGGCGTGTGCCATGTGCGCAGGCACAAGGCATATGCTGCTCTACGTCCCGATTCCGATCGTGCTCGCAGGCATCGGAGCACGCCGCCTCTTCGGGCGACCGAGCGCATCGTATGCCGCTCTCGTCGCTGTTCTTGCTATCGGAACACTGCTCTCACTTTTCTACACCGAGGACCCCTATCGGTATGTCCTGACGAACGACGCGCGTTATTCGGCAGTCGCCCGCGACCTCCGCGCACGAATGGCACCGGGCGACACGTGGGTCAGCCTGCCGTACTTCCTGGCAATGCCACTCTATCGGGAGCACGCGTTTCCAGAGCCGGCGATGCCCTTGAACGAGACGGAATTCCACGAGTTTCTCCAGGCACGTCCCAAAGACCATGCTTGCTTCGCGTTTGTCCCGATTCATATCGCCGACGGCGACCCGATGCTGGGTGGAGCGGTCTGGAGGAGGACCTATCTGAGTGGCATGACGCTCGTCGAATTGCCGAAGGAAGATCCCGCGGACATGCGCTAATCAGCGGCCCCTGGAAGGATTGACTCACCATCTGATAGCATCGTGGTCCGTTTGTTTGCCTTTCGTTTTCTCTCTGAGATGGACCCATGCTCGCCCATAACGTCTATTTTGCTCTGCACGATGATTCCCCGGCCGCCAAGCAGAAGATGGTCGCCGCGTGCAAGAAGTATCTCGCCGATCATCCGGGCACCGTGTTCTTCGCTTGCGGCACGCTAGAACCCGAACTTTCGCGGCCCGTGAACGTCCGCGACTTCGACATCGCGCTGCACGTGATCTTCGAATCGCGCGCGGCTCACGATGCCTATCAAGATGCGCCGGCACACCACGAGTTCATCGCCGAGAACAAGCCGAACTGGAAGGAGGTGCGGGTGTTTGATTCAGTGGTTGAGTCGGCGTGAGCTGTGCGGGCCAACAACTCATTGTGCTGAGACTTCGAGCGCCTGCCAGTTTCTGGCCTGGAGCAATACGGCATAGTCACTCGGAACACTCCAGATCGGCTTCTCCAGTCCCAGGTAAAAAAAATGGGACCTCGTGCCGTCCTCGTTTCTCTTGATCTTGGGGTTGCCTGCTTTGGTGTAGAGGACAACGAGGTCGCCCTCGCCTACGGGTTTGTCCGGAAACCAGTAGGCTCGCTTCAGCCGGTTCGAGACACCTCCGTCCTCCGCACAGTCGGTGACAAAAACGACATACCTTCCGATGTCGTCGTCAGCATGTACTTCGAGAACGAGGCGCTCGCGATCGATGTCGCCTCGATCCCGGATTTTCTTGATGTCAACGTTCATGCTATGCCGCCTTGCACTTCGCGACGACTCCGGAAATCACTAGCACCAGGGCAAAGCCAAAACCAACCAGGTTCTGTACTGTGGTGAGAACGCTCCAGACCGACGGTAAGATGCCAAACAGGGCCAGGCCAATTGCGACGTTTACGGTGAATACGATATCCTTCGCGATCGAAACCTGGAGACGCTGATCCAGGACGAGCTTAGCCTTGTCGGCCTCATGAAAACGCTCACGGTATTCTTCCAATCGGACGACCTCGTTTTCAAGCCTCTCGATTTCCTTAAGGAGAAATTGAACGGATTCAGGCCGGGCGAGTTCTTTCTCCGTGAGTTCTCTCGTCGTGGAAAAGCGATTGCTCTTGGAGGAAGTCAGCGGCGTTCTTTCTTCCGCTGCTTCAATCTCCTGGTCGTTCGTCTGGACATCATCCGACATCACGCCGACTCCCGATCGATCCTGTCAGACGCTAAATAATCGCGTCCGGGGCTGTCCAAATGCCACGTGTCGTTCCGACCCCGGACGAAGGTTTCGGTCACTCTTCAGTAGAGCCTCCTGACACATCCGCGACGACGTCACACCACGATGTGGCCGTGTGGCAGGATGTAGCCGAGTTCGATGAGCTTCTCGATGATCTTGTTCGCACAGGCCTCGACGCTGAGCGTG
Source organism: Singulisphaera sp. (assembly GCA_027451445.1). Classification (GTDB taxonomy): domain Bacteria; phylum Planctomycetota; class Planctomycetia; order Isosphaerales; family Isosphaeraceae; genus DAIDJG01. The sequence goes on from DAIDJG010000205.1 coordinate 30,891, forward strand.
CTTGTGTCGACCGAGACCTCGGGGTTAAGCGGGGCTTCGTACGGGTCGTCGACCCCGGTGAAACCCATCGGCCTTCCTTCGACCACGGCGTTGCGGGCCTTCGCATACAGGCCCTTTACGTCGCGTTGCTCGCAGACGTTCATCGGCGTATCGCAAAAGACCTCGACGAAGTTGCCCTTCGACATCTTGCGGGCGTCGTCGCGGACGGCTCGATAAGGACTGATGACCGAGCACAGCGTTGTACCGCCGTGCTGGGCCACGAGTCCAGCGACGAACCCGACGCGGCGAATGTTCGTGTCTCGGTCCTCTTTGCTGAAACTCAAGCCCTTCGAGAGGTGAGTGCGGATCTCGTCACCGTCAAGCAGCGAAACGTTGCGGCCAAACTCGGCAAGCCGTTCCACAAGGGCGTGGGCCACGGTACTCTTACCCGAGCCCGAAAGGCCCGTAAACCAGATCGTAAGTCCCTGGCGGAACCTCGGCGGATTGGACTCGTTCAGGATCTCGGCCACCGCCGGGCGGCTAAACCACTCAGGAAGCTGCAGACCCTTGGCGAGATAGTGATCACGTACCTGCGTATCGGAAATGTTCGCCGTCTTCACGCCAGCGGGAACCTCTTCGACGGGACTGTAGCGGTCCTCTTCCGGCAGATAGACCATCGGTTTGTATTCGACGATCTCGATGCCGATCTCGTTCCGATACTGACTCGGGTTTCCTAGGGCCGCGCCCAACCCCCATTGATCGCGGCCGACGAGGAAGTGCGTGCAGCCGTAGTTGCGCCGGATAATCGCATGCAGCAAGACCTCGCGCGACCCGGCCATACGGAGGACGTACGGGAGCAGGCTCAGCACGACCGAACCCGGTTCGTAGTAGTTGTCGACAAGGGCGCGGTAGCAGCGCACTCTGGTAAAGTGATCGACGTCTCCCGGCTTCGTCGTCCCGACGACAGGATGGATCAACAGCCTGCCGCCAACCTGCTGAGCGGCCCGTTTGGTCAACTCTTCATCGGCGCGATGCAAGGGATTCTGAGTCTGGAAGGCGACGATCTTCGTCCAACCGAGCGACTCGAAGTGGGCGCGCAATTCTTTCGGCGTGCGACGCAGGTCGACGAAATCGTAGTGCGGAGGAGTCCGAAGCACTTCGAGCCGGCCGGCCGCGTAGTGCCCGGCTTGGCGGTTGAGATGTGCAACCGCGGGATGCTGCGCGTCGGTGATACCGTAGGCACCGCGACCTTCGGCCTCCTTGTCGTAGGCGTAGATCTCCTCGATATGCAAGAACGCGAGCAAATTCCCATACACATCGCGCAGTGCCAGCGGCTTTCCTTCCTCGACCCCGTTCCCGGGCGTCACCGGCAGCGTGATCGGCAGAGGCCAGAGCGTGCCGTCGGCCAGCCTCATTTCGGCAACGACCCGTTCGTAATCGGCCTTGCCCAGGAAGCCTTTGAGCGGAGAAAAGCCGCCAACAGCCAGCAGTTCGAGATCGCACAGCCCGCGCTCGTCAAGCGTCAGACTCGCAAAATCCTTGGCGGTCGCCTTCATCTCGGCAGCGCGGGCGACGTCGACCGTGAGATCGATCAGCGTGCCGCCGTACGGAGTCTTCAAGGCAGAAATCGTCCGACTCCTTTTCGATGACTAGATAACCCACTCGCGCGGATTCGTTTGCTCCGCGAGTTGAGCGATCGACGTCTTATCGAGCACGGCCCGTTCGGCGGCGCGGACGTGCGCCCAGACATTGGCGAGTACCCGAGCGGCAGGCCTTAGAGCTTCACGCTGAGGGGCTTCCGGGCCATCGACAGCCGTGAGCACTTCGCTGAGCGAGATCGTCGCAGCCGGCCGCGCCAGGCGGTAACCGCCCGACGCTCCGCGCGTGCTGTGCACGAGACCAGCCCCTTTGAGCTGTAACAGGATCTGCACCAGGTAGCGCTCGGGGATCGCGTGCGCCTCGGAGATTTCCTTGATGCGGACCGGTACATCGTCCGAGCGCTGGCGGGCCAGTGCAAGCATCGCCAGGCACGCGTACTCGGCCTTTGCGGAAATCTTCATGGCAGTTCGACGCGGGAGGGGCCCGCTGTTGTCTCCGGGTTCAAAGCTGGCTGCTATCGAGCGAGTGCAGACCACACTCCGTCTTCGCCTGGCCGGCCCACCGTCCCGCCCGCTCGTCCTCCTCAGCACCCACCGCTCGAGTGCAAGGCCAGCACCCGATCGACGGATAGCCCTGATCATGCAGCGGATTGTACGGCACCTTGTTCGCCACCACGTACGCCCAAACATCGCGGTGTGACCAGGTCAGCAACGGGTTGATTTTTACCAGATTGAACTTCGCGTCCCAACCCACGAGGCTCGCTTTTGCCCGATGCGCCGACTGATCCGCCCGGATTGATGAGATCCAAGCATCATATCCTACCACGGCCCGCCGCAATTGCACGATCTTGCGGTCGTGGCAACACTGGTCGGAATTAACCCGGTAAAGCGGCCCGCCATTCATCGCCTCATACTCGGCGACCGTGGTGTCGGGTCGCAGCAACTCGACCTCGATCCCATACCGCTCCGCAATCCGGTCCCGCAGTTCGAGCGTTTCGGGAAACTGGTAACCGGTGTCCAGGTTGAAGACCCGCACCCCCGGCTCGATCTCCGAGAGCATCTGGATGATCGCGCACCCTTCCGGACCAAACGCCGTTGCCATCGTTAGTCGAGGATAAAACGTCTCGACCGCCCAGCGCAAGACCTCCCGAGGATGGCTGCCGGATAAACGTGCATTGACTTCCGCCCAGTCGGTTCGGGCCATCGTGTCCGCGGTCATGTCGCGTCTGCACCCCCTCACAAGACCTGGTTTTAACAGAATCTTACACATCCAACCGATCAAAGTCAACATTCGGCGACGGACGTGGCTCTCCGATCGCGAACGGTCCAGCCGACCGTCCGAATCGAGCTGGTTCTTAGTGCGAACCACCTGCGCCGTTGGAATTTGCGTCAAGGACGGGCAGCAGGTGGCCCATCTTATCGCGCTTGGCGGCGAGATAGCCTCGGCGGTCCGCCTCTTCGGGGGCGATGATCGGGATCTGGCCGACCACTTCAAGTCCGTGGCCGTGGATCACGAAGGCATTGGCTTTCTTGGGATTGTTGGTCAGCAGCCGGACCTTCGTCAGCCCGAGGTCCTGGAGGATCTGCAGGCCGATTCCGTAGTCCCGAGGGTCCGCGGGATAGCCAAGAGCGAGATTCGCCTCGACGGTGTCGAGTCCCTGGTCCTGTAACTCATAGGCCCGCAGCTTTTCGATCAGGCCGATCCCCCGGCCCTCCTGGGGCAGGTAAACGAGGGCACCGACGCCTTCGCGGCCAATCGCCTCCAGGGCGAGGTGAAGCTGATCGCCACAATCGCAACGCAGCGATTCCAGCAAGTCGCCCGTAAAGCAGGAGGAATGCATTCTGACGAGCGGGGCGTCCGTCGACGCGAGGTCCCCCATTACGATCGCGATCGGTTCATTCCCGGGCTCGTGCTTGACGCTGTATCCGATGATCCGCCCGACACCGTACCGAGTCGGTAACCTGGCTTCCGCGAGCCGGGTGATCAAGACCTCCTGACGGCGTCGGTAGCTAATAAGCATTTCGATCGAAACAATCGGCAGCTTGAATTCCGCGGCGATCGCGTGCAGTCGCTCTCGACTTGCGACATGAATCCCGTCGAGGATCTCGCAGAGCACACCCGCCGGCGCAAGGCCCGCGAGCCGGGCCAGATCCACCGTGGCCTCGGTATGTCCCGCCCGGCGCAGTACGCCCCCCTCCTTCGCCACCAGACACGACACGTGACCCGGACGCGCCAGGTCCGACGGCACCGTCTGCGGATCAACGATCGCGCGCACCGTTCGCGCACGCTCCTCCGCGCTGATGCCGGTGCGGCACGAGATGTGGTCGACGGGCACCGTGAAGGGCGTGCGATGGGGAGCCGTGTTCTCGGCGACGATCGGGTGCAAATCGAGCCGCTGCGCCAGTTCGGGTACGATCGGCATGCAGAACTGCCCGCGTCCGTGCGTGATCATGAACTCGACCACTTCGGGCGTCAGGCGCTCCGCCGCGGCAATGAAGTCGCCTTCGTTCTCCCGATCCTCATCGTCGACGACGATCACGACACGGCCTTCGGCCATCGCCTGGAGGGCATCTTCGATCTTGGAGAACACGTAAGGCATCGTCGAACCTCGGTTCCGAAACACCGGAACGGGCACACGGGCGTTCTGCCCGCATGCCCGCCCCCAGTCTCCTCCATTATAGGCAGAGCCTTGCTGAAGACTCGATATCGGGAGCAGCCTCCCGATTTTCAATCGAGCCGAAGCTTACTGTGGCGGGATATTGAGGATGTATCCCTTGTTGTCCGACGCCGCAATGGCGAGTTGTTTCCCGTCGGGGCTCCAGCTAATCCCGTAGGTCATCGTGTTGGCCGCAACCCGCTGGTGGAACAAGGGTTTGGCCCCGTCTACATCCCAGACGTAAAGGTTGCCGCCATAGCCAACCGACGCCAGCCGCTTGCCGTCGGGGCTGAAGGCGAGCGAATACACGTCGTCGGGGTGACCGTCGAGTTTGGCGATCTCCTTGCCATCGGCGACGTTCCAGATCCGGATCGTCTTATCGACCGAGCCCGACGCCAGTTTGACGCCGTCCGGCCGGAAGGCCACGCAATAGATCGCGGCGCCATGGCCGACGCTCTTGCGCAGCTCCTTGCCGTCCGCGGGGTTCCAGAACTTCACGAGCTTGTCGTCACCACCGGTGACCAGCAGGTCGCCCTTCGGACTGTAGGCCACGCAATACACGACGTTCTCATGCGCCTTTTCCAAGGCGCGTTCCTGGGCCCCTTTCTCGACGTCCCAGATGCGGGCCGTCTTGTCGGCCCCGCCAGTGGCGGCTTTCTTGCCATCCGGCGACCATGCGACGCTGTAGACCTGCGCGCCATGTCCGGCGAAATTCTTGAGCGCCCCGGGGGGATAGAGCGGCCAGAGCTTGACCGTCTTATCCTCCGACGCCGTGACCACCGTCACATTGTCGGGGAGGATCGACACGGCGAGCACCGGGCCCGCATGCGGTCCCACGACCTGCGTCTCCGCCTTGGCGGGATCGGCCTGGGTCAGGTCGAAGATCTTCGTCGTATTGTCCGCAAGTCCCGCGGCGAGCACCTTGTTGTCGGCCGAGGTCGCCACACAATTCACGGCGTTCGGCTGCGGCGGATACGTGGCGAGGAGCTTGCCGTCCCCGACGTTCCAGGTCTTGATCGTCTTGTCGGCCGAGCCGGAGACGATCTTGTTGCCGTCCTTTGTGGTCGTGACGGCCTTGACGGCGTCCGCGTGACCATCGAGCGAACGGATCACGTTGCCGCCGTTGGTATCGAAGACCTTGACCGTCTTGTCGGCCGACGCCGTGTAGATCTGCGACCCGTTGGGATGGACCGCAACGCTGAAGATCGGCCCCTGGTGTCCCGCGTAGACACGAACCGCGACCGGTAACCAGACGCGCACCTTGTTATCAGCGCCCGCCGAGATGACCGACTTGTTGTCGGGAGCGATCGCCACACCTACGACCGCCGCCGCATGCGCGGTCAGATCTTGCAGCTCCCGGTTTGTCGTCAAGTCCCAGAACCGCACGGTGTTATCCGCGCCCCCCGTGGCGAGGCGCTGATTGTCGTTCGACACGAAAACCGACTGCACCGGTCCGGCAGGACCCGCGAGGCTCGCGACGTTCTTGCCGTCGCCGACCGTCCAGACCTTGACCGTTTTGTCGGCCGAGCCGGTGTAGAGTTTCTGACCGTCGCGACTCAGGTTGAGCGCGAGCACCGCGTCCGCGTGGCCGGGGAAGTCACGAATCAATTTGCCTTCGTTGATGTTCCAGAGCTTGGCAAGCTTGTCAGCGGAAGCTGAGTAGAGCTGGTTCCCATCGTTGGGCGCGAAGCTCAAGGCGTTGATGCGCCCGGCGTGCCCAACCAGTTCCTTGACCACCTTACCGTCTGCCGCGTTGAGGATCAGGATCTTGTTACCCGCACACGCCGCGGCAACCTGCGCCCCATCAGGCCGGAACGCGAGGGCCGTCACCGCCGCAGGCAGTGCGGGATCGCTCTTCTTCACCTCGGCGCCGCTGTTGGCGTCGTTGATGCTGACGATGTTGTTGGCCAACGCAAACACGACCTGGTTGCCATCGCCCTTGAACGCGAGGGCGACCACCGGCTGATCGAGCGCGGGGATCTCCTTGATGATCGCGCCGTTGCCCGTGTTCCAGATCCGCACGATCTTGTCCGCGCCGGCCGTGGCGAGCTTGTTGCCATCGGGGCTCATTGCGAACGTCGCGATCGGCCCCTTGGCATCGATCAAGCGGGGCTCTGCGACCGGGAGTTGCCAGAGCCTCGCCAGGCCGTCGGAGCCGGCCGAGACGAGTTGTTGATTGTTGGGCAAAAAGGAGAGACCGAGCACCGTATCCGCTGGCGTTTCGATCACGCCCTGAGGCGCCCCGTCGGCCGCGTTCCAGAGCCGGATGGTGCGTGCCTTGTCGCCGGTCGCGATCTGGGCTGAATCCGCGCGCCACGAGGCGCTCTCAACAGGTGCGGCGTGTCCCGCAAGATCCTTCACCGGCGTCCCCGCGGCGAGATCCCAGAGCTTGACCCCGTTGCCCGCTCCAGCGACAGCCTGCTTGCCGTCGGGCTTGACCGCCAACGCATGCACGCCCGCCGCATGACCCGCCAGGTCCTTCGCCGGACCGCCACCAGGGAGCTGCCAGACCTTGGCCGTCTTGTCGAGGCTCCCTGACATCACACGCTTCCCATCCGGAGAGTACGCCACGGACAGGACAAGGTTCGAGTGCCCCTCAAATTTCTTGATTTCTTTGCGCGTCGCAGCGTCCCAAAGCCGCAGGGTGTTATCAAATCCGCCGGTCACGAGCGTCTTGCCGTCAGGTGCCCAGGCGATGGTATAGACCGGGTCCGTATGGCCGTCGAGCGTCCCGACGGGTGCCGCGGCCTGCTGAGCGATCGCCAGGCCGGTGATCGCCAGGAATGAAAAGAGCGCAGCGACCAGCTTCGGGCGCCGTTTCAGGGTGTTGAGCATGGGGTGTCTCGCGTGTGGGAGGATTCCGATGCGCACGGTCGAGACCCTTGGCGAAGTGTCGTAACTCCACCCCAGGCCCCACCATGCGGAAGGTGGGAACGCCCGCGTTCAGCTTGCCAACGGACGGTTGCGCCGAAGCGCATAACGCCGAACATAGACGTACCGAGCGTCGGTTGCAACCGTTTTCCGGGGAGCGCCGCGCCGGGGCTTCGTCGGTTCCCCAGGACCCGCTCCCCGACATGACTACGGTTGGAACACGCCTGCGCGTTGGTGCGCTTTCCTTCCGCCTTGGAAGGTTTATGCCAAAATGTGACCCCGAATCTGAACGTCCGAACAGATTTATGAAGCGACGCGCCCTCGACGGAAATGAAAACGCACGGCGAAAATATCACCGTGCGCTCTCGATTCCTGTGTTCAGCTCACGCCGTAAAACCGGTGCCTGCCGCGGTCGGGTAGTTGGCGAACGCCGCGCCGTAGGGACCGTTGAAGAACCCGTTGGCCGAAGCGTAGTACCCGAAGTTGAAGTTGTGGTTCAGGTTGAACAGGTTTGCCGACGCCACGGTGTTGAGGTAGCTCTGATCGATCAGGTTGTTCGACGCGGTCATGAACGTCGAGTTCGACGTCCCGTTCAGGTCGGTCGGCAGAAACAGGCCCGCGAGCTGCGATTGGAGTCCGTACGATCCCGTCAGCGACTGCTGAATCGCCGGCAGAAACGACGTCCCGGCTCCGGCCGTGGTTCCGTAGATACCGGCCACGGTGGTATTCAACGCATTGAGTGCCGTGGAGACCTGTGCGTTGAACGCCGCCTGGTTGGCCGAGAGATTCACTGTTCCGTTGGCCCCGGCCTGGGCGTTCGCATCGAGGGTATTCTGCACCGCTGCTGAGTACGCCGAGGCAAACGCCTGGTAGGCGGCCTTGACGCCCGCGACATTTTGGGTGTCGATCGCCAGTTGAGTCGAGCTGAGTGCGTTGCTCAAATTGCTCTGGTCAATGACGTTGCCGTTACCGCCGACGACGAAATTACCGGCAAAGGCGTAGCCTTGATTCAGTCCCCAGTTGTAGACGGACAGAGAGTCGTTGGCAGCCAGTTGGAAACTGTTCAGGACGTCGTTGGCCGCCAGGCCATAGAGCGAGTCGACCGTGCCGCCGGGCCCGCTGTTCGTGGGGAGATTGTTCAGCGTAACGACCAGGCCACCGCCCACGGTGCTGTTGACAAGGTTGAGGATGAAGGGCGTCAACCCATTGGCGGCCTGGACATACGACGACAGTCCCGTCTGCAACTGCTGTCCAAGAACGCTGGCCTGCTGTGTCGTGTTGGCCTGGAGCTGAGCGGCGGTGATCGAGCCCCCGGTCCCTGGGTTGAGGAAGCCGTTCAACTCAGTGTTGAAATTGGCGCGGAAGGCGTCGAACGCCTGATTGAGCTGAGAGGCCAGGGAGGCGTAGTTGAGCTGTGCGGGGATCGAGCCCGAGCCGTAGACGTTTTCGCCCTGCGCGAAGCCCCAGGCGTAGACCGAGAGCAGGTCGTTCGCAGCGAGTTGCGTCGTGTTGGTAATGTTGTCCACGATCGTCGAGAAGAGCGTGCTCGGTGTGCCGCCGCTCCCCGAGGCACCCGGAATGCCGTTGATCTGCGACAGCAGGTCGCCGCCGAATTGACTCTTGACCTGATTGAGAATGAACGGTTCCAGCCCGTTCAACGCACCCGGCACCTGAATCAAGGCGCTCTGAAGCTGCTGCTCGAGCGTGCCGACTCGTTGCGTGGTGAACGCCTGCAGGTCGCTGAGTGTGACTGGCGACGAGCTCGTTCCCGGATTCAGGAACTGATTCACTTCGGAATTGATGTCGGTCCGAAACGAATTGAACGCGTCGTTGACCGCAGTCGCGACGACACCATAGTTGAACGTCTGAACTTGATATTGAACGGTGGTACTCGCCAGCGCGGCACTCAGGACAACGCGGTCCTCGAGGTGATCGAGCGCAGTGGGCCGGTATGCATGACGCTTGCTCATCGGTGAAATTTTCCTCTGTAAAGAATCGATGGGTGAGTCGGAAAAGCCAGGATCGAGGCGCATACCGCCAGCGCGGCGCCGGTTGGCGGCTACGGAATCCGCGCGGAACCGACGAACCTCGCACTCGCCGGCTGCACGCTGGAGCGATCTCGTGGTCTGGGGAAGGAAGCGAACCCCTTCCGCCTGAGCAGATTCAGCAACTCTCGGTCCACTTCGCACCAAAAATGAAAGTTCGCTATTACAGTCAAGCTTTCGTCTGAAATTGCGTTACTGTGTTGATTTCGTTGAGTGTCGGAGAGTTTGTACCTACAAGGATTTGGGCGTCCGAAAACTAGCGTGGGAACTCGCACGGCATTCCGAGGGAAATCGCATTCCTCAATGCATTGGGCGACTCGGGGTGTTATCACGCCCGATCATGAACTGCTGGACGCCATCGCAACCCGCTCACGAATCTCGGAATAGACTTCTTGACACAAATTACTTTACGCAGCAAAGTGGACCCACACGGCAATGACCCAGAGCGGAGGGCGAGCATGGAAACGGGCGACGTGCGGGAAAAGCGTGGGGGAGGATATGGTCCGGGAGCGTGGCTGAAACAGCTCGACCGGATCCTCCGGGGCGAAGCGACCCGGATCTCCGAATTGCGACGCGGGACCATCGACGTGCCCGCAGGTGGTTTGACCACGCTGCTGGTCATCCTGGGGATGGTCTACGGCGCCTGCATGGGCTGTTTCGCCCTGTTCAAAATGGGCGGGCCAAACGCGCTCCAGCTCCTGAGCGCGATGCTCAAGGTCCCAGCCCTCTTCGGCCTGACACTCCTGGTCACGTTGCCGTCACTCTACGTCTTCAACGCTCTCGTCGGATCACGTTTGACGCCCGCGACCGTCGTGCGGCTGCTGCTCGCGGCGCTCGCCGTGATGATCGCCGTTCTGGCGTCGCTCGGGCCGATCGTTGCATTCTTCTCGGTAAGCACGACGAGCTATTCCTTCATGGTGCTCTTGAACGTCCTCATCTTCGCGGCTTCGGGACTGCTTGGGCTCATGTTTTTGCTTCAGACCCTGCATCGGTTGAGCGTCGCGGAGTCCACTCCGCCGAGGGAGCCCGTGACGCAGCCGTCGGAGACCAACGAGGTCATCCTGGAGCCGTTCGAGGAACCCGGGGCCCTCGATCGTCTGGACGGTCAAGTGCTCGGAAAGCACGTGAAGACCGTCTTTCGGATCTGGGTGGTCGTCTTCGGCCTGGTCGGAGCGCAGATGAGCTGGGTTCTTCGGCCGTTCATCGGCGACCCGTCGACGCCGTTCGTCTGGTTCCGGGCGCGCGAGTCGAACTTCTTCCAGGCCGTGTTTCATGCGTTCTTGAGTCTCTTCGGTTGATCGACGGAGGCCTCATGCTTCGCCTCCTCGCGCGAACCGACGCCCTGTTGCGCGGAACGTCCACGGGTGGGTTCCGTTCGTTGCCAGCCCTTGTGGGCACGGCCATCGTCTTCGGCCTGTTTTATGGCGCGCTGATGGGGACATTCGGCGGACTGGCGGGACCGCGAATCTGGCAAGTCGTCTACTCGGCGACAAAGGTTCCCTTGCTCCTGTTGGCCACGTTCGGCCTGAGCTTACCGAGCTTCTTCGTCTTGAACACGCTCCTCGGCGTGCGCTCGGACTTCGGCCCCGCCGTTCGAGCGCTCTCGTCGGCACAGGCGGGACTCACGGTGATTCTCGCGTCGTTCGCACCGTTCACATTGCTCTGGTACGCCTCTTCGGCCGACTATCCGAGCGCGATCCTCTTCAATGCGGCGATGTTCGGCACCGCGAGCTTCAGTGCCCAGGTCTTGCTGCGCCGGGGGTATCGACCGCTCATTGATCGCAATGCGAAACATCGCTGGCTGCTGCGAATCTGGCTGGTGATCTACGCCTTCGTCGGCATTCAGATGGGTTGGCTGCTCCGGCCGTTCATCGGGGCGCCGGAGCAGCCGGTTCAGTTCTTTCGAGTCGGGTCGTGGGATAACGCCTACGTGATCGTGGTCAAAATGATCTGGAACGTCCTGTCACGAGGATAGGGCTTCGTCGCCCGACCACTGCAAGCAATGGTTTCTCAATGGCGTTTCCCATCCATGGGCTGGCCCGCACGAGTGCGGGCCAAGCGCGCTCGGTAAACTTCGTAAAGAAGCACACTCCCCGCGACGGCAAGGTTGAGCGAATCGGACTCGCCCGCCATGGGTATGCGCACGAGGTAATGACACAGGTCACGCTGAACGGGTGAAAGTCCACGCCGCTCTTCGCCTAGAAACACCACGGTAGGGCGGGGAAAGTGGAATCGCTCGAGCGCAAAGACTCCGTCTGGCGATGCCCCAACGGCCTGACAACGATGTCGACGAAGCCAGTTGCGCAGACCCACATCATTCGTACGAACGAACGTTTGCCGAAACAACGAACCCATCGAGGCGCGAACGACCGCCGGATCGAACGGATCGACGTGAGGACTCGCCAGAATGAACCCCGCGCCGCCAAACGCTTCGGACGTACGTACCAGACTGCCAAGGTTCCCCGCCGAGCGAATGGCGTCGACGACAATCCAACACAACCCTGCGCGAGGTGAGACGCCATGCAGCGACGACCAGCGCTGCGTGATGATCGCACCGACGCCGGATGCGTGCTCCGTTCGCGACACGCGCCGAAATGCCTCGGGCGAGACCAGGAAGGTGGGTGTACCCAATCGGCGCTGTTCGCGCACGAGCCTGCGAGCGATGGGAACTTTGAGGAGGGGTTCGCTGTGAAGCACGGCGTTGATGTGCCAGCCGTTTTCGACGGCCGCAACGATGTTTCTCACACCTTCCGCGAAGAATGTGCGGGAGCGGTCGCGGTGGGGGCGATCGGATTGGAGACGGTGGATCTCGTCGAGGACGGCGTCGGAGACAGCAGGATCATGAACGGCGGGAGTGTTTGAGTCATCAAGCATTCTCCTTCTTGGTGAGCCTACTGGCTCGGTCAAGGAATGATGGAGCGGTCAACGGATCGGTTTCGCTCACGGCAGACATTTTGAGGTGTGAAGACGCGATTCCGCGCAATGTAATCGGTCAGCGCCGTGCTCGACAAGAGCCGCCGGGGCCGGTTCCAGGGCCGTTTCATTCTTGGTATCGGATCGTCTACGGAGGCCGCAGGCTTTGGACGAACGGCTTCCGATGCGAGAACGAAACGGCCCTGGCGGCTCGTTCACTTTTGAGCCAGACCGGGCTCCCTGGATGTCGGAGACACTTTCTATCCTGCGAGACTCGCCAGCGTTCCCGGTTCTACGACCCACGGCCCCTTCGGCACCGTCGACAGATCAAATCGCCCGATCCAGTCACGCGGCGTGCTCGCCACAATCGCGTCCGTCCAGCCGCACGAATGCGCCAGCCATCCCACGAGCTTGCGCGGGTCGAGGCCGGATTCTCGCAGCGTCGCGAGCTTGATTGACCCATCTCGCTTCGCCAGCCGGCGGCCGTCGGGGCCGATCGCCAGGGGCACATGCGCGAAACGGGGGACCACCCAGCCCAAGGCACGATACAAGAGAATCTGGCGGGGCGTGCTCGGGACAAGGTCGTCCCCGCGGATCACCTGGTTCACGCCCATGGCCGCATCGTCCGCAACGACCGCAAGCTGATAGGCCGGCCCTGCCTGGGGCCGCCCCACGAGGAAATCGCCCCCGAGTCGCGACGGGTCGAGCACCGTCGGACCCATAAACCAATCGTCCCATTCCACCTCGCCCGTCGGCACGCGAAACCGCCACGCAAACGGCCGGTCCAGCCCCAATGCATCGGCGGCGGTGCGATGGGCACAGGTGCCAGGGTAAACGGGGCCTTCGTCCTCGGCATGAGGCGCGGCAGCGGCACGTTCGATCTCCGCCCGAGTGCACGTGCAGGGGTAGACCAGCTCGGTGCGTTTCAGCCGCTCCAGGGCGGCTTCATACACTCCCAATCGCTCCGATTGAATGTAAGGCCCGGAAGGACCAACCACGTCCGGCCCTTCGTCCCAGTCGAGGCCCAGCCAGCGCAGGTCGGTCAGGGCACCCGCCTTGGCCTCAGCGCGAACCCGAGAGGTGTCGAGATCCTCAATCCGGAGGAGGATCCGTCCGCCGGCATGCCGGGCGGCCAACCACGCCAGGAGAAACGTCCGCGCGTGCCCAAGATGCAGTCCTCCCGTGGGCGAGGGGGCGAGGCGGCCGACGACGGGCGGTGAAGCGTGGCTCAAAGGGCGAGACCCTCACAAGGGCGTCTGGACTGGTCGCCGAACAGGGAATCGTGTTTAATCGTAATTCAGGTACCGGGCCGCGCCTTTGCGCTGGCCCGTTCCATTCTACAAGGTCGGCATTCGTCGAGGAGCGTGCGTCGTGGACAGCGAGCTGAAGCGGCAGGCGAAGAGCGTGATCGATCGGATCGTTCAACTCCGAGACTCTCTTTGACTTGGGCGACAAAGAAGCGCGCCGCGCCGAGCTCGATCAGGAAATGAACAGCCCCACCTTCTGGAACGACCAGGAGAAGGCAAAAGCGATCATCCAGGAACTCAAGACGCTCAACGCCGTCCTCAAACCGTTCGAGGAGCTCGGCCGCCAGGGCGACGACCTCGAGGCCTCCATCGAGCTGGCGGAGGAAGACGGCAGCAACGACTTCGACGACGACATCCGCCTGGCTGCTGACAAGGCGCTCAAGGACTTCGAGTCGTTCGAGCTAAGGTCGATGCTCAGCGGGCCGAACGACCACTGCAACGCGTACATCACGATCCACGCCGGGGCAGGGGGGACCGAAGCCTGCGACTGGGCCGAGATGCTCCTCCGCATGTATCTGATGTGGGCCGAGTCGAAGGGATACGGCACCCAGATCACCGACCGTGAAGACGGCGGTGCAGCCGGCATCCAGGAAGCCACGATCCACATCAAGGGCGAGAACGTCTACGGGTACCTCAAGGGCGAAACCGGCGTCCACCGACTCGTCCGAATCAGTCCGTACGACGCCAACGCGCGCCGGCAGACGTCGTTCGCTTCCGTGGACGTGCTCCCCGAGATTGATGATACGATCGACATCGTCCTGCGCGACGATGAACTGAAACGCGACGTCTTCCGTTGCGGCGGGCCGGGCGGCCAGCACCAGAACAAAACGGAGTCGGGCGTACGGTTCACGCACATTCCGACAGGCGTCGCCGCTGAGTCGCGTAGCGAACGCTCGCAGCACAAGAACAGCGCCAACGCGTTGGCCCTGCTCAAGTCGAAGCTGATCCGATTGGAAGAAGAAAAGCGCGAGGCCGACTTCGCCAAGAAGTACGACGACAAGGGCGAAATCTCCTTCGGCAGCCAGATCCGTTCGTACGTCCTCCAGCCGTACCAGCTTGTCAAGGACACGCGGACGAGCTTCGAGTCGACCAACCCCCGCAACGTCCTCGACGGCCAGATCGACGGGTTCATCGAGTCGTGGCTGCGCATGAGGTTGTCGAAGGGTGAGAGCGATGGGTCCGCTCGAAATTAACTACGAGGAGGCCGACGACCGCATCGGGCTGCGCGGTCCCGGCCTCCGCGTCACCTTTCGGCGCCAGGGCGTGCGTTGGGATCATGCACTGACGATCGGGCCTTCCGACTCCCGACAGTTCCAGCCTGCGGCGCACTCGATCGAGACGGACCCGAACGATTTCAGTCCACAACGAATCCTCAGCCCCGCGTACCAGGAGCTTCAGCGCCACACCGATTCCAAAGCGCGCTGTCTTCTCTTAACGGGACAGGCGACTCCGCACCACTTCTCCGCGGTTGTGACCGTTCGGTCGATCCCGGGTTGTGTTGTAGCCGTCTGGGACGTCGCCGACCGCTGCCGTGCTCCCTTGGAGGTACTCGCAGCGACCTACCTCGTACCGTTCGGCGGCAGTGACCTCGTCGACGCCAGCTCCGATCGCGTGGTCTGGGGAGGCGACGGTCTCGGCCAAGGGCGGCTCGAATTCGTGGCTGATGTTGAGGGATCCGTCGTCCTGGCCGAAGCGGGACGATGTGCCTCGCGCGTGCAGGTCCTGGCCCGGGTCGACCCTGCAACGCACACCCAGCGCCTGGCGTACCGATGGCTCTGGACGCCGGAGGCGCCGAGCCGATCAAGCTCCAGAGTGGCAACCGCCTTCGATCAAAGCGGGGCTCAAGTAGGCTACAAAAAACTTCCCGAATCCGAATTCGACGCGTAAACCTCACACAAGGAAACATGCTGATGGACCTTCTTCGCGATCATGACCCCGAAGTTTTCGCAGCCATTACCGCCGAGGAGCACCGTCAGCGAGACGACCTGGAGCTGATCGCTTCGGAGAACTACACGAGCGCAGCGGTCATGGAAGCCGTCGGCTCCGTGCTGACGAACAAGTACGCCGAAGGGCTCCCCGGTAAGCGTTATTACGGCGGCTGCCAGTTCGTCGACAAGGCCGAGCAACTCGCGATCGATCGCGCCAAGGCACTGTTCGGAGCCGAGCACGCGAACGTCCAGCCGCATTCGGGTGCGTCGGCGAACCAGGCCGTCTATTTCGCCGCGTTGGAAGTCGGCGATCCCGTCCTGGCGATGGACCTGGCCCAGGGCGGCCACCTGACGCACGGCATGAAGCTCAACTATTCGGGCCGCTGGTTCCCGACCATCGGCTACGGCGTCGACCCGAAGACCGAGCGCATCGATTACGACCGGCTCGTCGCGCTGGCGAGGGAGCACAAACCCAAGCTCATCCTTGCGGGAGCGAGTGCTTACGCGCGGATCATCGATTTCGGGCGTATCGCCGAGGTCGCGCGCGAGATCGGCGCCGTCTTCTTCGTCGATATGGCGCATATCGCAGGCCTGGTAGCGGCGGGCGAGCATCCCAGCCCACTCCCACTCGCCGACTTCGTCTCGACCACCACCCATAAGACCCTGCGCGGGCCTCGCGGCGGTATCGTGCTCTGCAAGAAGGACTGGGGCAAGAAGCTCGACTCTGCGGTCTTCCCCGGCCTGCAAGGCGGCCCGCTCATGCACGTGATCGCCGGCAAGGCGGTCTGCCTCGGCGAGGCGCTGCGGCCTGAGTTCAAGGACTACGGCCGCCAGGTCGTCGCCAACGCGAAAACGCTCGCCGAAGAGCTGATTCGGGCGGGCTTCCGCCTGATCTCCGGCGGAACCGACAATCACCTCGTATTGATCGACATGACGTCGAAGGGACTCACGGGCAAGATCGCCGAGGCCGCGCTGGGGCGGGCGGGGATCACCGTGAACAAGAACCTGATCCCGTTCGATACGCGCAAGCCGATGGATCCGAGCGGCATCCGTATGGGAACGCCGGCCCTGACCACGCGCGGAATGAAGGAAGACGCCATTCGCCAGGTCGTGGCGTGGATCGTCGAAGTGCTCGCTGCGCCGGATGATGCGAGTGTGGCCGACCGGGTCCGTGAGGCCATTCGCGAGTTCGCGCGCGATTACCCCGTTCCGGCCGACGCCGCGAGCGTCGCCGCGCCGGGCCGCACCCGGTAAACTCCGTACCGGCCCTCGACGTGCAACAGTTCGAGAGGCCCTGTTGGGCTGGCTTGTTTGGGGGGCGCGGCAATGACGTAGTCCGCGCCCTGGCGCCGCGCGAGGGCCGCGCGCTCGGTGTCGCTGAGGGCCTGGTAGCGCTGCTCCAGGCCGTGTCGGTCGTTTTGATAGGACCGCACAAAGGCGGCCGGGGTGGAGTGGTCGCCGACGTGGTCCTGAAACCGTCGGAACCAGTCGCCGAGTCCCGCCGCCGTGTAGGGGCTCGCCGCTCGGTTGAAGGCGACGCTCCGCAGCGACCAGAGCCGAAACGTCTTGGGCCCCGGCGGTCCGACAAAACGGGCGTCGCGCGGGGTATGCTCCCGGCACCACACGGCGAGGCGCTCGATGTCGTCGACGGGCGTCGCGGTAAACCGGCAGCGCTCGACGAGGGCGACCTGCCAAGGCGAAGCGTGGCCGCGTTCAACGCGTGCAGTAAGTGCAAGCGACAAGGCCGGAAGCGCCCACGCCGCCAGCAGGGCGGCGACCACGCGCCGCCGATTCCAATTCGGTCGGGTGGGCACGGCCCACCGGATTTGATCTGAAGTAGCGGGCCGTAACCGCGTTAGGACGTGCTGCAACGCTCGGCTCGCGATGACTGCGGCTGTCGCGACGAACAACGGTATGTGGCCCGATTCGGTATCGTGTCGGGAAAGGAACCACAACCCGGCGCCGAGGGTTGCGACTACGACGATAAGCCGGCCCCATGCTGGGAGAGCGTCGGCGACCGTCTGCTCCCCACCCCCCCTAACCCCCCCTTCCCAAGGGGGGGAGTTTTTTGATGACGGAGCGCTTCTTAATTCCCCCCCTTGGAAAGGGGGGGTTAGGGGGGGTAAGCAGAGGGCTACGCCAACGGAGAACGCCCAGTCCGCAACGCGATCGACGACAGCAACCGCCGCATCAAAAAGCGTCGCCACCACAAACGCCCAATCTCCCGCGAGTCCCACACCCAGCAGCGCCACGCGCACCCGGTCGATCAGCCGGCCGCTTCGCCACAGCGACACCAAACGGCCGCTCGCCAGGACGAGCGCGACTCCACGCGCCACCGTCGCGAGCCGGAACGGCTGAAACAACGTGAATCGCAAGTCGCGCACAACTTCGACCGCCACCCAGGACACACCCAAGGCGGCGAGAATCACGACCAGCACCGCCGCAAGCCGCACCTGTGCTCCCCCCGAGGGATCATCGCGGCTCCGTTCCATCCACCCGAGCCCCGCCAGCACTAGGTAACACCCCCACGCAAGCCATTGTGGCAGTCGCCAGAGATGCGGAACCATGTGCTGCGGCCCCTGAAGCTCGACGCTCAGGAGACGAAAATCCTCCGCAGGCAACCCGTCCAGCAGATTCCCGCCCTGACCCATGTTCAGCACGAGCCCCGGCAGAAGCGCAACCCCAAGCCAGACAAGCCCCCCGATCAATCCGCGAACCCCGAACGTCCCGCCGCGTGCGTTCGCGAACCACACAACCCAGCTCGCCCCCAACACCGTCGCGAGTTGAAGCCCCAACGAAGGATGAATCAGCGTCGCGAGCCCTAGACATACCGGGCCAACCACTGCCCCACGCCAGGGCCGCTCCACCGCGACTGCGAGCGCAACCCAAGCCAGCGCAAACGCCATCAACCGATCGAGGAGCATAGCCTCGAACAGGTGATTCGTTCCCACATTCCCCGCCTTGGCGATCAACACACACCCAATCGCGGCGAGCCCCGCGAGCGAACCGCCCTCAGGCCAAACCGCGCGTGCCAGCCGATCCACGCCCCAGACCGTACCCAGAAACGTCAACGCGAACAGTGCAAACAGCCCCGCCGACAGTCCTGCGGGCCGTGAGACCCAGTCCAGTAGCGTCAAGGAACCGACGTGCGGGTTGAAACGATCGAAGGCCCGGACGAACGGGTCATTCTCGAAGATCGTCGGGTCCTGTTGATGGATCAGCAGCGGCAGACGGTAGGCGTGGTCGCCATCGCGGCTGTGATATCCGCGCAAGGTGAGATATAGACCGAAGATCAGGATATAGAGCAAGACACGTGGGAGCGGGCGGGCAGGCGTCGACTCGTCCATGGGCGCAGTTCCCTTGGGTGCCCTCAGCCGGCATGAAGTGCCTTGTGCTGAGGGTCAACGCGGGGAGTTTGCCGCGATTGGTACAAGCGGTCAACGCCGGTTCGCGGTCGCAGTCGACTGCTCCAGCTTGCGCAGGTCGTCCTGAATCGATTCCACCAGGTGAGCCATGTTGGGATCGACCAATTCGGCGGTAGCGGCGGGGAGGGAAAGCTGAGGCGGACGGTCGGCGCTCGCCACAGGTGCGGACTCCGATTTGGCGTCATCAGCCGGTTGAATGCCCATCTTCTGGATGTGATTGACGAAATGCTGGACCGGCCGCGATTCCCACACCTTCGTCGCCGGTTGATACTTCTCGTTCCACTCCAGGGCCTTGGATGCCGTGACTTGCTGCTCGGCCCAGGGGATCGACTTCAGGTGCGCGAGCGCATATTTCTGAACGGCTGCGACCAGGAACGCCGCAACGAGCGTCCCCTTGATGAGGCCGAGCAAAAAGCCCGCGAAATGGTCGTTGTAGTTCGGCTCAGGTTCGCCTAACGTCTTGCGGCGAGAAAGGTTAACCAGCAAACTCGCAACGCCGACCATCAGGAAGTAGCATACGAACCCGCAGACCCACCAAAGGATGCGGTCAGCAAGGTCGGGTTTGATCGCAGAAAAGTGTGCGATGACGCGTGGCCGGATCGCATCGCGCATGGGTGCGGCGGCATAGACACAGCCGACTACCCCCGCGAGGCGGATCGCCTGCATGATAAAGCCTTTGAACCAACCTCGGATGCCGCTCAGGAGCAAGATCCCGCCCAGAGCCAGGTCCAGTCCCATGTCAGGTCCTCGTCGCGGTGCGTCTCGGGGAGTCGCCCAAAGGGGAATTCGTTGCAGGCGAGCCGTTCTTGGCAGGAAACAATGCGAGATATTCGGGATATCGGTCGATCGGCTGCGCTGGCTTGAGAATTTCCCCAAGACCCACTTTATCCATTCTAGCACTCGCCGCATCGAGGGCGAGCGCAAATGCGAGGTCAAACGACTTCCCCAGCGATCAAGGCGCTCCGCTCGGCTTCTCTCCCTGCATGTAGCGCTCCAAAACGACGAGAGGAACGGATCCCACGGCGAGAAGCTTATCGTGGAACGCGCGGACATCAAAATCGCGCCCCAGCCCGCGCTCCTCGCTGACACGCAGCTCGCGGATCTTCAACTCGCCGATCTTGTACGATAAAGCCTGACCCGGCCAGGCAATATAACGATCGACCTCGCTCTCGATCTCCAACCGGGGCACCGCCGTGTTCTCTTCCAGATACGAGATCGCCTCGTCCCGCGTCCAGCGCTTATGGTGCAGACCCGTGTCCACGACCAGCCGCCCACAACGCCAGGCGTTGTACTCAAGTTGCCCGAGCTCGGCGTACGGGTCGGTGTACAGGCCCACCTCTTTCGGCAGGCTCTCACTATAAAGCGCCCAGCCTTCCGTATATGCAGAAAAATACCCAAATTTACGAAACGCCGGTCGCCCGGATACTTCCATGGCGAGCGCGCATTGGAGGTGGTGGCCAGGAACAGCCTCGTGGTAGGCGAGGGCCTGCATCGTGTATTTCGAACGGCTTTCGGGCTCGTAAGTGTTCACGTAGAAGAGGCCAGGCCGTGAACCGTCCTCGGGAGC
>DAIDJG010000206.1 GCA_027451445.1 Singulisphaera sp.
CGGCGCGAAGCCGACGCCTACACGATCCGATTCGACGATACGGACGCACCGCCAATGCGGAGGTACCCAGAGCCTGTGCTGCGCTGGTCGAACCCAGAGGTTGGCTCGATTCACGGTTCTGTGTTCCTGTGGACGATCAACGGCCGCCCTGAGGTCGTAGGATCGCTCTACCAGTGGTTTCATCCCTGGACACACCGCTCGCACGAGTTTCAGTCGCTCGCCCTGCGGCCGTTTGTCGCCGAGCGTGACGGCGCACGAGTCTGGATGCCTCAACGCGCCGGGGTGACGGTGCAGGCGCTCCCAGGCGTTCCGGAACCGGGCGCGGCCGATGGCGCCAGGCTTCGGCAGATGCGAGAGTTCGCGCGTCAGTTTAGCGCTGTGGAGACTCCGCGGCCGACGGCGACCGACCCCAATCCCAAGGAACTCCAGCTTCGCCTGCTGTCGCAGCCCATTTATCGCTATGAGAAGCCCGTGGGGGACCTGATCGACGGAGCTTTATTCGTCTTCGTCCAGGGAACGGATCCGGAAGTTTTCCTCCTCATCGAGGCCCGGACGGTCGACCGCCGCCCGCAGTGGCAATACGCCCTTGCCCGAATGAACAGTGCGAGCTTCTCGGCAACCTACAAAGGACGAGAAATCTTCAAAGTCCCGGTCTTGCCCTGGCCCCTCGTTCATGACGTTCGAGAACCCTACACGACGTTTCGATTCCAGTAGGAGGGAGGCGCCGCAGCGCCTTTTTCATTCATGACCATAACGCTCGCCATCCCCTGGGTGCTCGCACTCGCGTCGCTGGCCCAGACCCCTCCCGGCGGACGTTCGTCGGATAGTCCGGACGAACGGCTGAAATTCATGAAAGAGTCGGTCCGGAGTTATGAGGTCAATGTGAGCGGTGAGCGCGGGACGACATCGAAGATCCAGTCTGAGCCGGCGTTCCGACTCGGCCGGCAGGGAGCAGATACTCTGATTGATGGCGCGATCTTTCTGTGGACCGATGACACGGGAAGGCCGAATGCGGCGATTCAGATGTTCGCTATCCCGACCGAGCGCGAGCCAGAAGGGCTTTGGATCCACGAGTTTACGTCGCTCGCAACGAAGCCGCTCACCGTCGAGCGAGAAGGACGAGCGGTCTGGTCGCCCGCAAGGGCCGGACTCGAGTTCAAACCGCTCGAGGGAGCGCCCGTCCCCGCAGCGACACCATCCCAGCGCTTACGACAGATGCATGCCCTTACCCGTGAGTTTCAAGCGACGGACAACTTTGGCGGGAGGGGATGGACGCAATTGAGGATTCTCTCCAAGGAGATTGCACGATACGGCAAGCCCGATTCGGAAATCCTCGACGGGGCGCTGTTCGCGTTCGTGCTTGGGACCGACCCCGAGGTCTTCCTCTTCCTGGAGGAGCGCCAAGGCGAGAAGGGCCCGGAATGGCAGTACGCCGTGGCGCCCATGACCGTTTACGCACTTCGCGTTTCGCGCAAGGACCAGGTGATCTGGGCCATCTCCGACCGGACGCCCGCCAACGATCCTTCGAGACCTTTCTACGATACGACGTATCGACCCTGACCCCGCAAAAATCCCAGGGCTGAGAACCGCCCCTTAGAGACGAGAGGCTCACGCAGAGATGGATACCTCCTCGAACCGAGAAGCCAGCGCGCATTCGGCCTCCCCGATTTCCAACGAAGACGCTGCCATCGTCGCCCGTTTGCGCGAGGCGCGCGTGCGAGTCCGCGAGGAGATGGCGAGGGTCGTCGTCGGGCAGGAGTCGATCATCGATCACCTGCTCGTCGGCCTTTTGTGCCGGGGACATATCCTTTTGCTGGGCGTTCCGGGGGTCGGCAAGACCCTGATGTCGCGCACGTTGGCCCGGACGCTGGACATGGAGTTCCGCCGCATTCAGTTCACGCCGGACCTGATGCCTTCCGACATTACCGGCATGGACATCATCGAGGAGGACGCCGCCACGGGACGTCGCAAGGTCGAGTTCCTGCCGGGCCCCATCTTCACCAACTTCCTGCTCGCCGATGAAATCAACCGCACGCCTCCCAAGACCCAGGCAGCACTGCTGCAAGCCATGCAGGAGCGGGAAGTGTCCATCGGCCGGCGCACCTATCCGCTGAATCCGCCGTTCTTTGTCGTCGCCACGCAGAATCCAATCGAAATGGAAGGGACCTATCCCCTGCCCGAAGCCCAACTCGACCGTTTCATGTTCAACTTGAGGGTGAAGTACCCGACGATCACCGAGGAACTCCAGATCGTCAAAGGGACGACGGGCACCCATACCGCCGAGGCGCGCCACGTGCTCAAGGCCGAAGAGGTGATCCGCCTTCAGGAGCTCGTTCGCGGGGTCCCCATCGCCGACTCGGTGATGAGTTATGCCGTGCGGCTGGTCGCCGCGTCGAGGCCGGGTGAGTCGAAGGAGATCGAGGGGGTGCACAAGTACCTGCTCTACGGAGCCAGTCCTCGGGCGTCGCAGTACCTGGTGCTGGGCGCAAAAGCACGTGCCATTCTTGCCGGCAAATATCACGTGGATTTCGACGATGTGAAGAACCTGGCCGGGGCGGTCTTGCGTCATCGCCTGGTGCTGAACTTCCACGCCCGTGCTGACGGCGTGGACGCCGACGCCGTGATCCGCCGCCTCGTCGAAACCGTGAAGGTGGAGGGCTGATCGCCCATGCCGTTCAATCCCCGAGGGCTCGTCGACCCTGTGTTTTTCTCCCGCCTCGACTCGATCGAGCTGCGTGCTCGGTCGATCGTCGCGGGGTCGATGCATGGCTTGCATCGGAGCCCGTACCTGGGCCTGAGCGTCGAATTTGCGTCGCACCGCGAATACACGCCCGGCGACGACCTCCGCCACCTCAACTGGAAGCTCTACGCAAGGCACGACCGCCTTTACATCAAGGAATACGACGCCGACACGAACCTCAACCTCTACCTGATCGTGGACGCCAGCGCCTCGATGGCCTGCAACAACACGGGCCGCAGCAAGGTCCACTACGCTGCGTCCATCGCAGCCGCGCTGGCGCACCTTGCGCTCAAGCAGCGTGATGCGGTCGGATTGACGCTTTACGCCGATCGCGTCGTCGCCCATCTGTCCCCTCGGGCCAACCCAAACCAGCTCGATGAGGTACTCGCAACGATCTCCCAGGCCGAACTTCGCAAGGCGAGTGACAACGACCGTGCGCTTCATCAGGCGGCCGAGCTCGCGGGGCGAAGAGGGATGGTGGTGCTGCTCAGCGACCTCTTTGGAGACCTCGACACCATCATCAGTGCGCTCGACCACTTTCGCTACTGTAACCATGAAGTCATCATTTTCCATATCATGGATCCCTGGGAACGTGATCTCTCCGTTGACGGCCACGTGCGATTCCGCGATCTGGAAAGCGGTGAATCGCTCACCACGCAGGCCGAGAGCGTGCGCGACGCGTACCGACAAGCCGTGTCGGAATGGCGCGAGCGGCTCGAGCTGGAGTGCCGGAAGCGGGCGATCGATCGTATCGAGCTAACGACACAAGATGCGTCCGACAGGGCGATCCTCGATTACCTGGTGCGACGGGCAAGGACCTTCTGAACCTCGATTGCGAGCGTGACCTTGAACGCGATCACCATCCTCTGGCTCCTGGCCAACCTGATGGGGCAAACCGCGCAGGGGGATTCTGCCGACGATGCGGCCGCGCGGCTGGCCGCGATGAAGAAGTTCGTTCAGGATTATTCCGTGCGTTCGAACGGGCCATCCCTGACGATGTACACGCTGCAGCCCGACCCGGTGCTGCGGTTCACAAACACAGTCGGGTCGAGCCGCGACGGTGCCGTGTTCCTGTGGCTGGGCGAAAACGGAAGACCGGCGGTCGCCGCACAGGTCGCGCTGCGGCGAGACGACGTCTGGTACCAGGAGTTCTCGTCGCTCTCCGAGCAGTCGCTCACTGCCTCACATCATCAGAGGCCGTGGACACCCAGGCGAGGTGGGATCGAGTTCAAGACACTCTCCGGAGCGCCCCGGCCGGGGGAGACGCCCGAGACGCGCATGCGCCAAATGCGAGCGCTGGCCGCCGAGTTCACCGTCGAGGACCACTTCCGAGGCAGGGTCTGGCAGCCGCTCCGCCCTCTCTCGAAGCAGTTTGCCCGGTACGGGAAGCCCGGTACGGACGTTATCGACGGTGCCTTGTTCGGATTCGTGCTCACTACCGATCCGGAGGCGTTGCTGTTGATTGAGTCAAATCGCGGTTCGGAAGCGGCCGAATGGCGCTTTGCCTTCGCGCCGATGACCCAGTACGCCGTCCGCGCATCGTGGAGAGGACAGGAGGTTTGGAACCTGCCACGTCGCACGACGCAGGGCATGGCCGCCGATCCGGGTGAACCGTTCTACGTGACGATCATCGAGCCGGAACCATGAAGAGAACGTGATTGGACAAGAGCGGATGCTTGGTGGGAACTCGACCTTATTCGCACACGTTAGAGGCATCATGGAATTCGTTCAAATTGGGATGCTCGGGGCCCTCACAGCGCTCGGAATCCCCATTCTCATCCACCTGATGTTTCGCCAGCGGTTCCGTTCGGTGGAACTGGGAACGCTTCAGTTCCTGAAGGTCGTGCTCCGCGATAACGCGCGAAAACGTCGACTCCGCCGTTATATTCTGCTCGCCCTCCGGATGGCTTGCATCGCCTTGCTGGCGTTTCTGTTCGCCAGGCCTTTTCTGCTCGCCACGGAGCAGGCGTTAGGCGACCGACTGGTTGTGATCTTGCTCGACCGCTCAGCCAGTATGGGGCTCGACGGCGGAGCAAGGCCGTTTGATCGAGCACTCGCCGAGGCAAACGCCCTCATTGCGAAGTCGGGACAAGGTACCCAGCTCGAGGTCGCGCTGTTTGACCGAGTGGTCAGCCCCGTCGCTTCCCCGACCGAACTCTCGCGGAAAACGCCGGCCTTATCCGCCAGTGGTACAAACTACAGCACCGCGCTGGCGTGGGCGCGAGACATCTGCGTGCGGTCCTCACGGAAATCGAAAGAGCTGCATATTCTAACAGACCTTCAGCGTTCGGGACTCGATCGTGGCGAGACGATGACGTTGCCTTCGGAAGTCGACGTGCGTCTTTCCGACTTCGGGAGAGCGTTCCCCAAGAACTGTGCGGTGACTCATGTCGCGATCGCACCGAAGTCGGTCCGGCCGGGCGAATCGGCCACGGTGACCGCTACAGTGTTCAACGCCGCACCGCTCCCCGTGACAAAACTTCCGGTCCGGCTGCACGTCGAATCGGAAGGAGTGAAGCGCGACGCCGAGAAGACGATCGATCTCGATGGCAACGCTTCGTCGACCGTCGAATTCGAAGTCAAGGAGATTGGCGAGGGCCTCTGGCGTGGCCTTGTGCAGGCAGGGGACGGAGACGACCTCCCGTTCGACGATCGCCGCTACCTGGTCATCAATGCGTCACCGCCTCCCAATGTGCTGCTCGTCGACGGTGCGCCCGGGCGGACGGCGTTCGATTCGGAGACGTATTTCCTTCAGGCCGCACTGCGGCTCGCCCCTACCGGCGAACACTACGCGAAAGCGTCTTTCGACCCGACCGTACTCGCCTTCACCTCTCGGACGAGCCTGCCTGACCTCACGAAAACGACCGCCGTGGTGCTCGCGAACGTGGGAGAGGTGAGCGACACCAAGGCCCAGCGCCTGAGTGAGTTCGTCAAGCAAGGGGGAGGCCTGCTCGTATTTACGGGCGACCAGATGCTCGCGCAAACCACGAAAAGTCTTGTGTCTGAGGGCCTGGGAGTCGGCGCGATAAGCGGACCGGAACGGGCGATGGACCTGCCCTGGCGACTCGACCGCTGGGATACGAGCCATCCGATCTTCAAACCGTTTGAAGACCCCGAGCACGGTGACCTGCGCCGGCCGACCTTCACCACCATCACGCGGATCACGCCCGACCCGCAGACACGTGTCCTGGCCACGTTCCGAGGCGGCGCCCCTGCCGTGCTCGAGCGTTCCCAGGGGAAGGGCAAAGTGATCTGGTTTGCGACGGCCTGCGATCGAGCCTGGGGCGACTGGCCCCGTAGCCGGCTCTACTTGCCGCTCGTCCACCAGATGGTGTCCTACGTGACGGGACTTGCCGAGGGTGGCTCCGTTCGCCAGGAGGTTGCAGAAGGCGAAAAGGTGCCGGGCATCGTGGATTCGGAGGGATTGGTGCATGTGATCAACCCCGACCCGTTTGAGTCGGAGACCGCGCGCTGCACGGCTCGTGAGTTCGCCGACCGTTTCGGGTTCAGTCTGCCGGAACCGGGCGCACGGAACGTCACAGCGGCAACCGTGCGCAAGTCGTCGGACGATCGTTTAAGGGGTGATGAAATCTGGCCCTGGTTAGCCGTGACTTTATGTGGATTCTTGTTCCTGGAGAACGTCCTCGCCAATCGAACGGCGGCCTAACGCGAAAGGAACGCCCGTGAGCCTCTCAGTCGTCGAAGCCAGGGAACCGAAGTTCCTCGCTCGATTCGAGAATGTGTGGTCCTCGTTGCGAAGGTTCCAGGTCCGCCAGGGGCTGTGCCTGTCGTTCCTGGTCACAGCGCTTTGTCTTCTTGGCCTGGTCGTCGCCGACTATCGCCTGGAGCTATCCTGGCCGACGCGCGCGGCCGCTTTGGCGATGGCGTGCGCCCTCGGCCTGGTCGTCTTCCTTGTGAGAGTCGTCGGGCCCCTGCGCTGGTGGACCAAGCCGCGCACGGCGGTCGAGATCGAGGGACGATTCCCGCAACTCGGTCAGCGCATTCGGACGGTCGTCCAGTTCGCCGGTCTGGATGACACTCAGATCGACTCCGCTGGCGTGACTCCCGGTCTCGTCGGCGCGTTGGAGCTCGAGACCGAAACGCGCGTGAGGCCCCTGCCTCTCGATGACATCGTTCCCTGGAAACGTGTATGGATCAGTGCGGCGGTGGCGGCCATCCCGGCACTCGTCCTGCTCGCTGGTCTCGTTGCGAACACAGAGTGGCGCGTTGCGTTTCGCCGCGTCCTGCTTGGGAATCAGCCCTACACGACGGTCGTCGTGAAGCCCGGAAACCTCAAAGTCGACCAGGGTGAATCCGTGCCCATTACCGTCGAGCTGCGTGGGCGTCTGCGACGCAACGTCGTGCTCTACACAATCCCCAAGGGTCAGACGGGCGCCGCCTGGAAAGCGACTGCACTCAAGGCGCCCGACCGCCGATCCGCATCGATTCGCGAAACGAAGCTCGAGAAGGTCAACGACCCGATCGTGTATCGCGTCGTCGCAGGACCGGCCAGCAGCGAGACGTACACGGTCGATGTGCGCTATCCCCTTGCATTCAAAACATTTGATGTGTCCTTGCAGCCACCGGCCTATACGGGTGTCAAACCGAGCACAGTCAAGGGCGGCAACCTCCAGGTCATCGTGGGCACGACGGCCAGGTTCCAGTTCGCGTTCGACACCAAGCCATCCGAAGTGGCGATGATCGCGATCGATCCGAACGTACGCCCAGCGAACAAGAACGATAAAACCTCGCCCGCACCTGAGGTCCTTGCCCTGAAGGATGAAGGGTCGCTCTATAGCACCGAGATGACACTCACCAAGGGCCTCGTCTATCGCATCGAAGCGCGAACGTCCGACGGTCGCCTGCTTCCCAAGAACCGCTACAAGATCGACGTGCGAGAAGACCGGCCCCCGCAGATCCATTTCGACGAGCCCGCCGAAGCACTTGAAGTGCACCCGATCGCCGAGGTGATGAACCGGGTCCGTGCGGCCGATGACTTTGGACTATCCAAGGTCGGCATTGCTTTTCGCTTCAATAACGGCGAGGAACAGACCCTCGCCATGAAGGACTTCGCGGCCGGCAGTCCCGAAAAGAACAAAACCAGCGCAGCGCTCCAGGAGTGGTTGTTGCTCGAAAAACTGGCCGCAACGCCGACAGACAGCCTCGCCTACTACGCCTTCGCCGAGGATAACTACCCCAGTGGATCGAGGCGAACCGAGACGGATCTCCGCTACATCGACATCCGTCCCTTCAAACGCGAATACAAGGCAGGTCAGGACGGCGATCCGCAAGACTTGCCCGAAGACGAGATTGCAACCCTCAACGAGCTGATCGCCCGCCAGCGCTTCAATCTCAACCGCGCCATCCGCATGGCGAAACACAAGCCGACGGACAAGACGTTCGCGGAAGACCCCCTGAAAATCGCGAACTTCGAGGAGAACCTCGCGAACTTGACACGCGAGACGACGGAAGGCCTGGAAGGCGTTGTCGGCCAACGGGTTGAGCCCTTGCACCAGGCCGAGGAATCGATGCTCGGCTCCATCGATGCCATCGACCGTGGCAATAACGCCAAGGCCCCTCACGACATGGAGGACGCGCTGCGTCACCTGATCGAAGCGCGGAATACTATTCAGATCATCATCGGCGACAATCCTCAACTGGCGAAGGCCTTGCGGAGATTCGACCGGACGCAGGCGCAGAAGATCCGCAAGCCCAAGAAAGAAGGCGACGACCCCGAGGCGATTGCTGAGGAGATCGAGGAGCTCGCCCAGAAAGAAGACTTCGTCTACGCAACCCTCGCGGCTCTTGGAATGTCCGGAGATACGGCCGAGAAACCCGAAAAAGGCGAGAAAGAGGGTGATGCGAAAGAGGGCGAGAAGAGCGAGCCGAAGGAGGCCGAAAAAGGCGACGCCCCGGCGAACGGACAAGAGCCCGGAAACGGCTCCGACGGCCCGAAGCGTGAGGGGACTGGAAAGCCCTCAGCCGATGGAAAAGGCGGCGAACACTCCAAAGACGTCGGCGCAGGTAACGAACCGCAAAAGGCGAAGGGCCAGGGTCCGACCAAGGAAGAGACGGACGAGTCGGATTCGGGTAGCGGTCCGCCCAAAGATCGGCGTCGAGAGGCCGTGGAAAACCAGGAGAAGATCGCCGCCGAAGCGCGTGCGCTCGAAGAAAAACTCAAGAAGATCGAGGCCGCCTCGGACCTCGCGAGAGAGCGAATGAAGAAAGCGGCGGAATCTACTGAGCAGGTCTCCGGGGCGCTCGCACGCGGGAACACCAAGGAAGCCACCGAAACCGCGAAGCATGGCGCATGGCAACTCCACGAGCTGGCGCGACAGGTCAAAGGTGAAATCACCAGCGAAGTCACTCAAGAACTCGCCATGGCCCGCGACCTCGCCAACGAGCTGGCGGAACGCGAAAACGAGTTGGCCGAAATGTCCAACCCTCAAACGGGCGACGGACAAGGTACGCCGGGACAAGGGGACAAGGGGGGAACAGGCTCAACGCCTCCGACCAAGCCCGGACGCAGCCGCGGTGGACTCGACAACCTGACTGACACCGAGCGGCTCGAACGGCTCGAGGCTACGGCCAGGACCCTCGAAGAGTGGCTCAAAGGCGCGAGCCAGCGAGCGGAGGGCAAGACCGCGGAGGCCGTCCGTGACATGCTCGAGGCGAGCGACGCCACCAAGGTCGTCGAGCGCACCGAGCGAATCGGTGCATTGTTTGTGGGCGGCGAGAAACCGGAGGCCGGCAAGGAGGCGAAGGAACTGGCCGAGAAGCTCGAAGTGCTGGCGAAGCAGCTTGATGTCCTGCACCAGGAAATCGTCGCGCCTCGCCTCGCGCAGCTCGTGGAATACGACCGCCGGGTCGCTGAAATGATCGAGCAGCTCAAAACGCTCAAAACGGAAGCCGAGATTACCGAGTGGCACCGAATGGCCACGGACCTCGTCCGTGACATGGAAAAAGCCGGCCTGGCCGATGGAGCGGCTGCACTTGCCAAGCTCCTGGCGGATGGCGGCTGGCACGGAGGCGGGGGAAACTGGCGCTGGGCCCTCGGTGCGAACCACTACTACGTCGCGCCGGAACTCTACACCAAAGGGCTCCAGGTCGTTGTGACCAAGCTCCAAGACAAGATTCAAGACCTGATCCTCAAGGATCTTGTCTCCGACCGGAACGAGGCGACCCCGCCTGAGTTCAAAGAGTTGGTCGAACGTTACTATGAGGTGCTCTCGAAAGACGGGGGCGGCAAGTAATGCGGATCGGTCTCAGGGGTTTGTCACTCGGTCCGACTGCCCGCGTGACAAACCCTGCCGGTCCCTTGAAGCCAGCGAAACGGATACGACTGAGTTTGTAAGACCCTCGCGCAACGCCTGGCGATAACGACGAGAACCAATGAACCCGAAAACAACGATTCAGTGGGCATCTCCCTTTTCGCTCGGCCTCGTCCTGGCACTTGCCTTTGCCGCCCTGGCCGGTTTCTTGCTCGTTCGCTGGCTCGGCGGCAGGCCGATCGAGCCTGCGCGCCGGCGTGGTCTGCTCGTCCTCAGGATGCTGATCCTCGCCGTCGTGGGCGTGATCCTTCTCAACCCCGTGCGGGTTGACGAGACGCCAGGAATGGTCGAGCGCCCTAAAGTCTTCTACCTCGTCGATACCTCGCAGAGTATGGCTCTGGGCAAGGGCAATACGCGCTGGGATCAGGTTGTGCAAACGATCCGCGACGCCGAGAGCACGCGCGATCTGCGTACCGGGGCCCAGGTCAGCTTGTTCCGGTTCGGCAACAAGCTCTCCGCCATCGACGCGCCGTTCTGGCGCCCGAAAGTTCCGCTATACTCACAGGGAGGCGGTTCCGGAACCGTCCAGGCCGCGGAAGCCCCCGTCGCTGCCGAACCGGTACCCGCACCGACCGATGCCGACACGCTACTTTCGGGCTCCCTCGAAGGCCTCACGAACCGGTTCGGCCAGAATCCGCCGCAGGCCGTCGTCGTGTTCTCCGATGGGCGGGCCCGTGACGCCGAGCGCTCGGACGTCATCGCTAAAGCCTATGGGAACATGAAAATCCCCGTCCACGTCGTGCCGGTCGGGGATGAGAAAGTCGGCGGCGACATTGCCGTGGTGAGCATGGTGGCGCCGAACCTCGTGCGCCGGTCGACCCAGGTGGCCGCACAGGTTTACTTGCGTAGTTATGGCTACAAGGGCCAGCGCACCGAGCTCAAGATCGCCGCCGTCGGACCCGATGGCAAACCGGGCACAGTGCTGTCCCACGTCCCGATCGTGCTGCAAGACGGACTCAACAGCTACCCTCTGACGTTCATGTCGGGTGACCAGGACATCAAGATCGCAGCACTCATTGACCCTCAGCCGGGCGAGATTTCGACCAGCAACAACGCGTTCACGGCCGATTTGTCCATCGATCACACCAAGATTCGGGTGCTCTACCTGGAAGGATCGAGCGAGCGCTATGTGGTGCGGAGCGGGCTGTTCGGTCTCGGTGGACAGCAGGTCAAGGGCGCCTACTCCGCGCTTCAGGAAGCGCTGGTGCAAGACCCGGACGTCGAGTGTACGGTGGTCCTGCCTGCGGGTGCCGGCGGCGATTTTTCGGTGCTGGTGCGTGCAGACGAACGCGGCCGAGGCCTCCCGGAGACCCCCTCCGAACTGTTCGCGTACGACGCGATTATCCTGAGCAACGTCCCCCGCGAAGCGCTGAGCGACCAGCATCTTGGTTGGGTCGAAGAATGGATCGCCCGGCGCGGGGGCGGATTGTGCATGGTCGGCGGACCCAATAGCTTCGCGTCAGGTTCCTGGAACGACACCTCCGTGGGTAAGATGCTGCCCGTCGAGCTCTCGACGGATGGCCGAGACTGGACCGATGCGCTGACGAACGTCCAGCCAATCGTCACGAAATCGACCCACCCCATCTGGCACATCTCCGCCGACGACTCTCAGAACCGAGCCCTCCTGAAGACCCTTCCTGACTTCCTGGGCGCAAACCACACCGGCAGGCTGAAGTCGGCGGCCGAGTTGCTCGCGAAAGGGAGCTCGACCAGCGCAGGGGATGAGGCGTTTCCCGCGATTGCGGTCCAGCCTTATGGCCGGGGCCGCACGATGGTGATGACCACCGCCATCACGCGCCGCTGGGCAAGCGACTTCACCCAGAAATGGGGCGTCAATGACGCGCGTTACTACAACAAGTTCTGGCACAACGTCGTCTACTGGCTCACCGAAAACTCCTCGATCGGCCGTCGGCGTTTGCTCGCCGAGACCGACAAGCGGCTCTACCGTCCGGGTGAACCCATTGCAATTCAGGCGCGAACGTTCGACGAGAACGCGGCGCCCACGCTCGACTATCGCGTGTCGGTGTCAATCGAGCCGAAATCGGCCAATGACGTCACGTCGGACTCCTCTCCGCTGCACCGACCCACCGCCGCCGAGAAGTCGTCCGAGGGACAGGGACCATTCCTCCCCTGGGGAGAAGAGTTCGATCTCACGCGAGGGAGTGCCGAGAAGGCCTACACCACTCAACTGCCGATTGCCGACGGCAAAGCGCTCCCCACAGGTGTCTCGCTCACCCAGGGCTTGCGGATTGAGCTCACGGCCTATGAGAACAACACTCAGGTCGACAGCACAGCGCTCGAAGTCCAGGTCCTCGACGACCCTTCGGAACAGCAGAATCCGATGCCCGATCACGACCTTTTGCGCCGAATCGCGGAGCGATCGGGTGGACAGGTTCTAAAGGGACCGCAGGATCTCTCGGCGATGATCGAAGCGTTACCGCGCGTTATCGGCCCGCCGGAGATCAAACGCGCTCCGGTCTGGAGCCGATGGTGGCTGCTCTCGCTCCTGATCGGCTTGCTGACCGTCGAATGGGTCTGGAGGCGGCGGCTTGGCTTGGCGTAAATTGATCGCGGCATGTTCGTCCGGGCGAATACGCGACTGCCGCCTCACCAAAAGCGAAGGATGGGCCGTTCGATGCGCATTCCGTTTCATCGAATCGATGTGAGGTGCTTCGGGACTGCCGCGACACTGGCATTCGCACTTGCAACCCTGCACTTCGCAGGCGAGGCATTTGCGGACGATTCCGCGACAAGAGCGGAAGAGATGCAAGGACTTGTCCACCAGCTTCACGGTTTCAAGGTTTCGGACGGCCAGCGCACGGAAGCCCCCCTTTCCGACCGGCCCCTTCGACGGTGGTCCGAGCCCACGCGAGAGGCGAGCGACGGTGCGCTCTGGATCTTCGGAACAGCCGGGAGACCGGCTGCGGTCGTCGCGCTCGAGCTCTACCCCGACCCCAACCACCACCAGGTTTGGGCCTACGAATTCGTTTCACTCTCGACTGGGCCGGTCGAGGTTTCGGGTGGCTCAGGGTTTGACATCGCCTGGTCCGACCTGCCGCCACCCCGCGCCGATGGGAGTTTGCTTTGGACCCCCGCCGTCCCTGGCGTGACGTTTCAGAGCATCCCTGGCTCTCCGGCCCCCGGCAACAGCGAAAACGAACGAATGCGCCAGATGAAAGCGCTTTCAGAGCGGTTTTCTGCCGAGGAGTATTACGCCAAGACCAAGCAGACGGATTCGCTCCGACTTCTCGCGCGTCCGCTGCACCGCTATCACGATGTACCATCCGGCATCGTGGACGGTGCCATCTTCGAGTTCGCGCATGGCACGAATCCGGAGGTCTTCCTCCTGATCGAAGCCCAAAAGGACGGCGCTGATGCTGCAACCTGGCGCTTCGCCGCGGCTCAGCTCACACGCGCCGGGCCGACGCTCCGTCTCGATCAGCGCGCGGTCTGGAACAAGCCGTACGTCGTCAAGATCGCGCCGAACGAGGCCTACTATTCCGCACGGCGCGTCCGCAATTCGCCGTTGTCGTCCAGCAGGGGATCGGACTCGAAACCCTGATCGCCGCACCGGTCAACGGTTCCATGCTGCGTTCTCCGACCGCTTTCAGCGACCACGAATCGGCCGCTCAACATCCCTTGGGTCGATCAACGAACCGCGGAACTTCGCCACCCATGGACTCCCAACGCTCCGCTAAATAACCTTGCACGAATTTGGGACGGGGTAGATGTCATGTAGGCGCCATGCCTCCCCGACCCCAGCCACCTTGTGTGGCTGGTGAAGAAGGTCTGTGGCTAGCCCAGCCCCTCGCGGATCATGCCTTGTATCGTGTTCCTCGACCCCAGCCACCTTGCGTGGCTGGTGAAGGAGGTCACTGGCTAGAGACGGGCGACCGCGCGAAGGAACATCGTTGGGCTTGAGGTCGTTGTCTAGCCACAGACCTTCTTCACCACCCGCACAAGGCGGGCGGGGTCGTATGCGCTGATGCAACGCGTCTAGCCACAGACCTTCTTCACCACCCGCACAAGGCGGGTGGGGTCGTGGGATGGCGTGCGACGCGCCTCGGGTTAAACGAGATCGTCGCAGACGCCAAGTCGATGCGCAAACAGAAGCCGGAACTCGGGCGCGTCCCAAGTTCCCGCAAGGCTATTAAGTTCGTTGCCGTGATCACGAGCGCAAGTTGAGGAAGCCGGCAGTACGGCCTTGCACGGATAGATCGCAACGAAATCGGCCGTCGAACGGTAGCGAAAGGAAACCTTGCGGCGACAAATGCTCGCTCCGGTGCCTCAGTCGCGTGAGACCTACATGAACCGTTGGATCGCCAATCTCGAATGAGAGCCCGAAAACGATCGGCCGGCCGCCTCCCTCCAGATCAAATCCAGAGGTTGACGACCGGCCGTTTGCAGGGGCTCGAGCCAGCGGCTCACCCCTTCGATTTCGCCTTCGCGGTTTCCGCTTCCGCCGCGTTGATGAGACCGTCATGGTCGCCATCGATCGTCTCGAATTGTGCGTGCGTTCCGAGGAACTCGCGCGGGGAGATATCGCCATCCCGGTTGCGGTCCATTCTCCGGAACCAGGCCGGGCCGTCGCCTGATTTCTCGGTCTCGGTCTGCGCCATTTCGCGTCGAGCGACGATATTTGCACCCACAGGAGTGATCCGCCCGCGGCCGATGGCAAGCTGATAGTGGTGCGGGATCTCGTCCGCGTTGACCTTGCCGTCGCCATTGCGGTCCCAGGACGAGACGCGTGACATCGTGCCGCGGATCTCACGAGTGCCGAGGTGCCGATCGCGATTCAGGTCCATGATCGCAAAAATCGCGCGACCCTGGTCCGCGGCATTGAGCACCATCTGACTCTGCGCGGTCTTGGCCTCGTGCTCGACGAAGCCGTTGACCTCGTCCATGTACAGCTTGCCGTTGCCGTCCTTGTCCATCAGTTCGAACAACGTCGCGAGCGACTCGTTATCCTTGACTTCCGTCTTTTCAAGATATTTGTTGTTGTCCTGATCGGCCGCGGCGAACTGATTGGCGTAGAAGCTCTTGGCGCTCTCGACACCGTTTTCGCCCGATTCCGCATGGAATTCGAGACTCACTTCGCCGACCGACACCTCCAGATCGCCGGCCGACAGCCGCTCGACCTTGACGCCCGCGGGCAAGGGTTTGGAGCCGGTGCCCACGGCTTCGATCTTGGACGCCCCCTTATCGGCGAGCTTGACCACGACCTCGAGGTCCGGTTTGACCTGCGCCAGAAAGCGCCTCGTCTCTTCGCTATCGAGAGTGCCATCGCGATCGCTGTCGGCCGCCTCGAAGTCTTTCGGCTCGATTTTCAACTCGGCGAGACTCAGCTTATTATCCCCCGCCGGGCTTTTCTCGGCCCCTCGGTCATAGCGCTTCAACAGCATGCGTACCGGGCGCAACGACGGCTCGTCACTGGAAAGCTCGATCACGGGAGGGATGTTGGCAATTCGTCCGCGCGTCGGAAGCATCTCTTCGCGCTGCATCTGGAGCGGATTCGTAAACGGCTCGAGCTCATTGGTGTCGATGAGCTCGTCGTCGTCGAGATCGAACCGCCGGAGCGAGGAGACCGCCGCGCCGAGTTCCTCGTTCGACAGCGTCCCATCCTTGTTCCGGTCGAGGTGGTTAAAGAGCGCATCGGCCCGCTCGACAGCGACACGGCCCACCTGGACGCGGAACGGGCCAAGAGCCGGGCGCAGCACTTCGGCCAACTCTTCGAGCGAAATCTTACCGTCCTTGGGATTCGTATCCAGCTCCGCCGTGGGCAGAGCCGCGGCGCCGCCGGTCGCGCCTCGAACCATCGCAGGTAGTCCACCGCGCTCGGCTTCTTCCCGCGTCAAGGTGCCATCGCCGTCGCGATCGAGGTAGGTGTGCAGCGACTTGATCGATTCCAACCAAGCCGATCGGAATCCCTTCCCCTCAGCATCGATCCGCAAGCGAATGAAGACCGGACGAATTTCGCTCAAGAACACCACGTCCTGAATCGACTCGCGTTCATCCTCTTTTGCGGTCGTCGGCGCCGCCGTCACATCCGCCGCCCGAACGAAGGAAGAACTTGCGAGGAGCAGGCCCGTGACCGCCGCCAACCTGAGTGGGACGCTCATACCAGGACCTCCTGGATGGGGTTCGCCTTGGGATCGACGATCCGGATCGGCCGGCTCACGTCCGACATGTTCTGCGTGAGCGGGTCGACACCCACGGCCTTGCAGACCGTAGCCAGCAGATCCGGGACCGCAACCGGGTGATCCGTGACCTTCATGCCGTCCACGCCGGTGTTGCCGATCACCTGACCACCCTTGATGCCGCCTCCTGCCAGAACCGTCGACCAGGCACCCGGGAAGTGGTCGCGCCCCGCGTCCTTGTTGATCTTGGGCGTGCGCCCGAACTCGCCCATCCACACGATGAGCGTCGAGTCGAGAAGGCCCTTGGTGCGGAGGTCGTTCATTAGCGCGGCCCACGCCGGGTCGAGCACCTCGCTCAGCTTCTTGACAGCGTCGAAGTTCTGCTGGTGAGTATCCCAGCCGAACCCCATCGCGCCTTCGGACGAGTTGAGCGACACCTCGATGAACGGCACCCCGCGCTCCACCAGCCTCCGCGCCAAAAGGCACCCCTGTCCGAACGCCGTCCGCCCGTATGCGTCGCGCACGGCCGCCGGCTCCTGGTCTAGCTCGAAGGCTTTGGCCGCCGTTGAACGCATCAGACGCACAGCACGCTGATACGCATCCTGGTGGCTGAGAGGCGTGATCCCGGGGTGCTGCGCCAGGAAGTCTTTCCCGAGCGAGTCCAGCAGTCCCAATCGCGCGTCGGATCGAGGCTGATCGACGTCCGACGGCGTATTCAGGTTCTCAACCCGGAACGAGAGATTCCGCGCATCGCCGCCGGCTTTCGGATCCATCAAGGCCCGCTCGCCAACCACCAAAGGCGCATATTGCGGGCCCAGGAAGCCGGGACCAAACGCGGCCGGGTTGAATGCTCGCACGGGAGCGATGCTGATGAAATTCGGAATCTCGGCGTCGTCCGAGCCCAGTTCCTTGGAGACCGACGACCCGAGCGTGGGGTAGTGGATCGGCCCTTGGGGCATGTAACCCGTGCGGAGGTTGAACGTCGCGCGTCCGTGGTCCCCTTCCTTCGTGCTCATCGAGCGGACGATCGCGATGTCCTTCATCTGCTGCGCCAGCTTCGGCAAGTGCTCGCTGATCCGAATCCCTGGAACGGACGTCTCGATGGCCTTGAACTGGCCGCCGTTCGCATGCCCGGGCTTGGGATCGAACGTGTCAATCTGGCTCGGTCCGCCCGTCATCCAGAGCAGGATGCATGACTTGCGCCGCTTGGGATCCTTGGCGGTATCCGCCGCGAGCGACTCGATCCAGCCGGACGTCGAGAAACTGACGACGCCAGCCGTCGCCAGCCGCAACATCTCGCGGCGCGAAAGGCGAAACGCAGAGCGGTTCTTTCGATTCATGGCAACTCCTCGCAAGAGTGCCGGCCACGCCAACGAGCGTTGCCGGGAAGTCGTCGATCACGTAAATGTAAATGTTTGTACTAATTAAAAACGAGTATCAATGATTGAACCGAAACTCGGGACTGTTCAGCAAAGCCCAGAACACGTCGGCGAGCGCCTTCGTCGAGTCCTTCGCCGGTCCCCCGCCGTCGACGTATTCGACGAGCATCTTACGCTCCTCGGATCGCGGGCGGCGCGTCAACGCCGCGAGATACAGCGCCTCGATCTTTTCGGCGGTGTCGAGGAAGGGCGCCTCCGCCACGGCCGCGAGCGTGTCGCCTGTCTCCATCGTCGTGACGCTCGTCATGAGCGAACCGTTCATGAGCGCCAGGGCCTGAAGGATCGACGTCTGTCCCTCGGTCGGCTTCTCGTCCCGATTGGCGAACAACTGCAAGAACTGACCCTTCGTCGTGCCGTCGAAGAACGGATTTCGAGGCGCGTTCTCGCGGAAACCGGTCGCCTGCGCCAGGGTTTCGAAGAACTGATCCGCCGAGAGGCTGCGCACGGGCATCGCGGCGAACATCTGGGGCGAAGCCGTCTCCGAACGCCCCACCGCACTGGTCAGGCCATAGGCCTTGGTGGCCGTGAGGGCACGGATCATATATTTCAAGTCGTAACGGTGTCCTCGAAATTCTTTTGACAGCATATCAAGCAGTTCCGGGTGGACCGGCGGGTTTTCTTCACCCATGTCGTCTACGGGGTCGACCAGCCCGATGCCGAAAAACCTTGCCCAGATGCGATTCACCGCGGCACGCGCGAAGTAAGGATTATCTTCTCCCAGGACCCAGTCGGCGAATTGCTCGCGCGCTCCCCGCCCACTTCGGTTCCAGTTCGGTTTCTTCTCATCTGCCAGGAATGAGGCTTGAACGACCTTTTTGATCCCGGGGATCTCGAGTTCGTGTCGACCCGCCGTTTCCCGGATCGGCCCATTCGCATCCTCCCGCCCTTGCTTCGCGACGCCCGCAAAAAACGCCGCCAGGCCCCAGAATTCCTCTCTCTTCCATCGCGCAAACGGATGATTGTGGCACTGCGCACATTCGAGGCGAATGCCGAGGAAGACCCGCGAAGCGCCGGCGGCGAGGTTCTCGGGCTTACCGTCCTTCGCCACGTAAAACGCCAAGGGCGATGGCTCGGCCTTGGGGTCGAACGCGTTCCCGCCGCGGCCGCCGCGACCGCCGAGCCGCACGGTGAGGACTTCCCGGACGATCTCGTCGTACCCCGCGTTCTCGGAGACGCGCTTGCGCAGCCACGCCTCGAACGTCGGTGCGAGCTGCCTCACCTGAGCCTCGGTATCCGCTTCCGGCAGCAGAATCGCGCGGAACGTCTCCGTCGTTCGTGTAAGATACGCGGAGCTCTCAAGCAACGTCTCAACGAGCCGGAACCGTTTGTCGGAGCGCGTGTCCTCAAGGAATTCACGCGCCTCGGTGACGGTTGGGATCTTGCCCACGAGGTCGAGGTAGACACGCCGCATGTATTCGGCGTCGTCGGCCGGCGCGGCGGAACGCACGTTCGACTCGGTCCACTTCGACGACAAGTAGTCATCGACCTTCGCGGTCAGCGCAAGTGCATCACGGACCGCGGGGCTCAAGGCGGCGGGCTTGGCGTCGGCGCCCGTTTGTATGGCCCGTCCCCCTTCGGCGGCCCACACCTCGGCCGCCAGGTGGCTGGCACTTGCCAGCACCGCCGCTCCGATCCAGTACCGAAGGTAGCGCATCATCTCGGGCTCCCGAGGGTTAACATACGTGACCCTTTGGATTTCAACGACATCTCGGACTCAGGCATATCCCACAACTTGACCGTTCGATCCGCACTCACCGTGGCCAGGCCCAACCCGTTCGGCGCGACCGCCATGCCTCTCACCGCGCCGGTGTGTCCGACCAGCCGGGTGATCTCTGCACCCGTCGCGACATCGTGGAACGCCGCCATTCCGTCCGACCGGCCACCCCACGCGAAACTCTTTCCATCGCGAGAAAACGCAAGCGCCTTCACGCAATCGGAAAGACCACCCATCTCGAGTTTGGGCGTGCCGGATCGTACGTCCCA
>DAIDJG010000207.1 GCA_027451445.1 Singulisphaera sp.
GGGTGGGGAGGTCCCTCGAACGAGCGTTTCGCCAATTCCCAGTAAATCGTGAGCAAAATCAGCATTCCGAGCAAGGACCAGAGTACCAACTCGTTCGGCGGCAAGCAGAACACCACGCTGAGAATCGCGACCCAGACCACCGCCACGCCGTTCAGCCACGTTCCCCAACGTCCCAGAAACCAGGCTGCGCTCGCTGCGGTGGTGAATTCGCCTTGCCCACGTCGTTTATTCCGGAGGTTCAAGTAAATCGGGATCCCGTAGGCGAGGTAGAGGGCAATCGTGCTGATCGACGTGATCACGGAGTACGCGGCTGCAACGAGACAGATGGCAATGCTCAGGCCACTTGTGAACAAAATCGCGGGGACGGGCGTCGCATACCGCTCCGGAACCTGTTTGAGCCAACCCGAGACCCAGGGGATCCCATTGTCGCGTGCGATGGCGTACCACATCCGCGACATCGCGGTGATCGACGCCAGGCCGCAAAACCACATCGCGCCGCCGATGATCACGGCAATGAAGTCGGAGAGGCGAGGGTAGGCTCTCAGGTTCTCCGCGACGATGTACAGCACGGGATAGGGATCCCGCGCCGTCGTCGCGACGTCTCCACGAGGGATTGACCAGGTGAGCACGAGCAAGAGGACGTACCCGGCAACTGCCGAAATGGCGACGGAATGAAAGATCCCGAGCGCCGAGGTTCGTCCGGCATCGATGGTTTCCTCCGCGAGATGCGCGGACGCGTCGTACGAGGTATACGTCCATTGTGCTTGCAGCAATCCGAGCAGGAAGACCAGGGCAAACGGTGCGGACGTGTAGAACGATCGAAGACCGGGAACGAGCGCAAAAAGAGGCGACGCGAATGTGAACTCGCCGACCACCAGCGCGGGCGCTGTCGTTCCTGCCAACTCGGCCGATGAAGCTTCGAGCGGTGAGACCGGCGTCGCCGTCGAGAACAGAAACGCGGCCCCGTTGTGGTGCGTGCCCAGCGCCAGGAGCAACGCCACGATGATCAAAACGCCGAAGACGTGCCAGTAGACGCTCACATCGTTCAAGAGCCGTACCAGGCGGACGCTGAATACATTGATAACGACTTGTGGCAGTGTGATGAGCGCCATCACGATGACCTGGAAGTACCAGTTCGTCGGCGCGCAGCCGATCAGCGGAACTGACGTGATCCCGAGGGACTGCGTGATCGCCCCGATCAGGTACATGGCCGCCGCGATATTGACTGCGGCGGTCATCGTGACCTGTCCGATCATGTTCATCCAACCCGTGAACCAGGCCCATCGCCGGTCGCCCAGCCGAAACGCCCAGTAGTACAGGCCGCCCGCCGTCGGATATGCCGAGGCGATCTCGGCCATCGACGCGGCCACGCAGAGCGTCAGCACGCTCGCCAATGGCCAGCCGATCGTGTTCACGACCGGACCGGCGAACTTCAGCCCGTAGCCGTAAAGGAGGACAGTCCCCGTAAGTACCGAGATGGTCGAGAACGAAATCGCGAAGTTTGAGAACCGCCGAAACACCCGGTGCAGGGGGTTGGCCGTGATCCCGAACTCGCGTGCCAGCTTTTCGTCGTCGCTGCGGTCCGAAGGGTTCTCCATGCGGCGCGGCACTCC
>DAIDJG010000208.1 GCA_027451445.1 Singulisphaera sp.
AATAGCGAGTACACTGTTCCCGGTGTGGATCGCCCTCGGACTCCTGATCCCGGCAGTCCTCGGGGGGCTGATGACGGGGAGTTGGGCGGGCGTCTGGACCGGGCTGATCTGGGGCGGCCTGGTTCGCATCTTTCTCGTCCATCACGTGACGTGGAGCGTCAATTCGGCCTGCCATCTGTGGGGCTTTCGGCCGTACCGGAGCAACGATGAGAGCCGGAACAACGCCGTGTTCGGCGTCCTGGCGCTGGGTGAGGGGTGGCATAACACCCACCACGCCTTCCCGACCTCGGCTCGTCACGGACTCCGGTGGTGGCAGATCGACGTGAGTTACTGGGTCATCTGGATCCTCGCCCGCCTGGGACTCGCCTGGGACGTGAAACTTCCGACCGTGCAGGCCCAACGCCAGCGGCGAGGGATCACTTAAATTGACCTGGCCGCCGCTCGGGGAGGAGGGCCGTCATGTTGAGTCTGCTCTTGCCGTTGGCCCCGTCGCTCTTGCTGACGACCATGGAGCGCGACGGGATCATTCGAACTTCTGGTATGATGACGGCCGGAGATAAGCCGACAAGCCGGACTGAACAAACCGCAGTCCGTCAGTGACGCCGGCCACCGGGCGGGAAAAGCCGGCCCATGAATGAGAGTCGGAACGAGGCTCCGAGGAGAAGGCTCGGGTGGCCAGCTATGCCTTTCCCAAGGACTTGCTCGGTGGAATCAAGGACCGCTGGGACGCTGTCCAGGCACGTCAAGGTTTCGAGTTACCCCCCGAGCACCAGCTCCTGGAACTTCTGGAAATCTGCTACCATGCCTCGCTCCGGACCGATGAGCGGCGCGCGGTCGATTGCGCGGTGGCCTACGCTCCCATTGCCGAGGTGCCCGACGGGGCGCTGCTGCGCTTCGAGCGTCCCTTGGCGCTGACAGACGACCAACTCGTGCGGCTGGCCCCCGTCGCTGACATCCGCCGAACCCTGATCGGTTGCGATCAGGGGGATGGATCGCTCCGGATCTGGGGTCTGTTCGAGCACGGCTATGCGTGGACCCAGTACTCCACCGGCGATCCTCCCGATGCTCCGGTCGGGGAGGCGGATTTGCCGCCCGACTGCCTCACCATCGCCATCGATGGGCCGGGGGCGTTGACCGTCTCCCGGGGCCAGAGAGGGCTGGTGCGGCTCCGGGAGGGGCGGATCGTCGTGCCCAAGGAAAACCCGCTGCGGGATGTTCATGACCCGCTAGGCATGTTCTTCCGCCAATTGATCGGTGATCTCGGGCACTTGCCCGTGCATCGAACCCCGCCGGCCTCGAGCGACGGGGACGCCGGATGGCGCTCGCTGCTGGATGTCTACACCACGTCCGTCGTCGCCATCCTGGAACGAATTCGGTCGAGACGGCATGGCGGGAGCGTCGTGATCGCTCGCGCGGCGATCGATGAATCGCAGGCCCTCGTCACCTACACCGTGGCCGAGCACGCGGGGCTGGCCGGGGAGATCGTGGCCTATCACGAAGCACTGAGCCGTCTCTCGCAACTGCCGGCGATCCCATCCGACCGGGCAAGCGAGTCGGAGCAACGGCGGGCCGAGACGACACTCCGGCTGGCGAGCCGCAGGTTGATTCGCAGGTTGAATCAAATCAGTCTGCTGGCGGCTGTGGATGGAGCCGTCCTGCTCGATGATCATTTGCGGATTCAGGGTTTCGGCGTGCGGTTCCCCGTGCTGTTGCCCCCCGGAGCGACCATATTAGATGCCGTCTCCGGCATCCGATACGCGTGCGATCAATGGGGACTGCGCCATCAATCCGTGTTCTCGATGTGCCAGAGGTGCGAGCAGGCGGTCGGCTTGATCGTCTCACAGGACGGTGGGGTCAAGGCGGTCAGATCCGTTGACGGAGAACTCCTCCTCTGGGATGGGATCCTGGACTGAAATCGCGGACTGTCCGTCCACGATGGCCCTCGCGAGGAGGGCCATCCTGGAAGATTGGACGCGAGCTTGAAGTCGTGGAGGACCTGGCGGAACGATGTCCGAGGGGCCGAGCTTTCGACCTGCCAAGCCCCGGGGGTGGATCATCCGGGCCGCCCAGATCTTCCTCCGATTCGACCTTGCTCGGCGCAATCGACTCCAGCTTGAGCCACGCGACCTGGACGTGCTGCTGGCACTGCCTCCGGGGGCAGGCATCCTCCTCACCGCCAATCGGGCTGACGAAACCGACTTCAAGGTCTGCCAGGAACTGTCCCACCGCTCGGGCCGCCGGTTCCTCTTCATGATGAATCGTGAAGCCTTCGATGAAGGAGTATGGGGTCGCGGGCTGGTCGCTCCAACGACTCGGGGCTTTCTCGGTCGAGCGCGGTGGGTCGCAAAACGAGGAGGCGAAGCGCTACGCCGTCGAGTTGGTGATCCGGGGACGGGAAGTGCTCGTCATCTTCCCGGAAGACGAAATCCATTACCTCAACGATCGGGTGCGGCCGTTCAAGAGCGGGGCAGTCGACATCGGGACGCGCGCCGTGCTCGAGGCGCGGCAGGCTCGGCCGAACTGAACGGCCTAGCTCGTCCCCATGGCCTTCAGGTATCGCTATCGCGAGCTCATCATTCCCATCTTGGAGCGGCGGACCCGGCGGATGGAGCAATACTGACGCCGGTCCCTGCCGGGACTCGTCATGCCCTCGTGTTCGCTCGACGATCTCTCTCATAGCGCGCATCCGGTCCTGCACGGGCCCCGGGCGGTCCTCGCGCGCGGTCAAGGACTCCGCTCGACAAAGGCCCGAACATCGTCAAGGATCCCCTCGAACAGCCCGCGGTGGTGGTGATCCGTCACGCCCTCGATCTCTCGGGCAAGGTCCTGGGCCAGATTGGCGGCGGCCTCGCGTGGCGTGGCCCCTTCGGCGTGCAGTTCGGGAATGTCGCGACGATGGACCTGAAACGCGCCGGCCGTGGAGCCCGGCGTCACGCTGATCCTTTCCGGACCGATGACACCCCCGACCGAGGCCGCCGATGGGGGATCGGGGCGTCTCATGTCACGCGTGTCCTTCGACCC
The DNA here is from genome assembly GCA_027451445.1 of Singulisphaera sp. Taxonomy (GTDB): domain Bacteria; phylum Planctomycetota; class Planctomycetia; order Isosphaerales; family Isosphaeraceae; genus DAIDJG01. The sequence goes on from DAIDJG010000208.1 coordinate 3,022, forward strand.
GGGGACGCCCTCATCCTCGAAGCGATCAAGGGCTCGTGAGTCGGAACCCACGCTCGGATCGGTCGTCCTCCATCCCGGTTGTTGAACGTTGGTCATTGGTCGTTCCTTTCGGATGCCGTCATCGCCGTGTGTGGCCGCCTCGCTGCTGCGAAGGGGACACCTCTCTCCCCCAGGGGGAGTTGGACAGCGGCGCGGTTCGGGCGTCTAAGAATTAAGTATAGCAGCGCTGATGTGTTGTTGCAAAGCTCACGCCGCCTTGTGGACGTCGGTGGAAGAGCAGTTCTGTCAAGTTGCCCTGGGAAGTACCCAAAGGCCCGCGGGAGGCATCGCATCGCCCACCGAACCGTCACCCAACTCGGTATGCCTCCACGAAGCTACCACGATCCTGACGCGATGTGGCCATTGACCGCTCGGCGAGCGGGTGAGGTCCAGCTCAACGCCCGCGAGCGTCGTCCTCAAGAACCTCAGAACCGCATAGCCGTCCGTCCGGCGCAACGTCCCATCGAATGGTTTACGCCCTGCCGGTGGGGTCGGGATGGTATCAAGAGGAGGAGTCGGACGTGATGTCAGCTTGGTGGAAATGAGCGCCTAAGAAGGGAGAACCCAACAACATTCCAGGCCCAGCATACGGTCGATCTCGCCATAAAGTATCTGCAAACCGCGAGCACTTCCTGGCTAAAAGCGCGCAAATGCGCAGTGTGGCATCATGTGCGATTGCCTCTGTGGGCACTGGGAGAAGCCGAACGCCAGGGGTACTCGAAGGACAAGACGTTCGTGGCGGCTACCGTCGAGTCGATGCTGGGCAGTAAGGACAAGTTGCTCGCCTCGAAGATCTTCCTCGATCTGGCTACCCCATCCGACCCACGCCCCCAGTCTCGAGGTCTAAACATGGGGCTGCCGATGCTGGCGGTCGCCGCACAGTCGCTGCCCGCTCTGACAGAGGGGCAAAAACTGAGCCTGGAGCTGATCGCGGAAAAAATCGTCAATAAGCAGAAGCCCGACGGCTCTTGGGAGTTCTTCTCTATCCTGCGACGGCCGCCGATTAACGAAAGGCAGACGACCGACGTCGCCTGAATTGTCATGGCGCTCCAAGGGACAACCGGGCCTGACGGGTCAAAACCGCAACGCGAAGCACTGTCGAAAGCCGCAGCTTGTCTCGAAGGCGCCGAGCGTTCCGATTACTCACCAAGACAAGGTTCTGAAGGTCATCTTGGGAACTCGCTCTGGCAAGCCGCGCGAAGCCCTGCGAACGACGATCGACGAACTGCGGGCTCTTCAATGCGCTGACGGCGGCTGGAGCCATACCGTTCCGGAGTTGAAGAGCGACGCCTTTGCCATTTGCCAGACGTTATACGCCTTGTCGCTCGCGGGTTTTACGGCCGAGCGTCCCAACTACCAGCGCGGGATTGACTTCCTGGTCGCGGCGCAAAAATCGGACGGCAGGCGGCCGATGACCTCACGGTCCACCCCGGACGGCTCGCCCGCGAGCGCAACACTCCTGACACCCATCACGTGTGCCGCCAGTTCTTGGGCGACGCTCGGCCTGACAAGACTTGTGCCGAACGACAAACCCGTGGCGAAGGCTCACGCTGCGCTCGATGCTCAGAAGGCGGTCATCAGGCGAAAGCATGCACCGGCCTCACACTGTTCGGTCGATCCGACCGAAGCGTTCAACGCTCACGTTTCCGTACTCGTGTTTCTCTCCGAGTTGCCTCCCGGGTCGCTAATGGGCAACGGTTCGGGACCGTCTGTCTGGTGAGTTCCGCGATCTGGTCGATGTCCCTTTCCGCTCAGTGGGCCGTGACGTGACAAGCAATTTTGGCTCATGCGGTTTTCGCGCGCGCCGCACCCTGCCGGTCGGGGTCCGATGTGGTGGCCGGAACAGAGAAGAGGGAAGGGGGTGGGGGTCCGGGGGCGGGAACTGGGGCCTCTGGTCCCGCCCCCGAAGATTTTCAACCGCATCCACCCAGCCAAACGTGCGGCCGATCCTCAGTGGCGGCGCGCGCAAGATCCGGATGAACCGCAATTTTTCCTGGCGCCTAACAGTTCGTGCGCCCCGACGAGCGGGATGGGTGGCCGGGGCAAAGGCGAGCGCAGCTCCACGTACCCCGGTGGGCCGCGAGACGCTTCCGGGGCACGTCGGCCTTCCGGCCTCCTCTGCCCCGGCCACCCCAGGTCTCCCACATTCGCGCACAATCTGTTGGGCGCCAGGCAATTTTTTGGGGCAAAGGCGGACCGCGATCTGACCTGATCGGATCAACACACGCGACCTCTTTGGCTTTCGACCCGTTGACCGCGCGACTACTGGCTCTGAGAGGCCGTTCAAAGTACGATTCACGACCGGCCCCTCTGGCAACGAAAGTAGAAGCCCACGCGAGGAGAACCATGCATGAGAGTATGGCCAGGGCAACCCTTTCCGTTGGGCGCGACGTGGGATGGCAAGGGTGTTAACTTCGCGCTTTTCTCCGAGCATGCCTCCAAAGTGGAACTGTGCCTGTTCGATTCGCCTGAGGCGACGGCGGAGGCCCAGCGCATCCAGGTGCGCGAACAAACCGATCAGGTCTGGCACGCTTATCTGCCCGACGTCAAACCCGGACAGTTGTACGGCTACCGGGTCCACGGGCCCTACGAGCCGCGGAAGGGTCACCGCTTTAATCCGCACAAGCTCGTTCTTGACCCCTTCGCCAAGGCCATCGGCCGCGACCTGCGCTGGGACGATTGCCTGTTCGGTTACAAGCTCGGTGATTCTGAAGCCGATCTCTCCCTCGACGAGCGCGACAGCGCCTCCTTCGCGCCGCTGGCGGTGGTGGTCGACGGGGCCTTCACCTGGGGCGACGACCACCCGCCGCGGACAGCCTGGCACAAAACACTGATCTACGAACTGCACGTCAAGGGCTTCACCCAGCGCCATCCGGACGTACCCGAGAAGCTGCGCGGCACGTACGCGGGCGTGGCCTCGGAGGCGGCCATCCAGCACCTGCGCAGCCTCGGCGTCACTGCGGTGGAGCTGATGCCGGTCCATTACCACGTCGACGACCGCCACCTGGTCGAGAAGGGCCGTTGCAATTACTGGGGCTACAACACCCTGGCCTTCTTCGCCCCCGCCCTCCGCTGTTCCACCCGCGACTCCGCGCGCGAGTCGGTTCAGGAATTCAAGATGATGGTGCGTGCCTTGCACGCCGCTGGCATCGAGGTCATCCTCGACGTCGTCTATAACCATACCGGCGAGGGCAATCAACTGGGGCCAACGCTGTCCTTGCGCGGGGTGGACAACGCTTCGTACTACCGGCTGAATCCAGACGATCCGCGCTACCACATGGACTTCACCGGCTGCGGCAATACCCTCAACATGCAGCACCCGCGCGTCCTGCAGTTGATCATGGACAGCCTGCGCTACTGGGTTATTGAGATGCACGTCGACGGTTTCCGTTTCGACCTGGCCAGCACGCTGGCGCGCGAGCTGTTCGCGGTCAACCGGCTGGGGACGTTCTTCGACGTCATCCACCAGGATCCCGTGCTGTCCCAGGTCAAGCTCATCGCCGAGCCGTGGGACGTCGGCGAAGGTGGTTATCAGGTGGGTAACTTCCCGGTGCTCTGGACCGAATGGAACGGCAAGTACCGCGACTGCGTCCGCCGCTTCTGGAAGGGAGACGGCGGCACGGCCTCGGAGTTCGCGACGCGGCTGGCCGGCTCCAGCGACCTGTACGCCTGGAGCGGCCGGCTGCCGCACGCCAGCATCAACTTCATTACCTGTCACGATGGCTTCACGCTCCAGGACCTGGTGAGCTACAACGACAAGCACAACGAGGCCAATGGCGAGGACAACAAGGACGGGGCCAACGACAACAATAGCTGGAACTGTGGCGCGGAGGGCCCGACCGACGACCCGGCCATCAACGCGCTGCGCGTGTCGCAGAAGCGCAACCTGATGGCAGCGCTGCTGCTGTCGCAGGGGGTGCCGATGATCTACGGAGGCGACGAATTGAGCCACTCGCAGGGCGGTAACAACAACGCCTACTGCCAGGACAGTGAAATGACCTGGCTGAACTGGGAGTTGAATGAGGAGCAGAAAGGCTTCTTGGAGTTCGTGCGCACGGTGGCGCGCATCCGGACCGAGCAGCCCGTCTTCCATCGTCGGCGCTTCTTCCTCGAACGCTCCATCCGCGGCTCCGAGATCAAGGACATCTCCTGGCTCAGCCCCGCAGGGGAGGAGATGACGGACGAGGACTGGAACACTGGTTTCGCCCGTTGCCTCGGGGTGCGCCTGGCTGGCGACCTGATCGGCGACGAGGACGAGCATGGCGAGCCGATCGTCGGCGAGACGCTGCTCTTGCTGTTCAACGCCCATTTCGAACCGATCCCGTTCAAGCTGCCCGCGACGAAGGCCGAGCACCACTGGGAACGCGTGTTCGACACGACCGGGCCCGCCGGCGCGGCGCAGCCCATGGGCGCGGGGGAGCTTTATCCGCTACAAGGGAGGTCGCTGGCGGTCCTGCAGATCCGGACGGCGGCGGAAACCGGGGAGGCTGTCTCGTAAGCGCGAGTGGAGCCCCTTCGCGCAGAGAATCACGAGGATGCCTCAAACCGGCTCTCCTGGTCGGGGTGTTGGTTCGGCACCTGATGTGAGGCACCTTTACCGATGCCAACGGTCGAAGACCTGCTCCAGAAGACGGCCCAACGCCTTGCCCAGCGGCAGCGCTTCCCCGAATCGACCTACCGCTTGCAGTTCCATGCCGGTTTCACGTTCCGTGATGCCTGTGCCATCGTCCCCTACCTGAGCGAGCTGGGCATCACCCATTGTTACGCCTCACCCTACCTCCAGGCGCGGGCGGGCAGCCAGCACGGCTATGATATTACCAACCATCGGGCGCTCAACCCCGAGATCGGCTCTGAGGCGGAATACGATGCGTTCGTCGCTGCGCTACATGCCCACGGGATGGGCCAGATCCTCGACATCGTGCCCAACCACATGGGGATTGCCGGCAACGACAATGCCTGGTGGAACGACGTGCTGGAGAACGGCCCGTCGTCTCCGTATGCGGGATATTTCGACATCGGCTGGCAGGACTCGCCGCGCCCGAAACAGCGCAACCGCGTCCTTCTGCCGGTCCTCGGCGAGCCGTACGGTCAGGCCCTGGAGGCCCAGCGGATACGCCTGGCCTACGCTCTCGGAGCCTTCACGCTCCATTACGGCGACCAGCGCTTCCCGGTCGCGCCTCACAGCTACGCAAGAATCCTGCGAATTAACCTCGAAGTGATGCAACCGGCCCTGGACGCGGATGTCGCGGCCCTGGACGAGTATCAAAGCATCCTGATCGCCGTGTCCCAGCTCCCCGATGGTACGGAGACGAATCCTGCCCTGGTGGACGAGTGCCAGCGCGAGAAGGAGCTGATCAAGCAGCGGCTGGCCGCGCTCACCGAGAAGAGCGCCGAGGTGCGCGACTCCCTCGCGAAGACAGTGGTTCTGTTCAACGGCGTGGCAGGGGAACCGCACAGTTTCGATGCGCTCGAACACTTACTCGACGAACAGGCTTACCGCCTCGCGTTCTGGCGGGTCGCCTCCGACGAGATCAACTTCCGTCGCTTCTTCGACATCAATGAACTGGCGGCCCTGAACACGGAGAAGCCCGAGGTCTTCGCCGCAACTCACGAACTCATCCTGCGCCTGCTGGCTCAGGGCAAAGCCGATGGTCTGCGCATCGACCACATCGATGGCCTGTACGACCCCAAGCAGTACCTCCGCCGCCTCCAGCAGCACTATGTCCTGGCCTGCGCCCAAGAGGTCGCTCGTTCGGACCCGGCCTGGCGCGGCTGGGATTGGAATGAGCTTGAAGATTCCCTCCTCGCGATCATCGGCGAGGCCGACCTGGACGGAGCCCCGGAACTCCCACGTTGCCCCCTCTACGTCGTCGTCGAGAAGATCCTCGGTGCCAGCGAGTTGCTTCCGCCCGACTGGGACACCCATGGCACCAGCGGTTACGATTTCCTCAACGTTGTGAACGGCCTCTTCGTCGACCGGGACGGCGAGAGGCCAATGACGAGGCTCTACCAGCAGAGAACCGGGACCGCCCCTTTCGCCGCAGTGGTGTATGAAAACAAGCGGCTCATCCTTCAGACTGCGCTCGCCAGCGAGTTCCAGATGCTGGCCAACCAGCTCGACCGCCTGGCGCAGCAGGACCGTTCGTCCCGCGACTTCACCCTGAGCGGCCTGCGCCTCGCCCTGACGGAGGTCATCGCCTGTTTTCCTGTTTACCGCTCTTATATCTCCGAGGAAGGGGTCCACGATCCGGACCTCAAGTATGTGGAAGCCGCGGTGCGCCAGGCCTCGGTCCGGAACCCGACGCTGAGCATGTCGCTATTCCGCTTCGTACGTGACGTGCTCCTGCTCCGCGACCCGGAGTCGACCGGGAAGGAAGACCGGGCCGAGCAGTGCCACTTCGCCGGCAAGTTTCAGCAGGTCACCGCTCCGGTGATGGCCATGGGTGTGGAGAATACGTCGTTCTATGTCTACAACCGCCTGCTCGCGCTGAACGAGGTGGGAGGCGATCCGGCGCGTTTCGGGTTCACCCCGGCGGCCGTCCACCAGTTCAACCAGAGCCGCCAGGCGCAATGGCCCCGGGCGCTCTCTCCCTTGTCCACGCACGATACCAAGAGAGGCGAGGACGTGCGGGCTCGCCTGAACGTCCTGTCGGAACTGCCGGAGGAGTGGGGCGAGTGCCTGGAGCGCTGGAGCCATTTCAACGGACCGCACCGTACGCTCGTCGATGAGTTCTTCGTGCCGGATGCGAACGAGGAGTATCTGCTTTACCAGACACTCCTCGGCGCCTGGCCCAACGGTCCGTGCGGCTCCGAGGAGTACGCCGAGTTCGTGAAGCGGATCCAGGAGTACATGGTCAAGGCGCTGCACGAGGCCAAGGTTCACACCAGTTGGATCAACCCCTGCGAAGCCTATGATGAGGCCGTCCGGCAGTTCGTCGCCCGCATCCTGGACGAGGAGCTTAGCGGCCCCTTCCTGCAAGACATGCGGGCGTTCCACCAGCGGGTGAGCCATTTCGGGCTGTTCAACGGGCTGGCGCAGACGCTACTGAAACTCACCTTGCCGGGCGTCCCCGACACCTACCAAGGGACCGAGTTGTGGGACTTCCGGCTGGTGGACCCGGACAACCGCCGTCCCGTGGACTACGAAGCCCGGCAGGAGTTGCTCAGGGCATTGCGGGGACGATCGGCCGAGGCCGGGTCGGATCGGAGAGCGCTGGCGCGCGAACTGACGCACGGGAAGCAGGACGGTCGCATCAAACTGTACGTCACCGCTCAGGCCCTCCGGTGTCGCCGCGACCACCCGGGACTGTTCTCGACCGGCGACTACTTCCCGGCCGAGACCACCGGGGCCAGACGGGACCACGTGTTCGGGTTTTCCCGGCGCCTGGGCGACCGACAGGCCGTTGTGGCCGTGCCGCGCCTCCTCACGCGTCTGGTACCGGGACCGGAGGCCCTTCCCCTCGGTGCGGAAGTCTGGCAGAATACGCGGCTCCTGTTGCCCAACGTCGAGCCCAAAACACTCTGGCATAATCTCTTCACGGGTGAAACCCTCACCTGCGAGGACTCGCAAGGCCAACCCGCCCTCTCCATGGCCGAACTGTTCGCGCATTTCCCGGTCGCCCTCTTGTTGTCGTAGGGGTAAGGTGCCACCCGAGAAACGGTACGCGGGCCGGATCACCGTCGAAGAATCCTGGAAACCGTTCGGCCCGTCATCCCACGATCAAAGGCCCGGAACTGCGCGGAAGCCGCGAGTTTTGGAATGTATTAACCTTTAAGCAAAATACTAGAAAACTCATAGATTTAGTCGGATGATGCGCCATGAACGCCTTCGACTTTCGCGAGCCGGCCAGCGCGTGGACACACTTTGCCGGGCTCATGCTTGCGCTGACTGGCACTCTGATCCTTTTGCGGCGCGGCGGAGGCGAACCCGGCAAACGGCTGAGCCTGCTTGTCTACGGCCTGAGCCTGGTTTTCTGCTACGCGGCCAGCACCCTCTATCACGGGGTCCGACTGCCGGCCAACCGGCTCGCGATGTTCGTGCGCCTGGACAGCATTGGAATCTTTGCACTAATTGCGGGCAGCTACACCCCGCTGGCCTGGAACCTCATGCGGGGGCGGTGGAGGGCGTGGACCCTCATCTCGGTCTGGGGCACGGCGGTCACGGCGATCGCCGTGATCGCGTCCGGTCGTCGCTTCTCACCCACGCTGGGGACCTGCCTGTACCTGGGCATGGGGTGGGGTGTCGTCGTGTGCTACGCCCAGATTGCGCGGGTCGTATCACATCGCGCGTTGCTGCCGGTGGTCCTCGGTGGGTTATGTTACAGCTTGGGAGCAGTGCTCAACCTGCTACGCTGGCCCACCCTCTGGCCGAATGTCTTCGGTGTCCACGACCTTTTCCATCTGTTCGTGATGGCGGGCAGTCTGACTCACTTCTGGTTCATCCTCAAGGTCATCGTGCCGTTCGGACGCGGGTACGGTACGGTAATCTGCGAGCCGGGCATCCTGACCGACGACGAAGTGAACGTCATTGGATAGCTTGAACGCCTCAGTTTGGTGGTGTTCCACCGCGAAGGTCTGCCGGGTGCAACTGACGGTTGACTGCGACAAGCCGGTGGCTTTAACTATGGCACAAGTGTTAAAATGATTCGCGTGCGTGGAATTGGTTTGCAGCGTCCGGGTAACGACCTTCTCGGCAACCGCATCGGTGAGCTCGCGCGAGGAACCGGGGCATGTCTGCTCAGCCACGACTCATGCCATTGGAGAATCTTGCGAAAAACAAAGTAGACCATTGACATCTCGGATCGTCTTGTATCTACTATAGCCCATGACCTTCACTCAAGCGGGGTGAAGAGTCGAAAGTCAAGGTGGCCCTCCCGCACGTTTTTTCGTGCGGGGGGGCTTTTTTTTTGTTCCCCACGATCGCAGAAGGAGCCGGAGCATGTCGAACACGAGTGACAAGGTGAAGGACGACATTCACGAGGCGGCCGAGAAGGTCAAGGACGCTGCGCACAACGTCGCCGTTAAGGTCAAGGACAGCGCGCACTACGTCGCGGTCAAGACCAAGGACGTTGCACACGATATCGGCGTGAAGGTCAAAGACGCCGCGCACAACGTTGCCGAGAAGACCAAGGACGTCGTGCACAACGTCGGTGAGAAAATCAAGGACGCAGGCCGTTGAACGCCCGTGCCGTGGCGTTTGAGGCCACGGCCTTCACAAGGTCTCAGAATATCGAAAGGGGAAACTTATGCTCGGTACGATTTTGTTGATTGTCTTGATCCTGCTCCTTGTGGGAGCCTTTCCACGGTGGGGCTACAGCCGGAGTTGGGGCTACGGCCCCAGCGGCGGTTTGGGGCTGGTGTTGGTCATTGTGCTCATCCTCGTGCTGCTGGGCCGCATCTGATCGCTAACAGTCTCGGGATGATCGACTACGTTTGTGTGCAATTCGACGAGTGACAGGTCGTCGTCTGACGCCATCCGGCGCGGTCGGTTACTCTACTGTCAGCTTCACCCTAGTCGTCTGGCCAGGGCTGTAACCGCGTTGAGGTGTCTCTGAAGTTCTCGCGGCGAATAGTACCTTTCCGCGGGAGTCATTCAGGACGGATTCCGGGAAACCGCAGGGAGAGAACCGTGGCTACGGGATCGAACGACGTCGATGAGATCTACCATCGAATGGCGGTGATCCGTCGCGAGCACCATACACACGTGCGCGAGTCGGTCGCAGGGGCCGAGGCGATCGTCGACTGGGGACGCTACACGTGGACGTATCCCTGGATCGCCCTGGGCGCCGCGGCGGCGGTGGGCTACCTGGTCTACACCGGCAGTCATCAGAAAGTCACCGCCGAGCCCGCAACCCCGGCCGATGGCGTCCATACGGGTGAACCGGCCGCGGGAGCCAGGACCCAGGGTCAGGAAAAATCACGGATCGGTCAAAAACTCCTGCTCACCGCCTGGGACGTCTTGTTCCCAGTGGCCATACGTGCGGGACAAAATTACATGTTGCATTGCCTCGAACAGCGCTACCCGACGAGGACATTAGACCGGACCGGTCTCTCGCCATCGGCCGGGAAGCAGATGGCACGGATGGGCCACGAGCAGAGGTAGGGGACTGAGTCGCCGTAGCGGCTTCGATCAAAACCGGCTTTTTTGGAGGTCTGGACGATGATTGACCGTGCTCATGACTTGAAAGCGGAGTTCACTCCGCAACTGGACGAGATCAAGGCGATGGCGCGCCAGGACATGGCGGTCGCTCGTGAGTGGCTGGCCGAACGCAGTGCCGTCGTGAGGGACTATGTCGCCAGGGAGCCCGTGAAGGCTCTGGGCATCGCGCTTTGTGTAGGAGTCGTCCTGGGATGGTTGATCAAGCGTTCGTGAACGGTCGCGGGACAGCCCGTGGACCAGGTACCAGTTCGGCTGAGGTCGGGGGCGTCGCTGAGTTCGTCGACGACCTCGCGTCCCTGGCCGAACTCCAGGCCAAGCTCGCGGCGATCGACTTCAGGGACTCCGCTCGCAAGTCGGCGATTCCCATCGTGCTGACTGTGGTGGGCCTCACCGTGGTGGTGTCCAGTGTCCCGGTGGCTCTTCTCGGCACCGGCTTGCTGGTCGCCTCTGAACTGAAGATCCACCAGGGTTGGGCCATGCTCCTGACGGCTGGAGTGGCGGCCACCCTTGGGGGACTGGTGGCGGGGTTGGGCGCGTTGCTGTTCCGTCACAGCTTCGACTGTTTCCGTCGCTCGCGCAAGCAACTGTGGCTTAACCTGTCATGGATCCGGGCCGTCCTCGTCACGAGCGCGCGACCGCACGCGCGGCGTCGCTTGTGACCGGTGACACGTGCAGGGCGCTCACGTTCCCAAATGGCTCATTGACGTTCCATCGAATTCACCAAGGGCGCCGGAAACGCACCGGCCGATCCCGCAACCAGGAGTCCAACGACCATGGCGATCAACGTGCAGACGATTCAAGGAGAGTGGAACCAGCTCTGCGCTCTGGCAAAGCAGCGCTGGGGTCAGTTGACGGAGGACGACCTCCGGGTGCAAGAGGGGAATGTCGAACAGCTCGTCGGACGGATCCAGCAGAAGACCGGCGAGGGGCGTGAGGCGATCGAGAGATTCTTCTCCGAAATGACCTCGCGAGGCTCATCGGCCGTCGCCAATGCGGCCGACGGCGCCGGCCGTTATGCCCAGCAGGTGGGTGACCGGATCCGTGAGCGCTACGACAGTGCCGAGGGTCTGGTCCGCCACCACCCGACACAGACGGTCGCAGCGGCCTTCGGCATCGGCCTGGTGGCCGGACTGATCATCGGGCTGACGATCCGACACCGTTGAGTGCAGCGTCGATGGCTCCCACGCGGACGCTTCAAGTTAGTGAAATCCAGGTCAGCCCCACAGGAAGGTCTCCTTGGCCAATCAACGCAAGTCCCCGATGGACCATCCGGCCGTCGTGACCTTCCTCATCCTGGCGGTCATCGGCGCGATGGCGCTCGCGGCCGAGGTGCTGAAACCCCTGGCCTTAGCGGTGCTCCTCAGTTTCGCACTGGCGCCGCTTGTCGGGTTCTTCGAGCGGCGACGAGTACCGCGTGCCGCCGCCGTACTTCTCACCGTGGCCCTCGCGGTCGGTTCTCTGGTTGGGATCAGCTACGTCGTCGTGCGGCAGCTCTCCATGCTGGCCTACGGACTGCCGAGCTATCAGAAGCAAATTCAGAAGAAGGTCGACTTCCTGAAGCCGTCGGACGACACTTCGTTCTATCGCGCGCAGAAGGTCGCCGGCGACGTGGCCAGGTCGCTCGACGCGCCGGTCATCGCGGGGCACGAGGCGATGGACGTGCGGGTCGTCGAGGAACCCACGTTCCGGCAGCGCCTTCAGGGGGTCGTCGGGCCCTACCTGGAGTTTGTCGGCGTCGGTAGCTTCGTGCTCATCCTGGTCCTGTTCATCCTCATGAACCGGGAGGCGCTGGGAGACCGGATCGTCCAGCTCTTCGGCCAGCGCCAGATCAACCTCACGACCCGGACCATGGGCGAGATCGGCGAACGGATCAGCCGCTACCTGGCGATGATCACGCTGGTCAACGCGGGGTACGGCCTGACCGTCGGCCTGGGCCTCTGGGCGATCGGCGTGCCGTACGCGGTGCTCTGGGGATGCCTGGCGGCGCTGGTGCGTTACGTCCCCTACGTCGGCGCGGCAGTGGCGTTCCTTCTGCCGCTGGTATTCTCGGTCGCGCATTTCCCCGGCTGGAGGCAGCCGCTGGAAGTGGTCGCATTCTTCGCGGTGGTCGAGGTGGTGCTGAGTTATCTGGAGCCAATCATCTACGGCAAGACCACCGGAGTGTCGGCCCTTGGGCTTCTGGTCGCCGCGATGTTCTGGACGTGGCTCTGGGGACTGCTCGGCACCCTTCTGTCGACGCCCTTGACGCTCTGCCTGGCGGTCCTCGGGAAGTATGTTCCCAGTCTGGGTTTCTTCGCGACGATCCTGGGCGAGGAGGCCGAGCTGGACCAGAATATCCGGTTTTACCAGCGGCTCATCTCGCTCGACCAGGACGGGGCCACAACGATCGTCGAAGCCGTCCTGAAGGAACGACCGCGCGCCGAGGTTTTCGATCAGATCCTGGTCCCGGCCCTCTCGCATGCCGGGCGCGACGCGGCGCGAGGGGATCTGGAGGAAAGCGACATGGCCTTCATCCGGCGCGTCATCGGCGAGATCCTCGACGACCTGGAAGGGACGGAAGATCTCAGCTTGCAGACTCCTGCCCAGTCGGGTAATGGAGAACCGGAGCGGGCCGCTGGGATACTCGCACCGACACCATTCGTGGTCGCGGGCGTGGCGGCGCGCGGCACGTCCGATGCCCTGACGTTGCGGATGCTGGGACAGATGCTCGTCTCTTCGAAGAGCACACTTGCGATGATCGAGGACCCCGGCTCGCCGATGCAGCTTGCCGAGCGCGTGGCGGAAGTGTCGCCGGCGATGGTCATCCTGTCGCACTTGCCTCCGGAGCCCCTTGCACAGGCCCGCTACCAGGTCCGGCGGCTGCGGGCACGGTTCGCAGGACTGGCGATCGTCGTGGGGCGCTGGGGGGATGTCGGCAGCGACGCGGCGTCCGAGGGGCTCTCCGGGGTCGGGGACACGCATGTGGCCTTCACGCTGGCCGATGCCCGCGACCAGATTCTTGCCAAAGCCGCTACCGCGGTTCCGGTGTCGGCGATGACGGCGACGACGAGGGGCTGAGCCGTACGGCGATACCACGGAGCTCCCGCCGGTTACCGAGGCCGCGATCCTCGGGCAGTGAATGGGGATCAGAAATCAAAGAAAGGACGGCGGCGGCTTGGTCAGATCGGTGGTTCGGGGCTGACCGTTCTTCTCCACTTGCCACCGATTTCCACCTACTCGTTGCGTCGGTGCGGAACAGACGATTCCCATCCTCGGATGACCTCGTGCACAAACCGGAGCTTGTTGAGTACCGGGGGGGGAAGGACGAACGGGTAAGCGTCTTGCAGCCCCATACCACGGGTCAAATTGTTGAGCACATAAGTCAGCGGAAACCAGCGTTCGAGGATCTGGTCGAACGACAAGTCCCGTTGGCCTACGTCGGCAATCTCGGGTTTCCACTCGGGCTCGTTGGACCGTCTCGGCTGTAACGAGAGGCCGCACAGGAGCGCAGTCTCCAGTGTGTCGGTAATGTGCAGGTAATGGGCCCACGACTCGGCCCAGTCCTCCCAGGGATGAGCGCTGGCGTAAGCGGAGATGAACGACCGCTCCCAGTCGGCCGGGGCGCCCTGTTGGTGATGACGATGGAGTCGTTGGCCGTAGTCCTGTCGCTCGTCGCCGAAGAGCTGGCGAAAGACATAGACCCGGACGGTCCCCCGGATCAACCGCTCCCAGAAGTAATGGCCGGCTTCGTGTCGGAAATGGCCCAGAAGTGTCCGGTACGGCTCGTGCATCTGAAGTCGTCGAGCCTCGCGCACGGCATCGTCGGCCTCGGCGATGTTAATGGTGATCACTCCATTCAAATGGCCGGTCGGGATGAAGGTCACCTCGGACGTGCCGGGATCGAGGTCGGCAAGGAAGTCGAACGCCAGACCGTGCTGCGGCTCGTCAACCTTGCCCGACACGGGGAGCGCGAGGCAGAGCAAGCTATAGATCAACCGGCGCTTGGCCGTCTCCAGTCGCGCCCAGGCTTCGCGCGTGCCCGGTCGGCTCAGGTTGGGAATAACACGGTTCAATCGGCAAGACAGGCAGTAGGGGTTCGGGTCGTCACTGGCCACAGACCAATTGCAGACGTTCTCACGACTATAATTCAGACAGAGCCGGTACGTTAGTGCTCGTGTCTGCGGCGCGAGCAAGCGCCATTGGTCCCCCTCAACAAGCTCGAGAGTTCCCATCTCGTTCCGGTCGGGGAGATAAGCGAGTGTGCGCCCACAACTCGTGCACGCGCTGTTCTCGAAGAAGACGAGCTGGTCACAACGTCCGCAATGGAAAACCTTCATAGGCCGATTGGAACCTGCAACAAGGAAGTGTTGAATCAGGGGCAGACATCCTGATACCGCGCAAAGAACGACGCTCGCAGGAGCAGTGGCGGGTTGAGGGCAAGGCTTGCTCAAATGTAATGGGCGGCCGCGGTCTTCAGCCCGGTGAAGTGGGCTGAAGAGTCCGACTCTTAAACGGGGTGTAGTGTCCCCTGCGACGTGAGTTCACGTTCGTTCTTAAGGACGCTTCTACTTTGATACGATCCACAAAGCATGAACCATTCCCGGTAAGATGAACAACAAGCAAAGCAGGATGTTGATGACAAGGTCCTTGCCGAAGCCCCGTTTTAGAAAGACGGCGACCGGCGGCAGGAAAATGGCGATCAGGATCATGGCTAACTTGTTCACGATTCTTGAACTCCGGGTATGCAGGAACGCGGCTCCTCGAGGTGTGCCCCAGCCCATAAGCTCAACAGAGCGGGTCGAGGAGTACAAGGCCTGACAGATCCGAAACGCTCTCGCCGAACTCCTCTCCCGCAGCTTCGTCGAGGTGCATCGCAGGGACCGGCCCGGCCAGCGCTCGATCGTCCGGGGCGGCAGGCAAATCGGAGGGAGCTTCAGCGACCGGCAGGGCCGCGGGCCAGGACCCGGGCGTTAGCAGAGTCGCAGTGCGCCGGCGGCTGGCGAGCCAGTAGCTCAAGGAACCCATCACACCGGTCAGGATCATCCCGGCGCGGAAGAGAAGACCGCGGGGACCGACGGCGACGTAGAACGCCATGAGTGGGGACCTCGGGGATCGGAAATGAGTATGTCGGACAGGACGAGCCGCGGTCCTCCCTCGGCGATGACCGGTGGGTTGCGCCTTGCGTCGCAGATGCTGCTCCGACCGGTGAACCGGTCGGCGATCTCCTGAACCAGTCCCAGACCGAGCACCGGGATCGTCGTCCTCGTGACCCCACACTGGTTCGCGAAGATGACCGGAACGTCGAGGTCCCCCGCGACCTTGGCCGGGATCTCGGCCGAGAGGGGGCCGAGGCCGCCGAACAGCCAGTGCGCGCGGGTGCTGTGCCGGCAGGCAAAGTCGGGCCAGGCGGCTGCGATCACGGCCAGGTCGATCCGGCCGCGATAGTCGTCCCAGACCGGGCGCTGGATCATGTCGGCGCAGATTGCCAGGCCAATGCGTCCCCACGGCGTCGGGACCACCAGGGGCGACCGACCGCGCCGAAATCGGAACGGCTCCCAGAACACCAGATTCCGCTTGCGATAGACGTGGACCGAACCGCTGGGCAGACAGAGGGCCAGCGCATCATAGAGGTGTCGGCCGTCGCGCTCGACGAACCCGCCGGCGATCCCCATCCGCCACTCGCGACTGCGCCGGGAGAGGTGCCGCAATGTCGGACCTTCGATCCCTTCGGCATGGAGTGCGAAATCGGGGTGCAGGCCGTATCCCGTGTTGAAAAGCTCGGGTAAAACCGCCAGCGCCGTATCTGCCTGGTGAGCCTTGGTCAGAAGCGCGTCGGCCCGCTCAAGGTTGGCGGCGACTTGCCCGGGCTCGGAGGGCATCTGCAACGCGGCGACCGTGATCTTCAAGGGAACCCCGTTTCGCCGGCGGACGCAGCGTGCCGGGGCGTGGACCGTCCGGCCGCGTGATGGGACGGCAGGCGAGGGTCGTTCTCTTCCGCTAAAGGCGCGCGATGGGGTGCGTCGACCGCGGACTGAGCCACCCCCTCGGTGAGGAGGAAGGGGGCGAGGCCGCGATGAACTCTCTGAGCCGTCTCGACGAATCCGCCCCGGGCGAACAGCGTGCGGGCCTGATGGGCCGAGACGTGCGAGACGTCCCCTTCCACACCGGCGACGCAGACATCATAGACGAGCCATCCCCAGGGACCGTCGCGATTGCCGTCGACCAGGACCAAGCGTCCGCCGGGCTTCAGCACCCGGTGCATCTCCTCGACCGCGCGCTGCTGGTTCGGATAGTGATGGAAGCTGTTGGCGCATGTCACCACATCGAAGGCGCCCGCCGGAAAAGGGAGCCGCTCGCTGTCACCCTGGACCGGTGCGACATGGCCTCGATGCGCTTGCCAGCGAGAGCGTCCTCGGGCGAGCATCGCCTCGACCAGGTCCACTCCCCAGACCGTCGCGCGGGGCAAAGCCTCGCGGATCCGGGCCGCGAAGACCCCGGTGCCGCAACCGACATCTAGGATCGTCAACGGCTCATCGTTGAACCCCTCCCGAAGCCGGGCGATGATGGCCCGGTGCGCCGGGCGGAACAGGAGCCACTGCAGAATGCTCCGATCGTA
>DAIDJG010000209.1 GCA_027451445.1 Singulisphaera sp.
GAGGACGGATCAAAGGATATGCTCTCTCGCCGTATCGAAGGCACGGAACCGGCATACCTTCGGCCCGGCGAAAATCACGAAATCCTTGCCATCAAAAATGGTCGGAACTCCAATGCGAATCGACCTTTCTTTGCCGTGAGAAGGGCAAGAACTATCGAGTTACCAGGAGCATATAGTAGGGGGCACTGCGCGATTGCGAACGCTTCCGCCAGGTGACCGGAATAGCGCTGCTCACCATCGTCTGAGGCACCCGTTCCGCAACGCCATCGGGGACATGGAGTCTCAACAGACGCCCTCCCCATGGTGCCGTTCACGATTGCGTTGTGTACGATCGGGTCCAAAAAGTCGTATGGCTTCAAGACCCCATGGGTGGGGGCTCCGGTGAAACGATGGGATTGCGTATAGTGACGTGAAGCGCACGGAGTTCAAAGGAAGCGGATGAGCGGTTGTCCACGGCGGTGGGCCTCGCGCCGCTGGGCGGCATTCCGACCCACCCTACGACTCCGCGGCATTGCACACGTTCGGTCGACGCTCCGGCGATCCCGAACGTTCACCGCTCTCGTAAATGCCATCGTCCGGATTCTGACGGCGTTCAGCCCCTTTTTCAACCCGCGAAGTTCTTCGCGCACCCACAGCATCCGCAACCGGTGACGAACCGGAACAAGCGCGCCGACGCAGTGCGTTACTCGGCTACTCGGAGCCCTAAGGCTGGCAACGGGTTGCGATTCCGAGTAAGGGAAGTGGAGCGGCGATTCGGAGCCTCGAGGGACACAGGGAGTTATGACAGGACGATGGTTCTCTGGCAGAGCCTTCAGGTTAAATTAAAGCGTACAACGTGCTCTTTTGGAACGAACGAATATGCCACTTCGGCTTGCTCGGGAGAGCATTTATCGTATTTAACGTAAATTTCGGAGCGATTTTGGCCCTTTTTGACCGCCGAATAAGGCACGATTGCGGGGGTGGGTCAAGTACAGCGATCGTGTGTAAGATCGGCTAAATAATACACGTCGTGGCGTTCTTTGTTCTCACTTGCGGCGCTGATGTGATGATGTGGATTCTGGCTAGGAATGAAATGAGGGTAGTTCGCGAGGAGCGCGTGGTTTTCGTCGGTCTTACGATCGATACAAGTACCCCCCCTGTGTTTTGATGCGCGCCTTGTCGACGTCGAGGATCGGCATCCCGTAGATCGGGCTCGACGAATCATTACGCGCGGCGGGGTTGGTCACGTCGTTGGCGACGATCACCAGGGCGACGTCGATCTGGGGATGGCCTCAGCCCAGCTACTGGCCGTGCGCTAGATCCAAGAAGCTTGCATAAGCAGCGCAAAGCCTGAAGCAGGCTGAGGGAAGATTTTCAAGTTTAGTGCGTGGCCAGTATCTCCACATAATGAACCGGCCCTGTGGGCTTCGCTTGACTCAGCACCAATGTTCAACAATGATTGAGCGTGTTCGCGAGCGCCGTTCGACGCGGGTTCGCCGGTTCTCAGGAACGAGTCCAATGGGTCTGTGCATGCGTATCTCCGTCGGGACGTTTCTGATCCTTGCGAGTTGCGCCGGGCTGGTCGCCCGGGCGGACTCGCCACCGACATTCGAGCGGGACGTGCGGCCGATCCTCAAGACGTACTGTCTCGACTGTCATGGCGGGGGCGAGCAGCTCAAGGGGAAGCTGGACCTTCGGCTGAAACGGTTCGCCGTACGAGGCGGGGCGAATGGAACGGTGTTAGTGCCGGGGCGGCCGGACGACAGTGAGCTGCTGGCCCGCGTGCGCGAGGGCGAAATGCCGCCGGGCGACAAGAAGGTGCCCTCCGACCGCGTTGCGGTGCTCGAGAAATGGATCGCCGCAGGCGCACCCACTGCACGCGAGGAGCCGGAGAGCCTGCCTGTCGGGATCGACATCACGCCGGAGGAGCGGGCTTACTGGGCGTATCAACCGATCCGCCGCCTCGATCCGCCGCCGGCTGCGCCGGGGGACCGAGTTCGGACGCCGATCGACGCATTTATTGTGAACCGGCTCCGCGAGCGCGGGCTGGGGTTCGCGCCCGACGCCGATCGCCGCACCCTCATCCGCCGGATTCACGCCGACCTGACGGGTCTGCCGCCGACGCCCGAGGAGGTCGAGGCGTTCGTCGACGATCCGTCGCCCAACGCCTACGAGCAGCTCGTGGATCGGCTCCTGGCCAGCCCGCATTACGGC
>DAIDJG010000210.1 GCA_027451445.1 Singulisphaera sp.
TTCACGCTGTCGATCACCGGCCGCGACGACGAGGCACCCACGCTGGTCTGCGAGGACATGCCGCGCCAGAAGGTGGTGCTCGACACCGAGCAGCTCGCGTTCAAGGTCAAGGCCCAGGACGATTTCGGCGTCAAGCGCATCGGCATGGAGTGGCAAGCGGTTGAGACCCCCGAGGCGAAGTCGATCGCCCAGGGCGAGCGGATCCTCGCCGCGGGTGGGCACGACAAGGAGACCCTGGAGAGCGCTGGGACATTCTCCGCCCATGGCCTGGGGATCGAGCCACAACCGATTCGCCTCCGGGTCTTCGTCGAGGATTACCTTCCCGACCGCCCGCGCGTTTATTCGCCGACGTACACGTTCTACGTCCTGAACGCCGAGCAGCACGCGATCTGGGTTACCGAACAGTTGAACAAGTGGCATCGCCAGGCACTCGAAGTGCGCGATCGCGAGAAGCAATTGCACGAGACGAACAAGCAATTGCGATCCCTCTCGAGCCAGGAACTCGACCAGCCCGAGACGCGCAAGCGGATCGAGAGCCAGTCGAACGCCGAGCAGTCCAATAGCCGCCGGTTGTCGGGTCTGGTGATGTCGGGAGAGGAGCTTGTTCGGCAGGCGATGCGCAACCCAGAGTTCGGTGTCGGGCACCTGGAGAAGTGGGCCGAGATGCTCCAGATCCTCAAGGACATCGCGGGGAACCGCATGCCGTCGGTCGCGGACCTGTTGAAACAAGCCGCCCAGGCTCCCACGATGGCCTCGAACGCGCCGTCGGGCCGCCCGACCAAGATGGCCGGACAGGTTCGCGCTTCGGGTGGCGGCAAGCCCGTCGAGCCGACGAAGAAGAAGGCGGAACCGGGTCCGGCAGTCCCCCTGGTCGTGGATCGTGAGTCGGACCAACTGACTCCCGAGAAGGACGACGGCAGTCCGCCGCAAAAGAAGAACCCGTCGACCCCTCGCCAGGGCCTTGTCCAGACCACGCTCGGCGGCGCCAAGAGCAAGCCCGGCGATCCGCCGCCCCCCGCCGAAGAGAAGATCGACGAGGCGGTCACCAAGCAGGCCGACCTGCTGGCCGAGTTCGAGAAGCTGTCCGACGAGCTCAACCGGGTCCTCGCCAACCTCGAAGGAAGCACGCTGGTCAAACGCCTGAAGGCGGCCTCGCGGTTGCAATACCGGATCGGCGGCCAGATCAGCGACCAGGTTGATAAGACGTTCGGGCTCACATCGGGCCGCGTGCAGGTCTGGCCGGGGAATGTGCTCGCTGCCCTTCAGGAACAAGAGGCCAAGGGGAGCCAGGACGTCTCGATCATCATGGACGACATGCACGCCTACTTCGAGCGTCGGCAGACCATGAACTTCAAGGTCGTGCTCGACGACATGAAGAAGCAGGACGTCGTCGGCGCCCTGCGGCGCATCGGTGAGGACCTGAAGAAGGAGAACGGCCTGTCGATCGCGCTCTGCGACTACTGGTCCGATACGCTCGACCGCTGGGCCGAGGACCTGGTCGACCCCGCGAACTGTGGCGCGTGCCCGGGTGGCAAGTCGAAGAGCAGTCTGCCGCCGTCGGTTGTGCTCGAAGTGCTGCAAATCCTCGAGGCGGAGGTCGCCCTCCGTGAAGACACCCGCGTGTCCGAGCAGGCCCGCGAGGCTTTGACCACCGAGGAATACCAGGGCGAAGGCCTCAAGCTTTCCGGCACCCAAAAGGGCATCAACGACCGCGTTGTGAAGGT
>DAIDJG010000211.1 GCA_027451445.1 Singulisphaera sp.
GGCAGCGATTTTATTGGGGCAATTGATTTTCATCGGAACCAGCGCTGTCGCTCATGCCCATGCTGGGCCCAGTTTTTCGTGCCGACCACGCCGGGGTTGATCTCGATTCTATGTTTCCGTGAGCATTCGTCCCGCTTCACTCTCCCACCACACGCACCGTTCCCGACCACCGCGATTTCCTCGTGAATCGGAGTTCACGGCCAGCCCGGCGAATCTGGCTTGCTTCCAATAGCCTTGCCCCCGCCGATCCGCTTCCTACATAAGCCCCCCCATCCCATCCCGTCTCCATAACTCCGTCGCCGCCTCGACCTGTCAAATAAATTGTGGCGGACATCGCCACGCCCACCACCCAGGTTCACGGGAAATGTCGCGGTCTTCTCCACATGATCCCCGCAAATCCCACCAATCGACCGCCATATTTTAGTTGACAACTCGCTCCCATTTCGGTTATCTAGATCTCGACGTGCTCACGGCAGCTCTGGCCCCGCGTCCGAGGTCAAGACCATGAAATTTGAACTCGCCGATCGCCGCATCGTCGGTCCTTCTGGCGAACTGCTCGTGCCCCCCGGCGACGAGATCACTCCCCGTCTGCTCATGCTGATGGAAGGCGAATGCGAACGCCTTGGCGCGGCCGAGGCCGCCCGCAAACACGGCCTCACAAGGCAACGATATTATCAATTGCTCAATCTCTTCAAAGCCCGCGGCGCCCTGGCCCTCCAGGTCCAGAAACGCGGCCCCAAGACCAACTACGTCCGAACCGACGAGCTCGAACGCCAGGTCATCCGCCACCGCTTCCTCGATCCCGACGCCTCGGTCGACGTCATCGCCCAGAAACTCCGCCAGGCCGGCTTCGCCGTCAGTACCCGCAGCGTGGAGCGCGTGGTCGAGAAATATGGCATTCAAAAAAAAACTTCATCGCTACCGCCCCGGGCCTGACCCGACCATCGAGGTTCGGACCAACCGCATGCGAACCAGGTCGATCCCGTGCGATCCGCGCGCCATCGAGTATGGGGTGCGCCAATTCCTCGCCGACAAGGTCACGGGAAACCTGGCTGGGATCTGGCTGCTCGCGCCCGAATTGCTGCGGTTGGGCGCCTGGGACTTGGTCTGTGGATGGACCGCGAGACAACCCGATCGGGTGGAACCGCGGTTGGCGTTGCAACTGATCCACGAGGCGGCGCTGTGCCGCACCGGCCTGCGGCGCCGCCGCTTCCTGAACCAGCGGATCTTCGAGTTGGCGAACGGATTGCCGTTCCTCGCCACCGACGTCGCGGTCCATAACCTCCTCGGGGCTCGCACCGTCGCGGACAGCATGGGCCTCCAAGTGGTCCTGGGCAAGGTGCGCCGCGCCTCGGGCGATTTCCGGGGCCGAGTGCTGGCCGTCGATCCCCATCGGGTGCGCAGCTTCAGCAAGCGGCACATGCGGCCCCACCGATCCGACGATCGGGAACGAGCCGTCAAGGTGTCTCAGACGTTCTTCGTGCTCGACGTCGACACCGGCCAACCCGTCTGCTTCACGACGGCCACTTCGGCGCGCACGGCCGCGACCGCGGCCGAGGAGCTGCTCAAATTGGCCGCGAACATTCTCGACGCCCAGCCCGGTCAAACGCTGGTCGTCGCCGACGCGGAGCACTTCACCATCGAGCTCTTGGACCACGTCAAGACGGAGACCAACTTCGACCTTCTCGTGCCGATGCACGATCGCTCCCCCCTGCGCGCCAAGCTCGAGGCGTTGCCGGCCGAGGCGTTCCAACCGCGTTGGGCGGGCTACGCGACCGCGAAGCTGCCCTACATCCCCAAGAACGGCCAAGTTGGGCCGTTCCACCAATACGTCCAACGGCAAGGGGAGCGACCGGAGGAATATCGGTTTAGCGCGTTCGTGTCGACCCGCGACGGGGACGAGGTCGCGGACTTGACCGAGGAATTCCCCAAGCGCTGGCATGTCGAAGAGTTTTTCAACGCTCATCAAGCGTTGGGCTGGAA
>DAIDJG010000212.1 GCA_027451445.1 Singulisphaera sp.
GACGTCCGCCTCGCTCGCAAGCTGCCCCGCGAGGATCATCTTCAGCCCGACGGTGCGGTTGAGGTTCACCTGGCGCGCCTGGTACACGACCCCCATGCCACCGCGCGCAAGCTCCCGCAGCAGTTCGTAATCGCCGAAGTAGCGCACGGTCTTCCGACGGTCGGCGGCGGGTGCAGTACCGCTCAGATCGACCGTTGCGTTTTCGCCAGGCGGATTCGACGGGGC
The DNA here is from genome assembly GCA_027451445.1 of Singulisphaera sp. Taxonomy (GTDB): domain Bacteria; phylum Planctomycetota; class Planctomycetia; order Isosphaerales; family Isosphaeraceae; genus DAIDJG01. The sequence goes on from DAIDJG010000212.1 coordinate 226, forward strand.
GAGGGTCTCGCCCTCTACTGCCAATCGTGGAGTGAGCGTCAGCGCCTCGGTCTCGAGCAGTTCGCCACGAGACACGGGAGGGAGTGTTGCCGCTTCCGCAACCGGTTCCGGGGAGCCTGCAACGATGGATCGGCGAGAGCCGTCAAACGCGGCGGCAACCGCGACTTCCTGGTCTGGGAACCGTGCAAGGTAGTCCTTTGCTGTGGGACTCTCACCCGCGCTGACGCGCAATTCGCGCTCGAGTGCGATCAGTTCCAGCAGCAACAGCGAGCGGCCAGGCTCTGGCTCCTTGCCGAGGTAATCTTCGATTCGCGGACACCGCGCCTCGCGCCAGTCGGCCTCGAACCGGCGGCAAATCGCGTCGGTTCGGCGGGCGTGGCCCACTTCTGGATTCTCGGGGGCTGGGGGGTTCGCCTGGTTCATGAGCACTCCCTGCGGGCTGAAGACGAAGGGAAACGACCATGACGAAATCCGTGCTTCTTCCTGCAGTTCTCTATCAACGCTTCTCGCTGTCGGCCCCCGCCGGCGCATCAAAGAGCGAAGCGCGCGAGCTCGGCAACGTGTTGTCGTGGACCAGGGCGTCGTGCGCGGCGACGAAGAACGTGCGGCTCTGGGCGACGTCGAGATTGAATAGCGGGGCGTCGGCGCCGGGAGTAATTTCGACAATCCGTGTCGAGCCCCCAAGTGTACGGAGTGTGTCGCCGGCCTTCAGCTCCCGGGCCATTGCCCAACCACGTCCCGCCCGCCAGAAGCGGTGATAGACGCAGGCGATCAGGGTGTCGCCGTCATCGAGCGTGATCTTGAGCGTCTTGCCGGTCTCCATCCGGTGCACGACCAGCACCGGCTGAAAGCTGAGCGCACCGGTTTCGGTGTCCTGGCTGAGGACCTGGTCGCCGACGTGAAGCGACTCGATCGGGCGGTGGCCGTCGAGCGTCCGGACGAGGGTGCCGGCGGTGAAGCAGTCGCCGATCATGGGAGGTCGAAGTTGCGGCGACGCGTTCACGGCGAGGATCACCTGCGGAGGGGGCTCGTACTGGTAGCCCATCCTGTCATACCACCACTTGTGCCAGGCGTCCTCGTCGTCGCCGAGGTCCGGTGCGTCGAGCGCGCCCTGGAGGACGGGGACGATGCGCTCGGCGAGCAGGGCGTTGCGCGCGTTGGTCATCTCAATGTCGTTGACGTCGGCGATGAGTCGTTGCTGCGAGACCACGGCTTTCAACTGAGCGTCGGCGAGCATCTGCTGCATGCGTGACTCGAGGTTGGCGATGTCGCGTGCCTGGGCTCGCACATTTTCCCCGCTGATCCGCGAGAGATCGCGTTGCTGAGCCGCGATGGGCAGACCGTTCGCGTCGTAGCCGATATAGCCACTGAAACCCGTTCCGATCTTGAACGCGGGTGGAGCGTCGTACGTGCGGAGCATTTTGAACCGCTGGGTTTCGACCATAAGTGCACCCGGCGAGCCCGGCCCCTGGACCGGCTGGACGCGGTATTGCATCGGCCGATGAATCGCCTCAATGAGAATATCCGCATACTCGCGCGCGTCGCGGCCGCGCAAGGCCTCGGTGGCCGCCTGTCGCACCGCGGGCGAGGGATTCTGCACGGCGAGGGAAGCCAGCACGCGCGTGGACTGCGGCGTGTCGAGCCTCTTGAGCATCCCCACCGCCACCAGCATCGGGGCCTCGGGAGCGTCCTGAAAGACCCGGACGATCGAAGGCACGGCGTGGGGGTCGTTCACGTCCTCGAGCCGCTTGAGGGCCTCG
>DAIDJG010000213.1 GCA_027451445.1 Singulisphaera sp.
TGGACCTGAGCCAGCTCGAGACGCTCAGCGGGCTGATCGAGGATGCCTACCATTCCGGCCGTTTCGTGTTCATTTGCGGTAACGGCGGCTCGGGGGCGAACGCGTCACACCTCTGCGAGGACCTCGCCAAATGCACGCTGCGGGACTTTGAAAATCAGAAGCGACTGAAAGTCCTCAGCCTGACCGACAACACCGCCGGGATCATGGCCTGGGCCAACGATGAAGGCTACGATCGCATCTTTGTCGAACAGCTCAAAAACCTCGCCTCGCCGGGCGACCTGCTGCTCGCCATTTCCGGCTCGGGGAATAGCCCGAATATCCTCAAGGCCGTCGAGTGGGCGAACAAGCACGGGATGATCACGCTCGGGATCACCGGGTTCGGGGGTGGCAAACTCAAGACGCTTGCCCACCACAACTTACACGCGGGAGTCGACGACATGGGAATGGCCGAATCACTGCACTCGGTCGTTTTCCACTGGATCATTGACGACGTTTACCGGCGCATCTCCGGCCCGGTCGCGACGGCTGCCGCCAACGGGAGTCAAGCTGCCACCGCGGGAGCCGTTTGACGACGATGTCCGAACCGCTCTTCCTGGGAATCGAAATCGGTGGGACGAAGCTCCAACTAGGACTCGGCCGGGGTAACGGCCGGGTTCTGGCGCTCGAGCGCTCCGTCGTTGACCCGCCGTTAGGGGCTCTGGGGATTCTCGAACAGATCCGGCAGGGAATCACCAAACTCCGCGCGCACGCGGGTGGGGAGCCGATCGCCGCGGTGGGCGTAGGTTTTGGAGGGCCAGTTGATTCGACGGTCGGGACCGTGACGAAATCGCACCAGATCGATGGGTGGGAAGGCTTCCCGCTTGCGAACTGGCTCGAGGAACACACTGGCGTCCCCGCAGTCTCCTTGCACAATGACGCCGACACCGCAGGGCTCGGCGAAGCACGGTTTGGAGCCGGTGTCGGCTATTCGCCGGTCCTCTATGTCACGATCGGCAGCGGGATCGGCGGCGGACTCATCATCGACGGTTCGATCTACCGAGGTGCGGGCGCAGGCGCACTAGAAATCGGCCACCTCTGGGTGGTTGACCGGACGACGTCAGATCTGGACGTGAGTTTGCTCGAAGACATCGCCTCGGGTTGGGCGATCGACCGCTCTGCGCGTGAGTACGCCGCACGACAGCTCGAAAAGAACGAGTCGAGTTGGCTCGCGATGCAACTCGCCGGGGGAGATCCCAACGCGATCACGGCCCGCGTTCTGGCCGAGGCTGCGCGGCAAGGTGACAAGGAATCGGCCTTTCTGCTCAACAAAGCCGCCGCTGCCATGGCGAATGCCCTGAACCAGACGGTGACTTTGCTCGCTCCTCACCGCATCATCCTGGGCGGCGGCGTTTCGTTGATCGGGGAGGACTTCTGGTTTGGTCCGATCAGGCGGCAACTTACGTCCCAGGTCTTCCCGCCGTTTCGCGGCACGTTTGACCTGGTGCCCTCCGCGCTAGGAGAAGAGGTTGTCGTTCAGGGGGCGCTTGCCCTGGCGAAGGACGCATGGCTCCGCCACGAAAGCGGTCTGCCGATCTCGAGTTGAAAAAACATGCAACCTATAGATTGTACAAACGAATCGCCTGTCTACCTTGCACCGCCGCTGCATTCTTCAGCAACAATCGGGGAGTTCTGATTGAGCAAATCCGCGTCGATCTGAGAATGCGGTTTCCGAGCAGGCGAGAGTATTGCAAGGTAAGATCTGAAGGGATTGTTCGTGGAACGTCGTTTGACTCGTTTCGCTCGCAATAATGGGAGGTTGTCGGCGAAGAAGCCAGAGAGGAAAGATGGTGCACACGAGGTGCGACGATATGAGCAGGTCACGAATTCTCGCTCAGGGAAACAGGAAAGCGCACAATTCTCTGGCAGGTAGTCCCAATCGGTCCCAGATTTGCCTTTGAAGTGTTTCGACCGCTGCGAATTAATTCCAAAATGCGACGGGTGAGGAAAACAATGTCCGACGCAACGTTCTAGACTCTCAGTGGATACATTGGAGATGCAGGGAGTGAACCTCGAGTTTGCGCTGCTGGTCTATACGAGAGTCAAAAAACGCAGCATAATCACTCGGTAAGCAATCGTCGTCCGAATGCGTGTGCTTGGAAAAAAAACAAAAAATCGGGAGTGCTTTGGAACAAAGGGTTGGGGTTGATCGTTTAGAATGGTAGGTGAGCAGTCGGAAACACTGCTTTGTGGCCAAGGAGAGGTCCTCCAACTCCATGCACAAGGGGCTCGCCATGACGCTGAAGCTGGCCGAAACCCAACTGTGGCAACAGAACCTGGCCTCACTGATCCGGTCAGGTCTGTTCTCGAGGGCCGACACCGGCGAGTTGCACGGTCTTTATACTGTAGTAGGAATCTACCGCGATGACACGTGTTCGGCGCCGCTCGCCAAATACGCGGATTTGCGCCGTGCCCTGGATGCGGCACACCTCGTTAACCAACTGGCCCAGGTTTCTCCCGCGGTCGAATCCAACTGAGCGCGGCTGACATTGAGCTGCGTGCAGATTGTTGGCCAATAAGCCCACGACCGCCGGAACCTCACGGTTCCGGCGGTCGTGTTCGTTTTAAGGCGAATCAAGACCGTCCGCTCTCAACCGGCTGCGCCTCACGATCGCGTCGCCGACGGAGGCCCTGATGCGAGACAGGACCGCGCTGGGGTGGCCGCGCGTACCGACCGGGTGCTCCGCGGAATCCTCGGCGACCCTGGGGCCGACGCTCCGGACGGAAGCGAGGTCGCGGGTACGTGGGCACACCGTCGACGGAATCGGCCTCCAACTCCCGCGTGATGCAGCGCTCGATTTGATCGAGGATCTTGGCCTGATCCGCAAGCACCAGCGAATAGGCCACACCGTCCTTACCCATGCGACCCGTGCGGCCGATCCGGTGGACGTAGTGGGTGGGATCCTCGGGAAGGTCGAAGTTAATGACGTGCGAGACGCCCTGAACGTCGATTCCCCGGCCCACGACGTCGGTCGCGACGAGCGTGGTCAACCGGCCCGAGCGGAATGCGTGGAGAACGCGATTACGCTGAGCCTGGCTCAGGTCGCCGTGCATCGTCTCCGCCCGTAGTCCTTCGGTGCGGAGCAAGTCGCCCACGCGGTCGGCCCCGCGTTTCGTGCGGCAAAACACGATGGCACGCTTCGGCTGTTCGCGCCCCAGCAAGCGAACGAGGAGCTCGAACTTCCGCTCGGGATCCACCATCACGTAGGCTTGCCGGATCGCGGGGATCGTTGCATCCTCGTCGTCCCGAATCAAGCGGACGTCGACGGGGTCGCGCAAATAAGTCTGCGCCAGCTCGCGCACGGCCGGCGGCATGGTGGCCGACAGGAAGAGGGTCTGACGGGTTTCCGGAATGGCTTTGAGGATCGTCTCCACAGCCGGCCGGAACCCGATATCGAGCATCTGGTCGGCCTCGTCGAGCACGATCGTCTTGACCTTGTCCAGTCGGATCGCGTGACGGGCCATCAGGTCCATCAGCCGTCCCGGCGTGGCGACCACCAACTGGCATCCCGCGCCGAGAAGCTTTTGCTGTCGGAAAATCGACTCACCGCCCACCACGGCCACAGCCCAAAGGCGCCGGCGGTAGCTCAGCTTCTCGAATTCCTGGCAGATCTGGATGACGAGCTCGCGCGTCGGTGCCAGGACGAGCACCTGCGGTTTGCGCTCTCGTTCGTCCAGCCGGTCGATAATGGGCAACAGGAAGGCCGCGGTCTTTCCCGTGCCGGTTGCCGCGTTTCCCAAACAGTCGCGTCCCGCGAGCGCCGGCGGGATCATGTGGGCCTGGATCGGGCTCGGCTCTCGATACCCCACGCGCTCCAGAGCGGCCAGCGTCGTCGCATTCAGGCCCATGCCGCCGAATCCCTCTGACGCGGGGGACTCTGTCTCAATCGTCGTCTCTTGCAAGCAAAACTCCTCATCGTAGCTGGAACTTGAACCCGACCTGCGGCGCGGATCAGACAACCCGATCGGGCGTCCGTCCTGTTTGGGACGCGGCTCACTTGCGTGTCGGCCTTGTCGCGCCTGAAAGTCCGCGGTGGGTTCAAACCGTGCGCGGAAGGAGAAAGCAGCGCAAAAAAACCAACGGGCAGGATGCTCGCGAAGGGAAGAATTCGGCCTCAAGCCGGCGGGTACTTACCCTACACTGATTTTCAGCCGAAGCATTGTACCATAGAGCCTCCAGTGTGCGAAGAACTTTTTGGCCGCCGCGTTGAGTTCGTCGAGCACCGTCGCGTAAATCGTGTATCTCCAATTGTTTAGCGAAAGGCGATTTGGCGGTAACTTGGACTGTTCGTGCTATGTGCTTCTCTTTGCCAGGACCCAATGCCGGGAATCAACGGAGCACCTAAACCCGTGAGCGATTCCCGATCTGAGACATATGGAGGGTGGTGGAGCGGGTTTGAGCGGATTGATTCGGCGCACGTCGTCGACTGGGTTCCAATCCGTCGAAGCACTGAACGAGCAATCGCGCGGCTTCCGTCCAGGTGAACATTGCCGCTCGCGCGAGCGCAAGCTGGGCGAGCCGGTCGCGCTCGTTCGGCTCTGCGAACAGCCGCTGGATCGCGCCGGCCATGGACGGGGTCGCCCTGGGGTCAAAGTAGAGCCCAGCATCGCCAATGACTTCGGGAAGTGAGCCTGCGACACTCGCAACCACGGGGGTCCCGCACGCCATGGCTTCCACGGGCGGTAGCCCAAACCCTTCCATGAGCGAGGGTTGTACGAGCGCGTACGCCCGGTTGTACAGGTACACCAGGTCTTCATCAGGGACGAAACCGGTGAAGTGGACACGGTCTCCCAGGCTACAGCGAGCGATCGTTTCGCGCAAGACGGGGACGTGCGTGTGAAACACGTCGCCCGTGTCGCCGACCAGGACCAGTTTGGCGTCGCCGGGGGCAGCTTGAGCAAAGGCTTCGATCAAACGCGGCAGATTCTTGTGCGGGCTGAGCCCGCCGACGTAGAGCAGGTAATGCGAGTCCGGGGTAACACCGTAGCGTCTCAATGCCGCGTCGGATTCAGGGCCTGGAGGCCTTGGGCCGAAGACGGGATCGGGGCCCTCGGTCATCAAGGCGACCTTGTGGCCAGGAAGCCGGAACCATGCGAGCAGGTCGCGGCGCGAGGTTTCCGAGACCGTCACAATGCGGTCCGACCAGAGCGCCGCGGCATACTCTTTGAGCCGCCAGGCCTGCCGGCCTTGCCAGGTTGGAAAAACGAGATCGGGATGCGCCAGGGCGAGCGTGTCGTGCATCGTGACGACCACGCGCTTGACACCCCAGACCGGGAAGAAGCTGTACGTCGCCGGGAAGTAGATGAGGTCCAGCGCGGCGCGAGACACCGCCCGGCCCATGGCCAGCATGTCGCCGAACCGTCGCCGCCCTGTCGAGGACGCGGCTTTGGTGGGAGCCTCGCCAACGTCGACCACGATTGTCTCACAGCCCTCGGGAATGCTCACGTTGGGCGTAGAGGGACGGTCAACGAACACGACGTAGTGGTGATTGCCGGGATTTGCCGCCAGAGCGGCGAGCGTCTGACGCGCGAACCGGCCGAAACCTCTTCGGTTGGCAAGGCAACTCCCGTCGAAGCCGATCCTCATCGCGTACGCCCTCCTGGTCTTGCCGCGAGCGAGCGGAACCGTCTTGATCTCAAGGAAAAGGCCCGCGTCATCGCGTCGTTATGCGACGCGCCTGCGGGAACTGTCGCGCCGACGCGCGAATCCGAGTGGCCGCGGCGCATCGGCTCGCACCGGAACCTCGAAGCCCATTCGATCCGAGCGATAGATCGCGTCGACCATCTCCGTGACCCGGCTTCCATCCCAGCCTGACGCTTCGGTCCGTAACAGGCGTCGTTGCTTGATCGTGCCGAGAAAAGTTTCGATTTCCCGGACGTACTCGCTCCCGCACGCTTGGCCTCGTGCGCCGATGGCCTCTCCGATGCGCTCGCGAAGATAGGGGCGGAAAACAACTCGTCCATTGGCCAGCTTGCCGGAAAGCCTCCACGGCGAAGTTTGGACGACGAGATGTCCCCGGGTGCCGCGGATCTCGATGGTTAGGCCTGTTCGTTTCGCGTCCCAACAAGCGCGAATCTCAGCGAAACCTCGCTCATGGTCGCGGAAGAGGGCGTACGCCTCTGACTCGCACCCGGGGGCGAGGTCAAGACGACTGTGGACGTGGCCCTTTACCGCGATGACTTCGCCCAGGAAGACGCGAATCAGGTCGCACGCGGCGAGCCCGCCGTCCATCAAGACTCCGCCTCCCGCACGCGCAGGATCGTTGCGCCAACCCAAGAAGAACTCGTCCGAGAGCGCTCGCTGGAACTCAACGCAAACGCTCTCCACGCGGCCGATTTGCCAGTTTGCGATCAGATCGCGCGCATCACGGACCGGAGGCGCAAAGCGCTGGGGAAAGCCGGTCGCGAGGGCCAGTTGCAGCTCATCGGCCCGGCTCGCCAGCAGCCGTCCTTGCTTGGGGCGGATTGTGAGCGGTGCCTCGCAGAACACATGCTTCCCGGCCTCGAGCGCCAGTAGGGCCTTTTCGAAATGATCGGAGTGGGGAGTCGTAATCACGACGGCATCGACCGCATCATCCCGAAGGGCAGTCGCGAAGTTGTCCGACGCCCAGGCTCCGTGTTGTGACGCGACCGTAGCCGAGGCTGCCGCATCCGGATCGAAGACTCCGATCACCCGCGCGCCCTTGGCCGCCGCAACGGCTGACGCCCGGCAAGCCCCCAACGCATCCGCGCCGACAACGAGAAAGCCTACCGGCAGTCCCGATCCCGATCCGTTGGCGTCCATGCTGTCAACCTCACGAAGGATAGCAAAGTCTATGCTCAGGCCACACGGTCGCGTTTGCCGGAGCGCGTGACGTGCGGCGTCGATGGAAACGTGTTTTTGCGGACGAACCCAAAGCGCCGGCGTTGCACGAGCGGGTCGCCCAGAATCCGGATGCGGCCGAGGTCGCATACTCCAAGTCCGTCCTCGTAGGCCTTTCGGAGGAATTCGATCCGTGCTGGGTCAAAACCCATAACGGCCGCTGCCACCGCGTCCACGGCAAGAGGATCCGTCCCCACAATGATGGTGCGTTGACGATCAAACGCGTCGACGATCGAGAGCCGCGGTTTGACCGCCCTCGCGAGCGACGCTCGGACCGACTCGAACGCTCCAGCCGTCGTGGAACCGCGGGTATCGTCGAAGTGGAGCGACGGGAACAGATTCTCGCATGAGAACGACGCACGTGCCGCTGCCGCTTTCGACGCCACGCCCAGCAACACGAGACAGGGTGAACGCAGAATCGCGCCCGAGAGACGCATGCGCAGTGCCTGTCCCTGCGATTCGAGCGGTTGCCAATCGGTATCCTCGGTGCCAAGGTCGACGAACCGAACGGGTCGACCGATCGCTTCTCGTCGATAACCGAGACGCTCGAAGAGTGCCAATCCCTCCCGGGACGCGCACGCGACGACCAGATCCTCGACTCCCGCTGCAACGAGGAAATCGAAGGTCACGGAAAGCGAATCCACGTGTGTGACTTCGCGGCCCGAGAGCCCCGGCAGCATGAGCGCGGTGGGGGCAACGATAGCTCTAAGGTCGTCGCGGATGAGCGCAAAGGCCGCCGCCACGGCATCTCGCCTCCGGTCTCCCCGCACGAGAGCGACGTTTACGGTTCGGTCCATCGCGAAGGTCTCCGTGACCGCTCCGCGCTCGCGGGGGCCGGTATCGGCTCGACGGCTGCCTGGTCCTTGCGCACGTCTTCTGGACCCTCGGACGCTCGCGATCCTGAACCGAGCGACGGAACGTGCCACAACGCCAACGCGATCACCACGGATAGACCGCAGCAACAATAGTAGATGTAGTGGAGCGGGACCACACCGAGTGCGAACGTCCAGCCGCGCTTGCGGACGAGAAAGCGGTAAAAGTCGGAATTGAGCGCGACGATCGCGCTCAGGGCGAGCGGAACCATGGCGAGGAGCCAGGGGAAGAACGGCGCGGCGGGGAGACTGAGCGTCAACACGCCCGACGCCGCCACGCAGAGTTTCTGGCCAGGCTGGACGTTGAGGTCGGACTCCTGGATCTTTGAGCGCTTCATCAGCAGCATCCAGGGGACGCCGCGCTGGAAGATGTCGGTCTTCACGATGTTCCGCAACGTCCAGCGTTTCATGTGGCTCGCCTGGACGTCGCGCGCCAGGACGATCCGGCATCCGGAGCGAGTGAGCCGGTAGCCGAGCTCGATGTCTTCGATCGCGGGTCTGCGGTAGAGCCCTGGATCGAAACCGCCGTGGTCGAGGAAGTCTTGCTTGCGGATGACGCCGCAACCGGTCCAAAAGGTTTTGGCGGGTCGCGTGTCGTCAGTGAACTCGCCCTGCTGATGGACGAAGTGGTGGAGCAGGTTCCGGTACTGGCTCACCAGGCCGGGCGCGGTGGGCTTATCGTCGTACGACCCGAAAAGGGCAGAGAGGCCAGGGTCGATTCGAAATCGCTTCAGCGCCCGGTCGATCGTGTCCGGGTGGACGGCCACATCGGCATCGAGGAAAAACACGAGCGGGGCCGACGCAAGTTTGGCGCCCAGGTTGCGCGCTGCGGCGGGCCCCAGGGGCTTCTCGTGCCGGACGACGCGAGCGCCCAGGGACTCGGCGAGCGTTCCCGAGGAGTCGGTCGAGCCGTCATCGATGACGATCGTTTCAAAATCGGTCGTCGTAGAGTCGCGAAGCCGGTGGAGGCAGTGCTCGAAGTCGCGCCCGCCGTTGTACACGGGGATGACGACAGAGAGCAGCGGCCTCCCCGGCTCCTGGCTCGCCGGACCGGCGGGGACTTCATCCATGAACCACCCTCGCCCGTCAAAAGAACACGTGCCGGAATGCGTCTCCGTCCGTGGGATCGCCCGAACACGCATCAAGACCGCCGATGCTCGGTCGGAAGCAAACGGAATTCGGGGTGTGTGCTCAGGCTGCGTCAGGTCGCCTCGTCCCGTCGCAATCGGTCGCGACGTGCGGCGGGACTTTAGCCGGAAGCGGGAAGTGTGTCAACGCGGGCTGTGGCGACGCATTTCAAAGTAGGGTGGGTCGGAACGCCGCCGCGCGGCGTTCCGATCCACCCTACCACTTGGGTACGTCCTAGCCTGGATTATTCACACTTGCCCGAATAAAGACGCCTCCGATGACGTCTAACATGTTAGCAGATAACAAGTTATTCGTTCACACGGAGGCATCCTGTGAGTTTACACTCTGCTCCTCTGTTTTCCTTCGAATTCTTGCCGTCTCGGCCCCTCGAGATTGAGGTCTCTACGGATCCTCTCACCAGTGACGCTGGTCTTTTGCCCATTCGAGCGTTCGACGAATCCATCCGGTTTACCGAGCAGTTCGCGGCCGCTCTCAAAGACCTGCGTGATCCCGAACTCGTCGAGCACTCGCTCTTGAGCATGGTGCGGCAGCGGATCTATGGCATCGTCGCCGATTACGAGGACCAGAACGACCACGACACCCTTCGATCCGATCCCGTCTTCAAAATGATCGCCGACCGACTTCCGGACGGCCCCGACCTTGCCAGCCAACCGACTCTCTCGCGCTTTGAGAATGCCGTGTCGATCCCCGACCTCTGGCGGTTACGTGATGTGTTCGTCGATCTGTTCATACAATCCTTTGATAAACCACCACGGCACATCACCTTGGACATCGATCCCTTCAACGATCCCGCGCACGGGCAACAGCAGCTCGTTCTTTTTCACGGACATTATGGAGAATATCAATATCTCCCAATTGCCATCACCTGCGCTGAAAACGACATGACTGTCCTCGTCGGCCTACGCCACGGGACCGCTGAAGCCTCCCTTGGCGTCGACAACGATCTCCGCTACCTGATGGGGAGACTGCGGGCCGTCTGGCCCGACGTGCACGTCCACATTCGGGGAGACTGCGGCTTGGGCGTGCCTCTGATGTACAACGTCTGTCAGGAATTGAGGCTCTCCTACACCTTCGGGATTGGCGTGAATCCCCGGCTTCGGGAACTGAGCGCAGACCTGGAGAAACAGGCCCTCGAAGCCTACAAGAAGGACGGTCAGCCTCAGCGGTTGTTCCGGCTGGTCGATTACCAGGCGCGAAGCTGGAAAGAGTCACAACCGGTCGTGATCAAAGTCGAAGCGAACGCTCAAGGGCTGAACGTACGGGCTGTGGTCACGAACCGGCCCGGCTGCCGGGTACTCCCGTCAGCCATCTACGACGAGTACGTGATGCGCGGCGAGAGCGAGAACCGGAACAAGGAACTCAAGGTCGAACTGCACGCCGACCGCCTCAGCGACCATCGGTTCATGGCGAACTTCTTCCGGCTCTACCTGCATGCGGCCGCTCTGAACCTGTTGGTGCGTCTGCGACACAAGGTTGTGAAGCCTGCGCCGACGTGCGCCGAGCTGAACCTGCCGGCGGAGACACCGCCGGAGTTGCCCCCGGAAGCGCTCGACGCGCCGTCGCGCCGGAAGTTCTTCAACAAGCGGCGTCAGCGCGACCCTTTGGGAGAGGGTTTCGCCTGCACGTGGCGGACGCGGTTGATCAAAGTCGCCGCAGAAGTGATCACGCGCTCGCGGCGAGTGATCGTGCGTCTGTCAGGAAACTGGCCCCACCTGGACCACTTCTTTCAAGTTAGCCGAGCCGTGAGTAGCCCGGCTGTGAATGCCTCGTCGCCGTAAACCTTCCCAATTTCAATACGTTCATTCACATAAGAAAACTCAAAATATTGATATGGGGAAGGGGAAGGTGCGCCCGCTGAAGATGCAAATCTACGATTTATTTTACTTATAAATGATCAGGCATTCTAAAATCAAAAGCGTACCCTGCGCGGCGAGGACGTGAATAATCCAGGCTAG
>DAIDJG010000214.1 GCA_027451445.1 Singulisphaera sp.
CGCCGGCGCGGTCCAGCCGCGCTTGAAGCCGGGCGTGGCCATTGCCGTGCTCCGCGATTGCCTCGCTGCGCTTTCGGCCCTGCATCGTGAGGGGATTGTCCACGGCGACATCAAGCCGGCGAACATCATGCTCAAACGCACGGGGAACGCAAAGCTTGTCGACATCGGCTCGGCTTTCGCCTGGGGCCATGGCCGGCGCGCGAACTCATATACCCCGGCCTACGCGGCGCCTGAGGTGCTCGACGGGGAAGAGGGCATGCCGCAGTCGGACCTCGCGAGCGTGGGCTATGTCCTGGTGGAGCTGCTCTCCGGGGTCGCTCCGTTCGCCGGCATCCGTGATCGGGAAGAGCTGCTCCGGGCGAAACGGACGATCCTCGACCGCTTGCCGTCGACCTTGCCCGAGGAAGTGGTCTGCAACGACCTGCTGATGAGCCTCATTGCGAAACTGATCGCGCCCGATCCCTGCCAGCGCTTCCCCAGCGCCGAGGCCGCCGATCTCGTCGAACACGGCGCCGCGGGGTTCCACCGGCAACTGGTCAAGGGGAACCTCGCCAGCGAATACGACAACGAGATCCGCGTCTGGCTCGAGGAGTTGGAGTGATCCGGACGCGGTTACCATTGAGCCAGCTTCAAGCGGTTCCATCCAGGCTGAGACGATGCACGATTCGAGTTCGGGAAAGAAGCGAGAGCGACTTCGCGGTGTGACCGCACTGCCGCCGAGCCACGGCGAGCGCCGTTATCGCGCCCGCATCAGCGCGGGCCAGGGCCGGCAGGTTAACCTCGGCTCATATCCGACCCGCTGGTTGGCGGCGTTCGCGTACAACATCGCAGCGGAGGCCCTCCACGGCCAGGGCCGGGCGAGGAACGAGATTCCGGGTAGTGAGCAGCCGTCCTCCGAGCAGGTGCGGGTTATCTCGGAGCGCGTGCTGCGTCGACTCGGCCTCGAACAATCGGTCGCAAGTGGCGATGAGCAACCGCCGACTGTGGAGCAACTTCTCACTTTGCTGGAGATCACCGTCGTCAACTTCTGGCGGGATCAGGTTGACGTCAATGCCGCGGATCACAACCGCGAGCTCGACCGTGCCGCTCGTCGCCTGATGGAAGCGGCACACGTCCTCTTCTGGTGCCGGTCGGCCGGCCATCCGTCGCCGTTAGAGGCTCTCGCCCGTGTCCTGGCCAAACGTTTGGATCAAACTTTTCGTCGGTCCGACGTGACGCGCGCGGTGCTCGATGACGAAGGCGACGATGAGCGACGCGTCGCCCGCTGGCTCGTGTATCCGGATAGCCTTCCCGGCGGCGGCGGTTTCCGAATGACCGTCGAAGATCTTTACGCCGATACCCTCGGTGCGAATGGGAGCCCGTCGGCGAATCCGGAATGGTCGGTGGTGCTGGGAATCGTGCCGCCTCTAACGTCGGAGCAGGTGAGGATCGCCTACCGGGCACTGTCGAAACGGATCCACCCCGATGCGGGCGGAAGTGAGGCCGAGTTCGTGCGGTTACAGGCCGCCTACGAGGCTGCGCAACATTATTGCACCGTACGCGGCATCTGATCGCCTGGGCGGTTCATGATAGAGTAGGCGCTCCCACAGATCGGATGCATCTTCAATCAGCGGACGTCGCTCCCGAGGTTTTTATGACGGCGATCGCGCGGTCATCCCAGTATGGACTGGTTCTCCTCATCGTCTTGTCGACGGCCGTCGACGGATCCGAGCCTGGCCTCGACCCGCAGATCGCCGTATTGATCAAGACGCGCTGCGTCAAATGTCACGGACCCGCGAAGCGCGAGGCGAAGCTCAATCTCGCGACACCCAAGGGAATGGCGCGAGGCGGAAAGCACGGTGCGGCGATCGTGGCGCATGATCCGTCGGGGAGCTTGCTCTGGCAGCGGCTCGAGGCGGATGAGATGCCGCCCGAGGAACCGCTCGATGACGCTGAGAAGGAACGTTTCCGGCGGTGGATCGAAGGCGGAGCCATCGGGTTGCCGAAACTGGTCCCGGGAGAGCCGGAGGGGGCGGATCACTGGGCGTTCGCGAAGTCATCTCGTCCGGCAATTCCCGCCGTGCGGCAAAGCGCCTCACTCCGCACGGGAATCGACCACTTCATCCAGGCCAAACTTGAAGAGCGCGGACTATCTCTCGGGCCCCGGGCGGATCGGTTCACGCTGATTCGACGGGTCAGCTTCGACCTGACGGGACTACCGCCAACCCCGGCGGAGATCGAACGGTTCGTCAACGATCCGGCCGAGGACGCCTATGAGCACATGGTGGAGCGCTATCTCGCGTCGCCTCATTATGGAGAGCGCTGGGGGAAATACTGGCTCGACGTCGCGGGGTACGCCGATTCAAACGGCTACTTCAACGCCGACACCGACCGGCCGCTGGCGTATCGCTACCGCGATTACGTGATCCGTTCCTGGAACGATGACAAACCGCTCGACCGCTTTATCCGCGAACAGCTTGCCGGCGACGAGATCGCGGGGTTCCGGCCCGGCGGAACGGTCACGCCGGAAGTGATCGAGCAACTCGTGGCGACGCACTTCCTGCGCAATCCGCCTGACGGTACCGGGGAAAGCGATGGGAACCCCGACGAGGTCCGGGCGGACCGCTATGCGGTGCTCGAAGGGGCCACGCAAGTGATCGGCTCGGCGTTCCTGGGACTCACGCTCCAGTGTGCACGGTGTCACGACCACAAGTTTGAGCCGGTCACTCAGCGCGATTACTACGCGTTTTACTCGCTGCTCTGGCCCGCCTTCGATGTCGACCACTGGGTGAAACCCCAGGCCCGGCTGGTTGAAGCTCCGCTCCCTGGCGAGGTGGTCGCCTGGGAGACTCGCGCTCAGAGGCTTGATGGCGAGGTGGCGAAACTCAAAGCCGAATTCGCAAGCTGGATTCGTGAACACCGCGAAAAAGGTGTCGAGACGTTCCGAGACGATTTCGACTCGCCGGCGCCGCTCAAAGAGCGTTGGAGCCCCGTGGCTCCCGGCGATAACCCTCCGCCTGGACCGAGCGCCGTGCAGATCGATTCGGCCGCCGCGCCTGGAGCCTTGGTCAAGGAAGGAACCCTCCGGATCATTGAGGCGGGCGGGGCGGGGAATCGCTGGCTCTCGACCCTCCAGGCGTTTGACTGGACGCCCGACGAGCCGGGAGGCTGGATACAGGTGACGTTCGACCTCGTCGATACGAAGGTCGACGCCGGTGGAAAGCCCGCGGAGCGAATCGGCTACTACATCGCGCTGCATGATTTTGACGACAATGGATCGCGCGCAGGAGGCAACATCCTGCTCGATGGCAACCCGGCCGGAGGAGCCGCCGTCCACGTCGACTACCCGGGAGCGGACTCGCAATCGCGAGGGACCGTGGGAACGACGGGCTACGCGCCAGGTCATCACTATGGGGTCCGGGTCACGAATCTCGGCAAAGATCAATTCCGCCTCGAACACCTTGTCGACTGGACGCCCGAGGAGAAGACGATCACGCTCAACAAGGGAGATCTTCCGGACGGGGGCTTTGGCTTCGAGTATTGCTGCGGGCGCAGTTTCATCGTCGACAATGTGCTGATTGAGTCGGGCCAGGCCACGAACGGTGCGAAATCCGCAATCCGGCAAGAGGTCGAAAAGCGCCGAAAAGCGCTCGACGACACGATCCGCGCCAAGACAGCCCAACGCGGCGAGAGACCGGGCAAGATCGCCTGGGTGTCGGATCTTTCGGGGTCGCCTTCCGATGCGCATTTGTTGAAGCGTGGTCTGTACAACCAGCCGGCCGAAACGATCGAGCCCGCACCGCCGTCGTTTCTGCACGACCGGGAGAACCCGTTCGAACCAGCCGGGAAAGGACAGAGTCCGGCTTCGACGGGTCGGCGCCTGGCGTTCGCCGATTGGCTCACCCGGCCGGGTTCTCGGCCGTCGGCCCTGCTGGCGCGGGTGCTGATCAATCGGATCTGGCAGCATCACTTCAAGACGGGTCTGGTCGCGACGTCCGACAATTTCGGCTACTCCGGCAGTCCTCCGTCGCACCCTGAACTGCTCGAGTACCTCGCCTGTGAACTCGTGGAAAACAGTTGGCGCGCGAAGGCGGTGCACCGGTTGATTCTCAATTCCTCGGTCTATCGCCAGTCGAGTACGGTTACCGCCCGAGACGTGCGGATCGATCCTGACAACGTGCTCTTGAGCCGTTACCCGATCCA
>DAIDJG010000215.1 GCA_027451445.1 Singulisphaera sp.
GATTGGTTTTGCGGCGATGTCGACACAACTGGCATCATCCCTAGGAACGGGAGAGGTCAAGCGTCCGACGGCCCCGGTAGGGTCGTCCCGGCCGGACGATCTTACCGTAGGTGGACGTCTAAAGCCAAGATGAGATGAGTGAAGAGGGGAAAGCAGCAGGTGCCGCCTTTCGGGGCGCCCGTTCCGTGTACCCAAGGGAAACACCGGACAAGGTTCGCCGCCGCCGCTGCCCCTCTCGGGAAAGAAGGGCTCCTGGGAGCACCAGTTGATCGCTGGGCGGCACCTGCTATGGGAACGGCGGCGACCCCCGACGCCGTAAAGCGACGATCGTGGGCCACTATCATTCCATTCGGCCCGAGGTACCTTGTTTCATCACTCGTTTCCGCGCGTTGGCGAAAAGAATCCAAAGCGCGATCGGGCTGTGTCGCCTGCGCGACCTGATCATTCCGAACGGTCTATTCCGATTCGAGATGGATTCGATCACGTCGCCCGTTACCTCGTGCCGAAACCGCGTCTATCGACCTGCGAACCGGATTCCGTCCCTCAGGATTGGGAATCGCGCGATGGCTTCAATCTCGAGAACAGTTGGCTGTAGGGCGCGAATGCATGCTGGCCCTCGGCCCAAACGCTGGGATGGCCCGACGCTGGGAGCCGGTCGGCCGCCTCATCCGGGTCGGTCCCTCGCGCCGAGGAGAGCACGGAAGCCTCAGGCTCCTCGTCGCGAGCCTCCGCCGTTCGACCCTGATTCCGCGCCCACTCGGACCACGCTTGAAGGGCCGCGTAGTGGTCGTTGATCGGCTCCTCGGACTCGAACGGCGTCGGAGTCGCCAATCCCTGCGGCTCAGTAAGCACAGGTGCCAACTCAGGGATCCCTTCACCGACCGATTCGGACGATGATTCCAGATCCGCCGACGGCTCCCAACCCACTTCGATCAATCCCTCTTCCTCGCGAATCGGAGGTTTTGTCGGTCCGAGAATCGAGGATGACCAACCGGAGTCGACCGCGGAGATGGGAACCGCTGCTGTGGAGACCGCACCCGCTGAGGGCGCTGCGGGCGCCATGAAGGTTCGGGGTCGCGGTGAGACCCCAGTGAACGTCCGACGATCCTGCGTCAAGAGCAGGCGGCGCGGATTTCCCGACGTATCCCGGTGCAATTCCTCGATCCACGCCCTCCGGCCGGACCAATCGGGTGCCAACGAGTCGAGATACGGAACCGTCTCATCGAGATCGAGGGGTCGCAAGTGGACATGCGCGGCGAGTCGCGTCTCGACGGGCGCCAGCGTCCGCGTCCGGAGCCGCCGGGTCAGCGACGTCTGCCCGACCACGACGATCGCCGAAAAGCCGTTGGGCTCGCCCAGATAATTGGTCAGGACGCGAAGTTCTTCCCACACTGCATCCGAGGCATTGTGCGCTTCTTCGACCACGAGCATCCAGCACTCGCCGTCGGTGGCTCGCTCCTGAAGCGCATCCGCTAACCCCCAGCGCGTCGCCGACGGATCGCCACTGCCCGCGAGGCCGAGCGCCCGCCCGATCGATTGGAAAAAGTCCGTGCGGTCGGTGCCGGGGGTGACATCAGTGACGGCCCAGCGCCAGGGATACGGTGCCTCCTCGCGCAGCCGACGCCAGAGCCACGTCTTGCCGACGCCGGGCTCGCCTGTGATCAGGACCGCGCCCGACTTCCGCAAGATCGCGCTGCGCAGCGTGGCAAGGGCGGAGGCCCGACTCGGGAGAATCAGTTCCTTCGCGATCCGCTCGGGAGACGCCTCCAGAGCTGAGGTCGGGGTTTCTTGAGGTCGTTCCTGCATGTCCCTCTTCCCATCGTAGGCGTCACGATCGGCCTGAACCCAGCCCGGCTGCCACTGCGACAAACGCCCCGACCGGCAAGATCGGAAGAATCGATACCGGGCTTCGGGGAATGCTCCGCACGCACTCTCCATTATCGGAGCGCTCTCATCCCGGCTTGAAGCGCGCAGGGCGTCGATCGTGGCGGAAGTTGCCTCGCCCCTTTACTCTTGGTAAACTTTTCTGAGATTACCATGCGCATCGGCGCCGAGCGGAGCGGGTCTCTTCGGAGTCACCCGATCGGTTCGGGTGGACCCGATCGGGAGTATGCTGGTGGCGACCGAGACGAACATCGCGGGCGACGACAAGATCGGTGGCTACCGATATGTACGGACCATTCACCCCGGCGCCACATCGTCAGTGATCGAGGTCGTCCAACCTGCCACGGGAAAACGCTTCGCCCTGAAACAACTTCAGGCCTCGCGTGCCGAAGACCGAGACGAACGCAAGGCGTTCGAGTTTGAAGCGAAACTCGGCCAGCAACTCCACCACCCGAATCTGGTGCGCGTGCACGAGTATGTGAAGGATCCCGAACAGCCATTCTTCGTGATGGACCTTTTCACCTCCATCCACCTCAAACTGCCCATTGCCCGTCCGTCCGTCTACCCAATGCCCGTTGCGCAACTCCATCGGATCATCACGCAAGCGGCGACGGCGTTACAGTACTTGCATGACAAGGGGTGGGTGCATCGCGACATCAAGCCGGAGAACCTGCTGGTCAACAAAACCGGCGAGTTGCGCCTGATTGACTTTGCGCTGGCGATGAAGCCATTCGGGGGTTTGAAGAAGCTGCTGGGGGGGAAACCTCCGCGGCAAGGGACGGCGAGTTACATGTCGCCGGAGCAGATTCGTTGCGAGCCCCCCGCGCCCTCGGCCGATATCTATTCCTTTGGGATCACCTGTTACGAACTGACGTGTGGACGGCCGCCATTTCGCGCCAACTCGTCGCAGGAGCTCCTGACCAAGCACATCAATGAGCGGCCATTGCCGCTCACGTCGCAAAACAAAGAGATCACGCAGGAATTCAACGATTTGATCCTGAGGATGATCGCCAAGAAGCCGGCCGATCGCTTCGCCAGTCTGCGCGAGTTCGCGAGCAGTTTCTCCCGCGTCCGCATCTATAAGACCGACCCCGACCCCGCGGCGCGTGAGTTCATGTGACGCCCAAGGAACCGGCCCCTGGCTCGCGATTGATTGCCGAGCGCATTGTTTCCCAAGGACGCCCCCGCCCATGCCGAGTCCGAATGAGTATCGCCTCCCCTTCGAGGCTCCCATCTACGAGATGGAAGCGCGACTGTCGGAAATGGAGGCCAACTACGCAAAGAACAAGGCCGTTGGCGACTCGTCAGGCTTCGCCGAACAGATCCGCCGACTGCGCCGGGAGCTCGCGAACCTCAAGCGGACGATTTACGCGAACCTCGAACCCTGGCAGACCGTGCAGGTTTCCCGGCATCAGAACCGGCCGCAATCGCGCGACTACCTTGACCTGATCTTCGACCAGTTCGTCGAACTGCACGGCGACCGTGCCATCGGCGACGACAAGGCCATCATCACGGGACTGGGCCACCTGGGCGATGAGAAGGTAATGTTCATTGGCCACCAGAAGGGCAAGAACCTCACGGAACGCACCGCGTGCAACTTCGGCTGTGCTCATCCCGAAGGGTACCGCAAAGCACTCCTCAAGATGCGGATGGCCGCCAAGTTCCGCTTGCCCATCATCACCTTCATCGACACCCCCGGCGCGTACCCGGGCATTGCCGCTGAAGAGCGCGGACAGGCCGCGATCATCGCCGAAAATCTGCGCGAGATGAGCGTGATCCCCACGCCGATCGTTTGCGTCGTGATTGGTGAAGGAGGCTCCGGGGGAGCCCTGGGCATCGGCGTTGGCGATCGGGTCGCGATGCTCGAACATGCGTACTATTCCGTCATCAGCCCTGAGGGCTGCGCCACGATCCTTTGGAAGTCGAGCGAGCACGCCCCCAAGGCGGCCGACGCACTCAAGATGACGAGTCGCGACCTGCTCCGTTTCGGCGTCATCGACGAGATCGTCGCCGAACCTCTCGGGGCGGCCCATCGCGATCACCGCGAGGCGGCGGCAAACCTCAAGTCGTTCTTGATCCACGCGCTTCGTGGGTTAGCAGACCTGCCTCGTGAGGAGCTTCTCAATCGTCGATATGAGAAGTTCCGTCGAATGGGGCAGTTTCTAGAAGAGTCCTCAGCCTAGAGATGGGCATTGGGGGACGAAAGAGCCTCGGCTCGGACGAGGGTGAAGGCTCGGAAAGCCGTCTTAGCCGCGGGGACCTCTATCCGGAAGAACGGACGCCTGATGCTCAAGGGCCGTCCTCCACCCAGAGGACGAGCCTGGCGTACGGCCCTCCGTTCAGCGCGTTGTAGAGCCGGCGGTCGGCTGTAACCATTCGTGTCGACAACGACTCCGCCAACGCGAGGTAAATGGTATCGTAGGCAGTCCGCCCTGCGTCCAGCGCGATCCTCAGGGCAGGAACGATCAAGGAACTCATCGGATGCAACGTGATATCGGCCACGCCAAGATCGTCAGCGATTCGCTCCGCTTCATCCCGCGATAATTCCCCTCGTCCCACTTTCTTCCAAAGGATATTTCCCACCTCTGCCAGGAGCAGTTCTGGGGCGTCCCGCACCAGGTCACGGTCGAGGTAACGCAAGGCGTCCGCTGAATGAACCTCGGGAACAGACCACTTGATCACGATGCTCGAGTCCACGACCAGGCTCGTCATCGCTGCCGGTCCTCGGCGACCAACACAGCGCTATCGCTATGCTCGCGACCTTCCAAAGACCGCCGGATCGCGTCAGCACGTTCTCGTGTTTTGATCGCTCGGGTTCGTGCTGCCTCATTACGTTCGGACGGGACAGCACCCCACTCGAGATTGCTCAAATCACAGTTCAGGCGGTTGCCATCTTTGAAGCGAAGGACATAACCCAATGGCCGGGGCCCGACGAAAGCCTCCAGGACCAGTTCCGCGACCAACCGCGTCTGTTGGTGTCCGTGATCATCGGTAAGGGTAACGACCTTGTCTCCATTGGCATCGACGACAGCCGGTACGCGGACAAACTCGCCCGATTTCTCAGGCTCGGCCCCGCTGAAGTTTCGTCGCGTTTGCGGACTTGCGGACATCGAGATGATTCCAGAAGGTTTAGGGCTCTTTAGGTATTATGCCGCGCCGTAGTCTCGGTCCGGAAGGCCATCACACCGTCCCTTGAGCGAGACATCTGGCCGTCAAACCTTCGATGGCACAACAAACGGCGCCCGATACTCGCGCGTGAGCATCGCGTCCGCCTCGGCATCGTTCAGGAACGACTCCCTCGCCAAATCCACGTGCAGCTTGCGCCTCAGACGATACGCAATATTGCCAAGATGACAGTACGCACTCGAAATGTGGCCGTCTTCGATCGGCCCATTGAGCGACATCGCGTCGCGTGATTTGACCGCCTGAATGAAGTTCGCGAAATGGTTCCCGCCACCGTTGCCGCCGGGTCCGGGTTCGAGCTTGGGTCCAAGATAAGTCTGCCACTCCGTGTAGCTCGAGATTGCGAGAATCCCCTCCGTCCCATAGAAGATCGCGCCGATCCTGACCTTCTCCTCATCGTTGGTCAGCAGTCCGCGGACCTCAAACTGGAGCAGGCAATCGTCGAACTCGAACGCGACACTTTGCGTGTTCGGCGTTTCGGCCTGATCCTTGTAGCCGAACCGACCACCCGAAGATTGAACCGTCTTGGGCAACCCCGATTTACCCAGGCCCCAGCGGGCGAGATCCATCTGGTGGATGCCTTGGTTGCCCAGGTCGCCGTTCCCGGTGTTCCAGAACCAGTGCCAGTTGTAGTGAAGGCGGTTCGCGTTGAACGGCTTTATTTCGGCAGGCCCCACCCAGAGATTGTAGTCGAGCCCACTGGGCACGGCGGTGTCAGGCTTGAAACCGATCGAGCCGCGAGGCTTGTAGCAAAGCCCCTTGGCCATGTACACTTGACCGAGTTTCCCCGAGCGCAGAAACGCGATCGCGTCCTGAATGCCCTTGTGGCTGCGGCACTGGGTCCCGGCTTGTACGATGCGCCCGTACTTCGTGGCCGCTTCCACAACGCGCCGGCCTTCGCTGACGTTGTGACTGATCGGCTTTTCGACGTACACGTCCTTCCCCGCCTGACACGCCCAGATCGTTGCGAGGGCGTGCCAGTGATTCGGCGTCGCGATGGAAACGGCGTCGATGTCCTTGTCGTCGAACACCCGCCGCAAGTCCTGCACGTACTTCGGCACCGCACCATATTTCAGGGCGATCCCCCGGCTGGCAAGACCGACCACGTTCTCATCGACATCGCAGATCGTGGTGATGCGAACATCTTTCAAGCCCGCGAAACCGAGGACATGTTCCATCCCGCGCCCACGCACGCCGATCACCGCAAGTCGCACGGTGTCGTTCGCGCTGGCCTTTCGATCGTCCGGTGTGTCGTCGGCTCGAGCAGAATGGCGCGTGCCCCGCAGAGCCGCCATGCTCGCTGCGATCGCCGCACTGTCCCGAAAGAATTGCCGGCGATCGACGATACGCATAACACGATTGCTTGATCGATTTGTGTTGCGATCACGCGCGGTCGAGCATTCCGCCTCGCTCTTCGAAAGCCGGAGAATCTCATAACTCCCCCCCTTGGGAAGGCGGGGCAGGGGGGGTGGGCAGAGGCCTCCGCTCTCGGTTCTTCGTTTCACCATCGCAATCGCGTCCTTTGTCCGGAAGTGACGTCGCCCTACGCGTACGCTCGAATCGAGGATGACGAAGGTTTCCGTCATGAGGCCGGTCTGCCGTGGCGTTTCGCCGTAAAGCGCGGCTTCATCTTTACCGGTTGTAGCAGGGTGCCTGGAGCGAAACGAAGCGCCGATGGCGGAGGTCAACCCCTTTCCCCTTGGGCATAAACCGCATGCGGTTCGTGGCGGAATGGCGCTCGTCGGACGGCCACTGTCCACCCCCCCTACCCCCCCTTCCCAAGGGGGGGAGTTATATGTTTGCCTCACGTAAGGGATTGGGCGTAGCGTTAAGTTAACGCGTATACCCCAGCCCCCCCCTTCCCAAGGGGGGGAGTAATATGTTCTCCCCGTTTCCGATGGTGGAAACGCGCTCCCGCATGCGAACACTTGCTCACTTCTGTCCCGACAACTCCTTCACAAGTCCATCCGCCTGATAGATCGACCGCAGCGCCTCCATGATCGCCCGCGAGTCGACCGAGACCGCGCGTGCCACGCGATCGTCATAAACAAAGTCGAGCACCAGCGACTGGATGTTGCCGTCGAAGATCAGGCCGACGACCTCGTTATTGCGATTGACGACCGGACTCCCGGAGTTGCCGCCGATGATGTCGGCCGTGGAGACGAAGTTCAGCGGAGTGTCGAGCCGCAAACGGCGTGCCTTGCGAGCCTCATGCCAACTGGGGGGCAGTTCGTAAGGAGTTGTGTTGTTATGAGCGTCGGCGTGGGTAAAGGCGCCTCCCATCGTGGTGAACGGAGCGATCGACTTGCCATCGACCTCGTAACCCTTTACGGTGCCAAATGCCAGTCTTAGTGTGAAGGTAGCATCGGGATACACGCGGTCCCCCTGGACGGCGAAATTGGCCTTGGCGATCCGGGCGTACTGAGGATTCATCACCCCCTCGATCTCGTCCTCGTAGCGCTTGCGAACCGCTCGGGAGTCCGCATCCACCGCCAACGCCAGCTTGATCATCGGGTCGTTCGACTCGGCGATCGCCGCGCTCCCCTGCTCAGCAATCCGCTTCCGGTCGGCGACATCCCCCAGTTTCGATCCGTCAACCAACTCCTTCGCAGCCTCTTCCGGTGAGCGGCCACGGAGAACGCGTTCCACCATCGAATCGCTGGTCCCCATGTTGGCCTTCCAGAACGCCAGCGAATGAGCGAGCTTGGCTTTCTCGTACTCGGGATAAATCGGTGCGTCCGAGAAGAGCTGCAGCTTCAAGGAATCGAGCGCTGAGTCGCGGTATTCCTTGAGCCGATCGGGGTTCGGTTTGCCCTTCTCCTCCGCCATGCGGACGAGCATCCGCGCGATCCCGAAGAGATGCGAATCGAACGCGAAGCCGTTTTCGAGGAACCGGAGCGGCATGGCGATCTCGAGCGAAACCTTCTGGGCCGCCGCGATCTTGTCCCATGCGCTCGCGTAGGCTTCCTTCATCTTGGGGTCGGCGTCGATGCGAGCCCGGAGCTCCTTCTCGGCCTCGCGCTTGCGGGCCATGATGTCCTGGCTCTGGAGCCCTTGAAGCCCGCCGGTCCGCGCCTTGCGTGAGTTCTGGTAGCCGAAGAGATCTTCCTTCGACTGCCGTAACTGCTCCGGCCCCTTTTTCCCGTATTCGAGCAGGAATGCCTCGCGGTCGTGGAGCAACTTGAGCAAGAACGGATACGAATGGTCCCGCATGTACTCGAGATGCGCGACCGTATTGAGGCGATTCGTCCGTCCGGGGTGTCCTGCGACGAAAACGAGGTCGCCATCCTTCGATCCCGCTGCGCTCCACTTCAGGTAGTGCTTGGGTTGGGCCGGCTTGTCGTTCTCGTAGGCGCGGAAGAAGCAGACGTCGAGATCGTAGCGCGGGTACTCGAAGTTGTCCGGGTCGCCGCCGAAGAAGGCGATCGCGAATTCGGGGGCGAAGACGAGCCGGACGTCAGTGTACTTCTTGAACGTGTAGAGGTGGTACTGCCCCCCCTGGTACAAGGTCACGACATCGCTGCGCAAACCCGTCTTGTCAAACGACTCCTTCTCGATCGTCGCCATGATCGCGCGGCGGGCCTTCGCGGACTCCGCGTCGCTCATGTCGGGCTTGATTGCCGCGTTGACACGCGCTGTGACATCCTCGATATCGACCAGAACGTTCAGCTCGAGGTCGGGGGCCTTGACCTCCTCCGCGTACGACTTCGCATGGAAGCCGTCCTTGTAATAGTCCTTATCCTTGGTGCTGATCTTCTGGAGCGTATCCGCACCGACATGATGGTTGGTCATCACGAGGCCGTCGGCCGAGACGAACGAGCCGGAACCGCCACTGTTGAAGCGGACCGCGGAAGATCGGAGGTGTTCGACCCAATCGGGTTTCGGCTCGAAGCCGTATTTGTCCTTCAGGTGCTTGAGCGGCAGGTTGTTGAAGACCCACATTCCTTCGTCGGCGTACACGATGGCGGGCCCTCCCAGCATGATGACGGTCGCAACGATCGCCTGGCGAACATTCATGACGTTGACTCCTTGGTGACCACTGATCCGGGAAATCCGTTATTCGATCTCGCCCGTCTTCGACAGATCGGCCTGGTTCGGCGTGTTCGTTTTGCCGAAGAATCCGACCAGGGCCACAACGACGATGAGGACGGAGAACATCGCCAACGCAGGGCCTGGGGCTCCCGCCCAGCCCTCGGGCAGCGAATGCGACAGGTCGAGCGATTTTCCGACCGAAGCCGGCATTGCCGCCAGGAACGCGATCAAGATACCCGCGATCGAACCGCCCGCAATGAGACCGCTGGAGAGCAGGACGGCGGGGCTGGAGTCGGATTCCTCATCGCTCATCTTGTGATACCGATCGACCATCCCCCGCACCAGTCCGCCCAGAAAGATCGGCATCGTGGTCGAGAGCGGCAGATACACGCCCAC
>DAIDJG010000216.1 GCA_027451445.1 Singulisphaera sp.
TCACGCACAATCTGTTGGGCGTTAGGAAACCTTTGTTTTGGCGCGATCGGGCGAGTAGTGTAGTTAGGACAGCCCGCTCGACGCGGATCCGCATGCATTAACGAGTCCGAACACACCATGGTGACGAACGCTACCGCGGACCATCTGCTGGCGCGGGTGACGTGTCCCCACTGCTGGGAGACGTTTGCTCCCGAGCAAGTGCTCTGGATCTCGGAGCACTCGGACCTTCTCGGCGACGCCTTGCTTGGGCCGGAGCAACAGCAACGGTTTC
Source organism: Singulisphaera sp. (assembly GCA_027451445.1). Lineage (GTDB taxonomy): Bacteria > Planctomycetota > Planctomycetia > Isosphaerales > Isosphaeraceae > DAIDJG01. The sequence continues at coordinate 272 of DAIDJG010000216.1, forward strand.
TGCCCAGCCGGTTCACCCTCGAGGGCGAAGCGCTCGACGCGACGGGCATGGTCTGCCATTCGCTGGCGTGCCCCAAGTGTCACCTCAGCGTGCCGCGTTGTGCCCTGGAGATGGAGACGGTGTTTCTGTCGATCCTCGGGGCGCCAGCGAGCGGCAAGTCGTACTTCCTCGCGGCCTTGATCCACGAGCTGCGGCGGATCCTCCCCGCACAGTTCGCGATCAACTTCGGCGACGTGGACCTGGTCTCGAACCACATTCTCAACGAGTACGAGGAGTCGCTCTTCTTCAACCCCAACGCCGAGCAGCTCGTGCCGCTCGGGAACCTCGTACGCAAGACGGAGCTGGAAGGGGAACTCTACGAGACGATTGCCTACGGCAACCAGACGATCATGTACCCGCGCCCGTTCCTGTTCGATATGAGGGCGCGGCCTGAACATGCGAAGTATTCGGCGGAGGCTCCGCTGGCACGCTTGCTTTGCCTGTACGACAACGCGGGCGAACATTTCCTGCCGGGCAAGGACACGACGAGCTCTCCAGTGACGCGCCACCTCGCCCAATCGCGCGCGCTGTTCTTTGTGCTCGACCCGACCCAGGATCCGCACTTCTCCGCGGCGATCCGCGCGTTGGGAGGCGAGCCGGGCGCCGCGGGTAAGGGACGCATGAGCCGGCAGCAGACGATCCTCCAGGAAGCCGCAGCCCGCATCCGGCGCTACACGGGTCTGCCGCTCTCCGAGCGTCATCCCCGGCCGCTCATCATGGTCCTGACGAAGGTCGATCAGTGGTCCGCCCTCCTGCAGGACGTCGACGTGTCCGAACCCTGGCGCACGTTCTCGGGCCGCCCACAAGCGGCGCTCGACGGTGACCGGATCGAGCAGCAGTCGGTCCGTCTCCGCCAGATGCTGATGCAATTCTGTCCCGAGGTCGTCAATGTCGCCGAAGCGTTTGCGCACGACGTCTTCTACATCGCGACGAGCGCTCTCGGCGACCGGGTCGAAATCGACCCGGCGACCGGCCTGCGGGGCATCCGCCCTCAGAATATCCGGCCGCGCTGGGCGGCGGTCCCGTTATTGTACGCGTTGTCGCGCACCCTCCCGGGCCTGATCACCCGGTACCGGCGCAAGGTTCCCAAGAGTGAATGACGCAAAGCGTGGTGCTTGCACGTGCTCGCGAAGAAGGTAGGCCGACATGAGCCAGGAGCTGCACTACACATCGGCACCGAACGGGCTCTGGCCCGGGAGCCAGGGTTACTGCACCGTCGCCTGCTCGGCCCAGATGTCGCGGAGCGTCGCGGAACGCCTGGAGGGCCTGAGCGCCTACCGCACCCTCTTCGCGCCGCCGGACCCGAGGGCTGCCGACAACCCCGTGGCGTACTCGCATCTGAGTGTGAGCCTTGGCGGCTCTTCGAGCCATGTCCTTTCCCGCATCAGCTTCGCGGGTCTCGACTACTCGGAGCGGATGAACAAATACGCGCACCACGTGGTTCTCGACCCCGCCGAGCGGCCGGGCGG
>DAIDJG010000217.1 GCA_027451445.1 Singulisphaera sp.
GCGGCACGGATCCGCATTCCAGCGGAGGTAGATCACCGTGACGGCTGGCCGACCGTCCACAGAGACCGAGTGGTGATCCACCCAGAACGGGACGGCGTTCTCCTCAAGGAGTGTCCGGACTCTTTCGACCAAGGCCACGGGGACTCAGAATACTAGCCAGGCACTTAATGCAGGGCATCTGGGGTGATTGGGAGAATTTGGTCGGGTTCGGTATGTTGAATCTGAGGAAGCAGAAAAACGGCCTCATCCTATCTAGTTTCCCTGATTTAATGTCTGGCCAGAATTCTGCCTTCGAAAACGTATCCCCGATTAACGAATCGCAATGGGCGCGCGTTGGGACCGCCTGACCCTGTGAGGTCGCCTCGAATGAGAGCGCCCAATGGGCGTGTCCCGTTCTGATCGCTCCTCTGGTAAGATGAGGCCGACGGTCGTTGGCCGCTCGTCTTTCGTCTGAAAGGGACAGATCATGAGCCGACCGGTGCTCACCCTGGAGTTGCCCGACGATGTTTATGAACGTGTCCGCCGCGCGGCGAAAGGGATGAACCAGCCCGTGGAAAAAGCCCTCGTGAACATCGTCCGGGCCGCGACGCCGTCGCTGGAGAAAGTCCCCGCCGAATACCGGGCGGAACTCGAGGCCATGGAAGACCTCGGCGCCGAGGAACTGTTACGGATCGCGCGCAGTCGTCCCACGCCGGCCACCCAGCGCCGGTTGGAACGCCTTCTGGATAAGAACCAAAGCGGGACTCTATCAGACCGGGAGCGGCAAGCGTTGGTGACGTTGCGTGCGGACGGCGACAGGCGAATGCTCCAGCGTTCTTATGCCGCGTTGTTGCTCAAGTACCGGGGCATCCCCGTGCCGTCCCTCGAGGATCTTTGACCATGGCGGGCAAAGCCCGCGTCCCGCGCCGGCTGCGCGAGCGCGTGGCCCAAACGGCCGGCCATCGTTGCGGGTACTGTCGTACGCCCGAAAGCATCGCCGGTTTTCGCCTCAGCGTCGAGCACATCATTCCGGAAGCCAAAGGTGGCAAGACGGTTGAACGGAATCTTTGGATGGCTTGCCACGCGTGCAACGAGTTCAAGGGCATCCGCATTGAAGGTCGAGATCCCATCACGCGAAAACGTGTTCGGCTCTGGAATCCACGCCGTCGAAAGTGGTCCCAACACTTCGCCTGGAGCGAGACGGGGACAGAGATTGAAGGCTTGACGCCCTGCGGTCGCGCGACCGTCGCTACACTGCGCTTGAACCGGCCGGAACTCGTGGCGGCTCGCTCGCTCTGGGTCCAAGTCGGTTGGTGGCCGCCGCGCGAGGAGCGCCGGCTCGCCGACGATCAGCTTTGAAATTGGAACCAGCGAGATACTGGCCGGGCACCAGGGTTAGCGAACTTACCGACGTCGGCAGGCGGAACTGCCGAAATGAACCCGTTCCTTGCGTGCCTTGGATCCTCTGGGTCGGCTTCCCTCACCGGCCCGAACGGAGCGTGAATTTCAACGTGGCCGTTTCGCCGGCACGACATTCGACGTCCTGTCCATCGGCCTCGACCACCTGCGCGCCAGGCGGATAGGCCTCCAGTCCCACGCCGATCCTGTGTTTCCCTGGCTCGACGAAGGCGCGGGCCTTGCCGCGAGCGTCCGTGCGCGGACTGTCGCGCCGAGCGACCCGCGTTGCGAGCTCGAATGAGCGAACGACGAGCCGTTCACGGGGGCGACCGGCGTCGGCTCGCTGCCAGAGGTCAACGCCGGGAATCCCCGTGCCGGTCGCCGCATCGACGACGGTGACTTCAATCTCGGCGGCCCGGCGCAAGGAAGCCACGAACGGACTCGCGGGCGACTGCTCGGTGACGACGAGCTTGCACTCGGTCGGCAGATAGGGTGTTCCCACGGCCGGCCAGTTTTCCATCCGGTACGTTCCCGGTGGCAGCCGGAGCGTGGCATGCCCCTGGTCGTCGCTCGTTTTTGCGACGTTCACGAGGCCACGAACGGCCTGGACGAGGACCTTCGGAGCGGGCTTACCGGTGTCGGCGAACACCATGCTGATGGGAACATCGAGGGCAGTTTCGAGCGTCAGCCTGAAGTCGCCCGTGTAGACGGGTCCGCCATCATGGTCCGGCTGGGGCTCCTGGGTCGTCGCCGCAGAAATCCAACGATTGGGGAAACCCTGTGCTCGAACGCCGATGCTGAACCGGCAGTCCTCCGGCAAGTCTGTGAACTCGAACCGGCCGCGCGCGTCGGTGGTGCGGACCTTGACTGAGGGGGGGACGGAATCCGGTTCGTTGAGCGCGCCCAGCGTCCAACCGGTAATCACGTTATCGACAGTATGCAACGACTCGCAGCCACGGATCTCGAGACGGACGTTTGGCAAGGGGTTCCCGCGGTCGTCGGCGATCGTCCCGGAGAATCGAGCCGCAGGGGTGTAGTGCAGGTCGAGCACGATCGGGGCGTCCGCCTCATAGTGGCTGGGTGGGTCTCGGAAATCGGGCGTTTGTGGGAGATTCGGCAGCCTGGGACGCGGCTCGTACCATTTCTCGGGCCGCCAGGCGAACCCCAATCCGTCGGCCTGCCCGAACACCTGGAACACCCCCGAGTCGCGCTCCGTCACGGTATCCGCGCGCTGGATGGGAAGTAAGGCGTCGCGGAACGCGTAACGGCCGTCGGCGTCGGTGCGCGTTTCGGCGATGCGCTTATAGTCGGCCCGACGCGAGATCAGGTAGACGGTCGCACCCGCGACCGGTTTGCCGTCGGGATCGAAGGCCCGGCCCGTCACGGTGATCGGGTGCGTGTAGACCCTGGGTAACGGGGGGCTGGGTGCGGGAGCGCGGGGCGGTGACGGCTGCACGGCCGCCGGGGCTTGAGCTCGTTGGGGCTCGTCCGCGTGCCCGCCCATCAGCAGTCCGCAGACGCAGACTAATGATCCAAGCGCGAGGATCACGGGCCACGCTGCCTTGAGCCTGGCGATCAACATCATCTTGAGCGTCCCCTGCACCAGACTGGCGACCCTCGTGGAGACAAGGCCGCCGGTCGCGATGTCACCCGCCGCGAAGCCGATGGCCGCCGTGATCGTCGACTTCACGAGTGTCGCAGGCGCAGCGGCCGCGTCGGCGTTGCGAGGAAACAGCGTGGCGAGGACGCCGGCGGACAAGGTCACCCCGCGTCGGGTAAGGCGCTCCGCGAGGAGCTTCCGGGCTCGTGAGAGCCGCCCGGAGACCGTGCCGATGGGCCAGCCGAGGAGCCGCGCGGCCTCCCCATGGGTCTTGCCTTCGAGCTCGCAGAGCACGATCGGCACGCGGTAGTTTTCGGGGAGGCGGCGGATCTCCTCGTCGATCAAGAGCTGAAGCCCGTCCCAGTCGGCTCGGTCGGGGGCTGCGGGTTCGGGCATCGGTTGAACCTGCCTTTCGCGACCGCGCTGCCGGGCGGTCGACGCCCGGACCCGGATGGCAACCTGCGACGCAACGCCGTGGAGCCAGTCGCCGACGCGTTCCGGCGGCGCAACGGTCGCGGCCTTGCGGGCGAGTACCAGAAACGTCGCCTGGAACGCGTCCTCGGCGTCGTGGTGGTCGAAGAGCACACGGCGGCAGACGCCCCAGACCATCGTCCCGTACCGGCGCACGAGCTCGCCAAAGGCCGGCTCTTCCCGGCTCGCGACGAACCGCTCGAGGATCTGACCGTCCGAAAACTGTCCGAGAGTCCCATCGTCGAACAGCGTCTGAAGGTCTCGGCTCGCCGCGTTCATTCGTTTCCACTCCGGTGCGTCGCCCGAGGGCGGGCGCGGGTCCATTACGTACTATTCTCGCGAGAGACCGGAGTTCATACAGGTTTTGGAAAAAAACGGCGTTTCGCCTCTCCTTTCCCCTGGAAACAGTCGGTGGCAACGTGCAGAGGAATAGAAACCGAAGGGCGGGCAGAGTGAACGGTGTCTTGGGGTCCCTGGCAATGCCCGTCCTTGGATTCCTCCCGGAGCCTCGTTACCTGGCTAGCCGACCGATTGCGGCAGCGGTGACGTCGTGCACGACCTTCTTGATCAGCGTCCAACTCTCCAGGTGGTAGCTATCGTCTAGTTCGATGGGCTCGCCGATCTCGAACCGGGCTCTCTTGCCGGCCTTCCGTCGATAGATCGCGTTCACGATGCCGTCGTTGTGTTCGAGGATGTCGCGCGCCGCCTTGATCTCCGAAAGGGCGTCGATCTCATCGTCGGTCGGACAGTCCAATTTGACGGCCTTGTTGATCGCTGCGAACCACTCGCGCAGATGCTCATACTTCAGCTCGTTGAGCTGCCTCACGATGACGCTCGATACGATCTCGTCGCGGCTGGCCGCCTTGAGGACGGTCCCAAAATCGAGCTGTCGCTCGGAGAACTGCCACGGGTTGTGGACGAGGAGCCGATGGAGGAAGTGGAAAAGGAAGCCTTCGAAATCGGACACAAACTGGCGGAAAGTGAAGGTGGCGAGGTACTTGCGATTATACCATGCGGCCCGGCGGACGAGCTCGTCCTGATCGGCGCGAGTCCCTGTCGCCAAGTTCTCGGCGAAGGCCTGGCGTCCTTCATCCACCAGGATCTCGAACGAGTGCCAGACGAACTTCGAGTGCTCGAAGAAGTCGTGAACCGCGTTGAGGTCGCGATCCGCGCGTTCTGCGATCCCTCTCAGATCATCCGCCACCGTCATGAGATGGACTCCCTCACGCCCCATCCAGCAGCTCTTGGACGCGGCACGGATCCGCATTCCAGCGGAGGTAGATCACCGTGACGGCTGGCCGACCGTCCAAAGAGACCGAGTGGTGATCCACCCAGAACGGGACGGCGTTCTCCTCAAGGAGTGTCCGGACTCTTTCGACCAAGGCCACGGGAAGCCTGATGTAAGATCCAGCCATTTCATCCGTCAAGACGCGAATGGGTCGTTGGGTCGT
>DAIDJG010000218.1 GCA_027451445.1 Singulisphaera sp.
AGGTTCGCAAGCTGTGGTACCGCGCCTTACGGCGTCGTAGCCAACGCGGCCTGACGTGGGATAGGTTCAAAGCAATTCCGGAGCGATTCACCCTTCCGCGTCCGAAAATCACTCACCCTGTCCTGCCGCGCTTGGCCTGACTTGGGTTACCTTTGGGAAGAGCCGTATGCGGGAAAGCCGCACGTACGGATCTGTGAGGGCGAAAGCCGAATGGCTCAGCTACTCGACCATCATCCATTTTTGGATAATTTTTTCGTATTATCGATTATCGATCGTCGCGAGTAGAGCGCGAACATTTTGCTCTCCGCGTCTCGGCACGGCAACCGTAGAGTTGTGGTGAAGAAAAGTCGGCGATGCGCCGCGACCCGCGATGCTGGACTCCGTTCGGCACCGCATGAAAGCGAGCCATTGCAGACAATATTGTTTATAACAACACTTATCCGCTCTGCCCAGCCGCCGGCCCCATTTCGAGCGAGGAACAGATGCCACCCAGTTCAGGACGTGACCGCATTATCCTCATTAAACCGCTTGCTTTCGGCGATCACCCTGAGACTTCCGTCGCGGTACGCGTGGCAATAGGCAAGAGCCGCCTCGGCCAGGGCGTGAGAAATCGTTGGGATAGGCCGAAACGATGTCGTCGACGCTCATGCCGCCGCGTTCGTACCAGGAGTCGACGTGCTCGACGGTAATGCGGCCCCGTCTATTGTGTGGTCGGCTGCCGTAAGTGCTCGGCGTGCAGAAAATGCGAGGGATCTCAGTCACGGCGGTAGGCTTGGTTGGATGAGAAGTTGCCGTGTCCCTCACAGATATTTTAAGCCTTGCCCCGCTGAGAGGAACGAACGAATTGCGTTAACATCGAGTCGGAATCGCAAAATGGATTTTGGGCGAAGTTGAACCGCCCTCTTCCGAAGTATCTCGATCCGCCAAATTTCGGCCCTGGACACCAGGGCCCTCGGGGGCTAATCTAGGTAGACCCTGACCGGGTAGCTCAGTTGGTAGAGCAACGGACTTTACACGCAAAAAAGGAGCCTCTCGCGGGAAGAAACCGAACCGCGAGACGTGAACGCCGCAGTTTGCTGGAACGCCCTGAGAGCCTCCGACACCACAACGCGGCCGGCAACGGCGATCGTGACGGTTAGAAAAGGCAGGGGATTGGGTGATCAGCAGGCAAGCGACCGACGGAGCGTCGGCCGCGGCCCCAGAGACTAGACGCGGCGCGCCTGTGACGGCGATGGGATAGTCCAGACTTGCAACCGCACGCGAATCGAGACTCGCTCTCGACCGCGACCGCGGGTCGGTGAAAGCCGAAGCGGTACGTTAATCCGTTGGTCGAGGGTTCGAGCCCCTCCCCGGTCACTTGATTCCGAACACGTCAAATCACATCCAGAGTCGTCAAAACACTGCAATTCAAGCGGTTTCCGTCTCATCAACACAAGCTCGCGCCCTTGAACCGTCACGTCAGCATCCGTCATAATTCGACCCGATTCGTCCCCATCGGTGGGCAAATAGTGGGCAACGTGATTTCCGATATGATTCCCATCCGTACCCGTTGCCTTCAACGTCTCGACGGGATCGTCCGAACTAAGCGCGGGGAGTGCGTTCGTCGCGCCCTCCAGGTCCAGCATGCGCGGGCGGGTGTAGCGGTTCGTCATGTCGAAGCTCGAATGCCTCATGAGCCGTTGCACGACGCGAGGCGACGCCCCGGCTTGATCCGCCAGGGTCGCGCATTGGCAACGCAGCGCGTGAAAGTCGATCACGCGGCCCGCGTCGTCGCGGTAGGGGATGCCCGCCCGCTCCAGGTCGGATCGAAGCATCTCCGCACCTAGGCCCTTCGGCAACGGGAAGGCCGGTTGTCCAGATCGGCGCGAGGGTAGGAACGTTCTCAGGTCGGACGCCACGTCAGGCGGAATCGGCAACGTAGCGGGTTGGCCGTTTTTGGTGTAACCCGCCCGGACGGTTACACTTGGGTTCACGCCCAGGTCGAAAGATTCCGGCGTCGTGCTCGCGATTTCGGCGTATCTCAATCCCGACGACACCGCGAGCCGGTAGCACAAGGCCCGCATCGGCCCCGTCATCTCTCGAAAGTCCGGCCCGCGGTGCGCGACCGCCACAAGCCGGCGAAGTTCATCGAGCGACAGGGTCCGCCGGTCGTGCCGCCGGTCCGTCTCGACGTTGAATCCTTCCAAGCCTATCAACGGGTCGTCGCGGAGTCGCCCGTCCTTTTGGGCCCAGAGCACAAACGAACGCAACGCGGCCCGGTAGTGGTTGAGGGTTTGGAGCGACCGACCTTCGGCGCGGAGCGTCGCCAGAGCGTTTTGAACCCGCGACAGCGTTAGGTCGGACAGCCGCGAGCGGGACAATGCCGCGTCTAGTCCGGCGTCGATCGCAGCCCGCTCGGCTTTGCTCGCGGTTTTGTCCGGCAGGATGTCGCGGAAGGTCGATCCCGTCGCCAGTGCAACGATGCGTCGAGTGCGATCCACGTGGAGCGTCGCATGCTTCGGCGTGTCGCCCCGGCCCAACAGAAACGCCTCGAAATTCGTTCAAGTGATCGGCAAGGGGGCGGTTGCCGTGATCCCGCGACGATACCTCCAGCGGATCGAACAAGCCCGCACGCGTTCGCGAGGCATCGGATTCCGCCTCGCGTGCGATTTCTTCGGTAACACGTTTATCTTTGCAACCGCGTTGATGAAGGCGTTGCCAACTAGTATCGATATATGAGTGTAGTGTGTCAGCCCAAATGGCACAAAGCCTTGGTTAGAAATCAGCCTCCTCCGGGGGTACGATCATGAGAACCTGGAGGTACTGCGATGAGCGAGAACGGTAAACGGCGGTCGTGGACCGGCGCCGAGAAGATGCGGATCGTCCTGGCCGGCATGGAGCTCAACGTCGAGGTCTCCGACCTCTGCCGGCGCGAGGGGCTCAACCCGGTCCAGTACTACGCCTGGAAGAAGCAACTCCTCGACTCGGCCGAGCGGGTGTTCGAGGATCGGCGGGGGCGGCCCGATGCTCGTGAACAGCGCCGGGAGGCCTAGGTCCAGCGGCTCAAGAACGTGATCGCCGAGATCACCGCCGAGAACCTCGACCCAAAAAAGGGGCGCTCGGGCTAGAGGATCACGGCAAGCTCCCGCCCCAGCTTCAAAAACGTGTTCATGAGGAGGTATGCCAAACCAAGCGGAGAAGCGGTTGGCCGGCCAAGAAGACGCTCGCCGCCCTGGGGATCGCGTCGCGGAGCTACTACCGATGGCTCAAGGAGGAGGCCTGGGCCAGGGAGCGGCCCGCCGAGCCTTCGCCGCCCGTTTCGCCCTACGAGGCCCTCTCCGAAGAGAAGAAGGCTGTGATCACATACGCACGCACGCATCCCGAACTGAGGCATCGGGAATTGGCCTGGAGGATGGTCGACGAGGGCGTGGCATATGTGAGTCCATCGACGGTCTACCGCATCTTGAAGGAGGCGAACCTGGTTTGTCCATGGCGTCGTCGGGCCAAGCGGAAAAAGGCGGCGGACGAGAGGGCGAAGCATCCCGATCAGCGCTGGAGTACGGATCTGATGCATGTGCAGGTCGGTGGACGCGTCTATTACTTCGCGGCCTTCCTGGACGAGTACTCACGTTTGATCGTTCATCACGAGATGCTGCTCGGCATGGACGGTCGGACGGTGAGCCTGGCGGCTCAGAAGGCGGTCGAAACCCTGCCGAAGGGCCCGGACGGCAGGCCGACGACGACGCCCGAGATCCGCTCGGACAACGGGAGTTGCTACATCTCGAAGGAGTTCCGGGCGGTGCTCCAGGAGAACGGCCTGGGTCATCATCGGATCCAACCGCACTGCCCCGAGGAGAACGGCCTGATGGAAAGGGCAAACCGGAGCCTGCGGGAAAGCCTGGAGGAGGAGGAACCCTCAAACCTGCTGGAGGCGGAGGCGTCGATGATCAAGATCGTGCGGCGTTACAACGAGGTGCGTCTGCACAGCGCCCTCGGCTATCTGCCGCCCCGCGAATTCTACCGGGGCGAGCCATCGAAGCGGTTCGAGGAGCGTCGCGTCAAGTTGTTCCAGGCCCGGCATCGCCGCCGGGAGCGGAACCGGCAATTGCGTCAGAGGACCTTACCACTCGAAGGGGGCGAGACTGTTTCTTCAAACTGAGGCCCAATTGTGCCACTACGATCGAAACGCTACACACCTTGTTGCCTCTGGTCGTTATTGTCGCACACCCCACCTATGCGCAAGCCGCGGCTCCCGGGGAGTCGACCAAGCACGACCGCGGCGTGAACTCGCTCTACGTCCTGCTGCAACTCGAAGACCGGCCGGTTACGCTTGATCAGATCGAAAAGGCCCTCCCGACGCGCGACCCGAAGGGCTACTCGATGGCCGAACCCGCGGCGGCGGCGCACGCCTGCGGCCTCGACCTCGACGGCGTCCGCTTCGAGCGCGGCGACAAGCCGCTCACTCGGGCGCGTTCGTCTTCCTGAATGACGCCAAAGCCGGCCATTTCGCCGTGCTCCGGCCCGTCGGCAACACCGGCGCGATGGTCCAGGTGATCGACCCGCCCTACGCCCCCTGGATCGCCGACTACGACCGCGTAATCGCCGCCAAACCCTGGACCGGCCGCATCCTCACGCCGCGCAACCACGTTCGCGCGTGGGGAACCATCGTCGCCGCGACGGCC
>DAIDJG010000219.1 GCA_027451445.1 Singulisphaera sp.
GGTTTTCCGGAGCAATCGCCTGTTAGTCGTTATGGACAAAGAAGTTGTGTCAAGATGGATCGCGATCGCGTTTCGTGGCTTAACCTCTTGCCTGTCATGTTCTAGCGACGACCAATCCCGAAAAACCTCCTTCAGTGAGCCCACAAGGGGGGAGGGAGTTCTGATGCTTCGGTGTTTTGATAGGTCGTCAACGTGCGCAATCCAAGCGTTAGGCGCTCTAGGAGCCTGTCCGAGAATCAACTGGTGGCACATAAGGACTTACGCCGATTAGCCGCCGCCGCATTTTTCGAAATCCCGGGAAAAACCGTCGTTTGCCATACTAAGAGAATCCGCAACTTGTTCTCGCAAAACGACTTAATTCTCGGACAGGCTCCTAGTCTCTCAAAAGATCCATCGCTCACTTCGCCTTTGGCGTCGCGGTGGTAGCCTCAGAAGCGTTCTCCTCGCACGCCCTCAGTGCCAGCACCGCAAAACCCGTCCCCGCGTTTGTAATGTAGTGGAACTTATCGTTGCTCAGCGACCGTGTGAACCAGCGTCCTGACTCTCTTTGGTTCGCCTTGAGCCAGGCCACTCCCCGGCAGACGGCATCATCGGTCGCGGGGACTCCGGCCTGCCGCTGGATGTAAAGGACCAATCCGGTGGCGTAACCGTCGCTAGGGGCATCCTTGTCGTTGGGCGAGCCGTCGCGGCGCTTCCAGGCGCCGAGGGATGGGAGGTTCCATCCACCGTCAGGACGCTGCAAGGCACGGAGTTCCTCGAGCGTGGCCTTTCGTTGATCGGGAGTCATCAGGCCATCGAGCTTGAGCGAGGCCCAGAGGAGGAACGTCTTATGGTGCAGGTCGGGCGGGGGCGTTTTCTGGAGGTAGGAGCGCAGGCGTTCCAGACCCTTCTGTGCGCTCTCTGACCGTGCGTACCCGCTCGGCGCATGCCCGACACCCACCGCGGCAAAGACGGCACCGTAGTAATCGTCATGCTCGTAGGGAGGCCAGTTGCACTTGAGCCAATTCCATGAACCGTCGTCCTTCTGAAGGGTCCACATCCGGTCGAGGGCCTTCCGCGAGGCCGGATGGAGCGTACCGGTCGAGCTGGCATCGTTGAGCGCCAGGGTGACGGCCGTCGCCACGACTTCGGCATCCCAGCGCGGCTTGGCCGCCTTATCATCGTCGTCCCAGTGGGCAACGCGGTCCTCGAAGAACGTCCGGATCTCGCGTGACGCGGCCGAACCACCGTCGCTCAAAGCCGGGCGGGCAATCATGTACGCGTAGTTCGTATGACACGTGCCACACTGTCGCTTCCGCGTCCAGTCGAGCGCCACCCCGTCGAGAAACTCGGCCGAGCGCGCCAGCGACATCCGCTTCGCGAGCGGTTCGTCGGGCGAATTCGGCGACGGGACGGCCGGGGTTGCATCGCCCGCTCGAAGCTGAGCGCACATCCCCAGGACGAGAACCACCCCGATTGCGATGAATCCGAGCCGCACCCGAGCTTGCATGGCACCGTCCCCCCGGTCGTGATTGTTAAACCTCGGTCCCACAAACGTGTATAAACCGAGGAGTGCTCACCATGCAAGGCCCACATCGCCCAGGCCAACGAATAGAGCCCTTCCGCGGCTTCTCACGTACCCACGCGACAGCCGTCTCAGTAGCCGTCGAGACCCGTGCGATAACCGCTCTAACGGCTTGCGCGCATACGCGTTCCGCTTTCCTTTTTCGCCGTCTCCTGCTACACTCAGCGCTCGTAACGGACGGCCAGGAGGAGTCGCCGGGCCGTTGCCACCCACCGTCCACGACCCCTGACGCCTGTGTCCGGTCTGAGGAGACGACCTGCCGTGCCCCAGAATGACCGCTACCTGTTTACGAGTGAATCGGTCTCGATGGGCCATCCTGACAAGATGGCCGACCAGATCTCCGACAGCATCCTCGATGCGATCCTCAAGCAAGACCCCGAGGGGCGCGTTGCGTGCGAGACGTTGCTGACGACCGGCCTGGTTTGCCTCGCCGGTGAGATCACGACGAAGGCCGCCGTGGACTATCCCTCGATCGTCCGGCAAGTCGTGCGCGAGATCGGCTACACATCCAGCGACATGGGCTTCGACGCCACCACGTGCGCGGTGATCGTTGCGCTTGGGAAGCAGTCGCCCGACATCGCCCAGGGGGTTGATGCGGACGCCGACAAGGGGAAGGACATCGGCGCGGGTGACCAGGGGATGATGTTCGGCTTCGCGTGCAACGAGACGCCCGAGCTGATGCCGCTGCCGATCGCTTTGGCCCACCGCATCATCAACCGGATCACCGAGGTCCGTCAGAACGGCTCGATCCGCTGGCTACGGCCAGATGCGAAGAGCCAGGTGACGATCGAATACGATGGCTACACGCCGATCCGGGTCAATACCGTGGTCGTCTCGACGCAGCACGCCCCCGACGTCTCGCACGCGACGATCGCGGAGACGATCCGGAAAGAGGTGATTCTCCCGGTAATGCCGCAGGAGTTGATTGACGACAAGCTCGTCTGTCACATCAACCCCACAGGCAAGTTTGTCGTTGGCGGGCCGCACGGTGACGCGGGCGTTACCGGGCGTAAGATCATCGTCGACACGTACGGCGGAATGGGCCGGCATGGCGGTGGGGCGTTTAGCGGCAAGGATCCCACAAAGGTGGATCGCTCGGCAGCCTACATGGCCCGGTACGTGGCCAAGAACGTGGTCGCCTCCAGGTTGGCGGACCGCTGCGAGGTTCAGCTCGCGTACGCCATCGGCGTTTCGCAGCCGGTCAGCGTCCATGTCGACACGTTCGAGACCGGCCAACTCCCCGGGCCCCGGATCGCAGAGCTGGTACGGGAGGTCTTCCCGCTGACCCCCTCGGGAATCATCCAGCACCTGGACCTCCGCCGCCCGATCTACCGCAAGACCGCCAGCGGCGGTCACTTCGGCCGGAGCGAGCCGGAATTCACCTGGGAACGCACCGACCGGGCCGAGGCCCTACGCCGAGCGGCCGGCGCCGTGGCCGTGGCCTGAACCAGAGAATCTATCCACAAATCGCCAGCGATGGACACAGATTCGGGAGAACGTACTTTCCGGCGTCTTCGATCTGTGTCCATTAGTGGATAAATCTTCTTCCTGCGCGGGATCGGATATGTCTTCGTCTGTGGCTCTCGAGGCGTCGATCCGCGCGGCGTTCGAGCAGGCGTTCGGCGGCATGCCGACCGCTCTGGCTCGGTCGCCTGGGCGTGTCGAACTGCTGGGGAATCACACCGACTACAACGGCGGCCTCGTGATGGCGGCGGCCATCGATCGTTTCACGATGATCGCCGGGAGGAAGGCGGAGTCACGGCGTGCGCAGGTGCATGCGCTCGCATTCGGCGAGGATGATGTCTTCGCCGTTGACCGTGTCGAGCGGAGCGCTGCGGGTTCGTGGAGCCAGTACGTTCGGGGAGTGGTGTGGTCCCTGGCCGAGTTGCTGGAGATCCAGAGCGGGTTCGACGCCGTGATCGCCGGTGACATTCCGCTCGGGGCGGGGCTATCGAGCTCGGCGAGCTTGCAAACGGCGCTGGCGACGTTCCTGATCGGTGCCGGTGCCGTGAGCGATCCGGCAGCGCTCGGAGCCCATTCGCCCACGACAGAACGGGCCGACGAGGTACGGATGGCGCTCGGTCAGATCCTCCAAAGGGGCGAGAACGAGTTTGTCGGGGTCGCTTCGGGCCTGCTCGATCAGTTCTCCGTCTTGTTTGGACGGGCTGGGCATGCGCTCAGCCTCGATTGCCGGAGCCTGGCTTTTGAGAGGCTTCCCCTGGGCGAGCCGCCGCCGGCGATCGTCGTGTGTGACTCGAAGACCTCGCGAAGGCTCGCCGACGGCATGTATAACCAGCGACGGTCGGAGTGCGAACGCGTCGTGAAGCACTTCGGGGTGCGCTGGCTGCGCGATGTGACACTCAAGCAACTGCACTCGGCGTGGCAAGATCTCGACTCCGTGGGTCGGCTCCGCGCCAGGCACGTGCTCAATGAAAATGCGCGGGTCGAGCGGGGCGCCAAAGCGTTGAAGGCGGGACGGCTCGCGGAGTTCGGCGCGTTGATGTCCGAATCGCACAGGTCGAGCCGCGACGATTTCGACAACAGCAGCGTTGAGCTCAACGCCCTGATCGAAGCTGCGGAGGCTTCGCCCGGATTCCTGGGGGGCAAACTGTCGGGAGCGGGCTGGGCGGGGTGCACGGTCAACCTCGTCGAAGCGGCAAAGGCCGAAGCCTTCGCCGACTTTGTGGCTGCTGGCTACGCACGACGGACGGGGACAAGCCCCGCCGTGCATGTTTGCCACTCGGCTGACGGCGCGTTCGCCTGGAAGTGCGAGTCTTGAAGCAATCGCTGATCTTGCTCCTGATTTACGTGCCGGCAGCAGTTGTCGTTGCCGGAGTCTGGACCTACTGGGCGCAAACGGAAAACCAGGAAAACCGGTGGGGCAGCATCGTCGCCATTGCCGATGGCGCCGCGCCCTTGCCTTTCGTCAAGCGACGTCTGCTTTGCGATGGCGCCCGGATCGTGGCGCGGCTTGTGCCGGTTTCCCTTTGGACACGTGCGAGCCAAACGATCGACGCGCAGCCTCGGCTCACGAGGCTCGTTCGCGAGCATCTGGGCTGGGCTCGCCGTGACGATCCGCTTTTGCTTTCCGCGACGGCATTGATCGCGTTTTCGGTCTTGGGCTTCATGGTCGCTGTGCGAGGCATCACACGGATCGTCTATGAACCGTCGGTTCGGCTCGCGAATCTTACCGGTTTGATCCTGGGCTTTGCCCTCCTCGGCGGGGGGAGTGAGGCGAGTTACGGCTATCCGTACGACATCCCCCACGCCTGCGTCTTCGCCGCGGGGCTTGCCGCACTCTTGTCGGGGAGCCCCTGGCTCTTTCCCGCCTTCGCTGCGGCGGCATACAGCAAAGAGACCGCGATGCTCTTGATTCCTGGGGCAGTCCTGGTCCACCAGGGAAGGCCGGACTGGCGACTGGCGCTTCGGGTCGGCACGTTGATCGTTCTGTTCGTCCTCATTCGCAAGGCCGTCGATCAGGCGTACGGCCCCGGATCGGGCGCTTTCTGGTTCCCGAAGCGAAACCTGAAGTTGGTCTTCTGGAACCTCGTCTTCGGCTGCTGGATCATGCCTGTGCTGCTTATCGCAGCCGTACGCGTTGTCCGACTCTGGCACGCCTTTCCGGTTCGTCTGCGGCGCCTCGCTTATTTGGCGGTCGTCCCGTTGGGCGCGGCGGCGTTCAAGGGCTGGATCGAGGAGCGGAGGCAATACATGGAATTGCTGCCAATCCTGGGCCCGTTGGCCGTTCAATGGGTCTTCCTGGAACTGGGGCTGGATCGGCTCTGCCAGGTCCGACTTCCGATCGACACGGATCGTGGTGGCGAGTAACGTAGCTATCTATGACTGATCGTGCCCTAGCTCGTGTTGCGTCGAAAGATGAACTTCGGAAGGGGTCAACCATGGACCGCTCATTCCGGTCTCCAGCCAGCCGCGGATTCACCTTGGCGGAATTGTTGGTCGTGATCTCGATCATGGCGATTGTCTTCGCAATGATCCTGCCTGCGATCCAGGCGACCCGTGAGGCAGGGCGGCGGGGGACGTGTACAAATAACCTGAAACAGATCGGCCTGGCCATTCTTAACTACGAAACAACGCACTCGCTGCTCCCGCCCGCGCGAGGGTTCTCGGCGCATTCACGGATTCTTCCGTACCTGGACCAAGCTCCCCTGGCCAATGCCATCAATTTCAACACCGGCACTGCTGATTCGATCAATTCGAATGTGACCGATACGCGAATCACGACCTTTTTATGTCCTACCGATATTGGGTTCACGCTACCCACGGGCGAGGGCTACCCAGGAATGACGAACTATGCCGCCAACGAGGGATGCGGGTTCGATCGCTTTGGCCCGAACGGCGCGTTTTGGCAGCGAATCGCTCTCAGCGACATTACCGACGGGACGAGTCAGACGGCGGCATTCTCGGAATGGGTGTTGAGTTGGGGCCTCGATCCTGGTCGTGACCCTCTCGCAGTGTTCTTCGACGTGCGTGCTCCGTTGTCGGGTGCAAAAAACTTCGATGCGTTCGTGGCTCATTGCGAAGGGCTGGACACCCAGACTGCCCAAGTCGAAGGATTTGAAAAAGGTCGAGATTGGATGGCGGGCGGCACGGTCAGTACCATGTACAACCACGTCATCCCCGTCAATCACCACTCGTGTAGCATCATGGAGACCGCCGGATCCTCGTCAGCTTGCACAGCCGGGAGCCGGCATCCCGGCGGAGCGAACGTGATGTTCGTCGACGGGCATGTCCGCTTCGTTTCCGAGGCAATCACGCTCGGGGTCTGGCGCGCGTTGGGAAGCCGGAACGGCGGTGAACTTGTGTCGGTCCCCTAGCCTCCAAGTCCACGCAGGGGCAATTCGACTCCATTCGACAGATTCTACTGGCACGCTCGCGCCTCCGCCGTTCAGAGAAGGGAGAGGGGTAGTCAACCCCGAAAGACCTTCTTCGATCGGAGGATTGGCATGCTCTGGGCGCGGATACTCGCGGACCTTGTCGTCGTGATTCACGCGGCATTTATCGCCTTCGTCGTCTTCGGACTGGGGGCGATCCTGCTTGGCCTGGCGCTCCGCTGGGAATGGGTGCGGAACTTTTGGTTCCGAGTCGCGCATCTGGTGGCGATTGGCTTGGTGGCGGCGCAAGCGTTGTGCCGGGTCATTTGCCCACTCACCATTTTGGAGAACCACTTACGCAGGCTCGCAGGGCAAGAGACTTACCCGGGCGCGTTCATCGGTTACTGGGCACACCGGCTCATTTTCTTCCAGGCGAAGCCGTGGGTATTCACGGTCGCCTACTGCACTTTCGGGCTGGTGGTCCTTCTGGCATTTCTGATCGGCCCCCCGCGCTGGCCTGGTCGGCGCTCGGGTCAGAAAATCGGGAAGGGGTGGCAACTGGCCGACGGGGGATGATACCTTGCTGTCGTGACCACCCTCTCGGCACGGAGAACGACCACCATGTTGCGGACACGACGGGCTCAACGCTGGCTCCTGGCCACCCTGGCGCTATTCGCCGGGACACTGGGCGGGCGGGCAACGGCCGAGACGTGCCTCTCTCCGTTCGTGAAGCGGCTCGATCGGCCTGAGAAATACCTCTACGTGTTCTGTGTCGACGCCGACGCGAAGGACAACGACTTCGTCGCCGTCGTTGACGTCGACGTTGATAGCCCCTCATATGGGACGATCACTTACACGCTTGACCTCGGCACAAAGGGGAACGAGACGCACCACTGGGGGTACACGGACGATCGCACGAGGATCTGGGCCGGGGGTCTGCTCTCGAGCCGCATCTGGATCCTTGATGTCGCTACCGATCCGGCCAGGCCGCGCGTCGAGAAAACGCTCGACGACGTTCCGCAATTGTCAGGGCTCTCCGGCCCGCACACCTATTACGCACTCCCCGGTCGGATGTTGATCAATTTCCTGGGCGCTGCGGACGGCGGACTCCCCGCCGGCATGGCCGAGTTCACCAACGACGGCCGCTTCATTCGCCGGATCGATAACCCGAGCGACGCCCCATACGGCTACGACATCGCAATCAAACCCGACCTGAACCGAATGGTCTCCAGCAGCTTCACGCCCTTGCGTAACTACAAGAAGCCTCTAGCCCAGATGGATCTGAAGGACTTTGGCCGCGAGCTGGTTGTCTGGGACTTCAAACAGCGCAAGCCTCTCCAGGTCGGCAAGGCGGGTCTCGCCCCGTTGGAGGTGCGCTGGAGCGTCAAGCCGGAGAATAATTACGGGTTCACCAACTGCGCCCTCGACAACTCGCTCTGGCTTTTCAAGGGGCTCGCCGACGGCTCCTACGAGTTCAAGAAGGTTGCGCA
>DAIDJG010000220.1 GCA_027451445.1 Singulisphaera sp.
TCTTCGTGAAGTTCGGGCCAACGATCCGATCATGTGCCGTCCCAACGTCGCCGCGGCGATCGTCGGCGTGTCAGGGTTCAAAGGGCGTTGCGCTCTCTGCTGCGCGCGAGCTGTTGGCTCCGCGCCTGGCGTTGGCTGGCCGGACCAATACGCCGTGCGATGCACCGAAGCCGATGAACGGGCCATGATGAGATTTGCGAACCACACGAGGCACCGACCCTCCTTAATAGCTTTCTCCAATCGGCCGGCGCCCCTGTGCTGGCGGTGGAAAAGGTGTATCTGGAGTTTTGACCACTTACTATACGTCCATGACCGTCGAATATTCGAAAGAAAATTTTGCGAACCCACGGATTTTCGCCGACTCGGTGGGCGAGGGACGAAAGGGGGGGAGGCGAAGAACCATCGTGAGGTGATGTCCCCCCAATCCCGGGCCGCGTTGTGCGGTTGGTGAAGGCGGTCGGTGGATCGCGCTATTGACCCAACCGGCAGGGTGGGTCGGAACGCCGCGCCTCGGCGCGAGGCCCACCGGCGAAGGCGTCCGCTCAACCCGGGTAGGCCTCCCCGCCCTGCGGGCGAGTCGGCCCCATCCTACTTTCAACTTCCCTTCGCTGCCGGACCCGGAGTGGCTGGTCTCGCCATGCCAGCGGCCGGGACACGTTGGGGCGAATCCGCCGCTCCTTGGTTCCCGTAAGGAGGTTAACGCGGCGGTAGGGCATGGTAGAATTCAGCGGGAGGACGAGCGATGCCAATGCACGATTGGAAACGGGTTCCGGCGACGATTTACCACCACTTTCACCAGCGGTGGACGATCTCGATCTGCGACGCCCTCAACGCCGGGCTTTTGCCTCCGGGCTATTCCGCACTCGTGGAACAATACTCCTCCGGCCTGTATCCCGATGTCCTGGCCGTACAACGACGGAGTCAAAAGCCGTCCCGTCCTGCCATCGCGATCACCACGCTCGAGCCCCCGCGCACGCGGATGACCGTTCGGCCCCGAGAAGCCAGGTTCCACGAGCGGGCCAATCGGGTGGTTGTGCGGCATCAACTGGGCGACGTCGTGTGCGCGATCGAGGTGGTGTCGCCCGGAAACAAGGCTGGCAAGATCGCCGTCCGTGAATTCGTTACCAAAGCCGTCGACTTCCTCAGACGTGGGATCAACCTTCTGATCGTTGATCCGTTCCCACCCGGCTCGCAAGACCCCCAGACCCTGCACAAGCTCATCTGGGATGAGTTTGACGACGGCGTCGCGTTCGAACTTCCCGCCGATGAACCACTCCTGCTCGCGTCGTACCGCGCCGCCGTGCCGGTCGTCGAATTGACCCCGGAAGCGTTTATCGAACCACTTCGCGTGGGGGCCGAATTACCGGACATGCCCGCCTGGCTGGACGCGGAAAGCTACGTCAACGTACCACTGGAGCCAACTTACCGAGCGGCCTGGGACGTGTGCCCAGCAGATTTTCGACACTTCGTCGAGCACGGCACACCGCCGGATGAGAACGCACCGCTGGGTTGAAGTTCACAACGCGGACGTCAGGCCACGCAATTCGTCGGCGCCGCGGCGCGATTCCACGGGATCCCGTCAGTCGTTCAAGAGGTATGTCCTCTGGCGGCCCGATCGGACACAATGTTCTCTCACGTTTTCCGCCGCGGCTTGCGTGGTGCACTGGGACGCTCTGCGGGTAGGCGGTTTAGGTACTCGCGGATCTGCTCTTCGGTCAGTCCCGCCAGGCGCGTCTCCGGCGACAGTGACTTGATCACATCTTGCTGCTCCTCGGGCGGTAGTGACTTGATCACATCCTTCCGCTCCTCCGGCGTGAGCTCCGGGAAGTGATCCTTGACAAACTGGCGCCGGAAATCCTCCATGGTGTATGGCATGGGAAACCCCTCCGCGTGAAGTCCTTTGAACAGTTGGACCAGCAGGCTACTTGTGTCCGGCGAGTGCCGCTGGTAGGCGCGGCCGCCGAACCCGACGAGGTCCGGCGAGGCGCTGAACAGGTGTAGCGGGGCGTTGTGCGGTTCGCGCGACAGCTCGCCGGCGACAACCACACGGATCGTATCGGCGCCCCACTAACAATCATAAACACCCGCTTGGACCCTCTGCCAGGGCACCTGGGTCGACAAGTTCTGCGGATAGCGAGCGGTCACCGCATAGAGCCGGAACTGGTCCTCGGCGAGCAAATCCGACGGTGAGCTACTGACGAGCTTGCGGTAAGCCATGTAATGGCCGGCCAGCTCTTTCATCGCCCAGGCGTCGAGCGCCTCGCGGTGCGACTTGAACGTAACCAGGTTGTGTGCTACCAGCCCCTCCAGGCCGTCGGGCAAACGGCCTGAGAAGCGCCCACGGCCCCGGCGTACGATCACCACGTCAAGCAGTTGCTGCTGCACGGACAGGTCCGCTTCGATTTCGACGACGAAGGGCGAACCGCTGAAGAGGTCGGTCAGCAGCAGGCCGAACAAGCGGTGCCAGTCACGCAATGCTTGCCGTTTGCCGGCCATCGAGCGCCCCTCCTCCCGTAGATACCGGAGCTCGATTGTACCTTTCGGGACGCCGTCTTGCCGCGCTGAGAACGCGGCGGATTTTGGCCGGAGGTGAAATTTGGGTAGCGTACAGGGGGACATGCGGGTCAAGCACGGTTTTTGGTTTTCGCCTGAGAACGGGATTGTTCTCCTGGCGAGACCGTCTGCGATTCGTCAGTAACGTTCGTCGCGACGGCAGGGATTCGTTCCTGAGTCGCGTAGCCCCCGAGTCGGAGGAGGCCGCACGATGTAAAAACCAAGCTTGATCCGGTGCTTCTTCTGACGGCTCTCCGGTTGCGGAAAGCGGCATATTGCCTGAAGCTCGGGAGGCGATACCATGGACCTGGAGGTGAGCCGAGCAGGACGGGGATGGCGCGCCGTGAGGTACGGGACTTAGAGTCTGTCCCAATAGGGCGGGAAGCGAGAAATGGGGACTGGCTCCGGACGTCTTCGGACGGTGCCAGTCCCCATTTCTCGCTTCCCGCTCCGCCGGAAAACGGGGACAGGCACCTCGAAGACTCGGAGCCAGTCCCCGTTTTCCGGCTCCGCTCCACTTCCGGGCGGCTTTCCGCTTCTCTTCGAGAACGGCTCGCTCCAAATATCTTGTGCATCGCGCGATATTGGTCTGGCATGCCATTCGGGCAAGTTCACTGTGGACTCCCGGCGACGCGCACTGGGCTCAGGGCATGCATGCTCAAACGCGCCGCAGAAACGATTGGCGAACGAAACGCACGTCCTGGGATCTCCGTTTCCCCTCGGCACGGGCTGGTGGTCGTACCCCGCCCGCATACCACCTCTCGCCACTTTCGGGCAAGGAAGGACGTTCGAAACCAGGAGGAGCCTTGTCGAAGTGGGAGGGTGGTATGAAAGCCAGAGTCATCGCGGCGCGCTCCAAAGCTTTCGGACGCCTTTGGACGAGCGGCTCCGGGTGCGAGACTGAAGCGATCGTGAACGCGCACGGCACCCGCTTGACCCCACGCTTTGAGGGCATCATGCTCAGGATGGGTATAGCGGCAGAAACTCATGTTTCTGGGGGCCGAATTGCCAATTCGTGTCGTGTGTTCGTGTGGCCGCGAGCTGAATGCGCCGGACGGTAGCGGAGGAAAAAAGGGGCGGTGCCAGGCGTGCGGCTCCATCCTCACGATTCCGGAGGATCCCGTCATGCGCGATCGCGGCGCGGTGGCGATTTCGCCTGACGTGCTTGTGCCCGCCTTTCATCCAGAAGCGACGATCGGTTCCTCACAAGCCGCTTCCAATCTCGTTTCCATCAACTCGGTGCAACCCAGGCACCGTAATGCGCTGGCCGTCGCGTCGTTGGGGTTGGGTATTCTGGCTGCGCTCGTGTGCTGGGTACCGTTTGTTGGTCTGCTGGCGATACCATTCGGATTACTTGGCCTGGTGCTCGGAACGATCGCTCTGACGCTGGTGATGATGGCGAGGCGGTCTGGACTTGCTGCTGCGGCCGGAGGCGCTGGCTTATCCGTTGTCGCGATGCTCGCGTCGCTTGCAATCACGGGATTCACCTCGCAACGAACCTCTACGGCTTTCAATGATGCGGTAAAGAATTATCCCGTCGCGCAAGCGGTTCCCGTCGTTCCTCCAGCAGCACCACCGGGGGCGCCGCAAGGCCAAGCACCTGCCCCGCAACGGGACGGGATGGCGCCTCCAATCGCGGGGCTGCCGAAACGCGCGATCCAACCCAGATTGGTCGAGACGTCGTTGGCCGGGAAGGCCTTCGTGTCGTTTCCGAATTCCGCGCAGATCGCGAATGTGCAAGTGCGGGTCGCCCGTGTGGTCCGCGGAAAGGTTCCGATGATCGACAAGATTCCGGCTCCCAGCCAAAACCCGCGGGGGGAATCGGAAGATGAGCTTCTTTCCATCTATCTCGAAATTACGAACCTCGACGATGGGCGAAAAATTGATTTCACGTCTTTCGCGGGAGTTCCTTTCAGTGAAGACGGAGCGAAACTCTCTGACGATCTGGGAAATCACTACCGACGCATGAACTTTGGTTTTTCGAATCGACCGGCGGGCCGAACCGAGTCCGGATCCCTCTATCCCGGCAAGAAGGTCAGTGATCATCTTGTGTTCGAGCTTCCCGTCGAGAAAGCCTCGTTCCTTATGATCGAAATGCCCGCTTCACACGTGCAACTCGACAAAGGGATCTTTCGCTTCAAGATCCCAACAACGGCGATCGAGCGGTAATTTGAAAAGGCTGAGGACACCGCACGATCGCCGCACAACGCTTAGTTCGGGTTTCGCGGATTTTGACGGAAAATATCCAAATATTCAAATTAATTTTCGATTTGATTTGTGGCGGATTGCGACCGATCCGAGCGGGCTCTTTCCGCCCGGAGAGACGATCCCGCGACGGCTTCGGTATGAG
>DAIDJG010000221.1 GCA_027451445.1 Singulisphaera sp.
GCGCGGCGGCGCTTGTTGGACCGCTTGCACGCGGAGAACGGTCAGACGCTGGGGCAACTCTGCGCGCGTATGGACATGACGCGGCAGGCGGTGACGAAACACCTGAAGATCCTGGAGGAGGCCTCGCTGGTCGTGCCGATCTGGCGAGGGCGCGAGAAGCTCCACTACCTCAATCCGGTGCCGATCCACGAGATCGCCGACCGTTGGATCGGCAAGTTCGAACGTGATCGCTTGCGGGCGCTCGCGGACCTGAAACAGAAACTGGAGGAGGAGACCAATGGCTGAATCGCGCTTCGTCTACGTGACCTTCATTCGCACGACACCGGAAAAGCTCTGGCGTGCCTTGATCGAGCCGGAATTCACCCGGCAATTTTGGTGCGAGACGTGGCAGGACTGTGAATGGAAGCCGGGCGCATCGTGGCGGATCATGGTCCCTGATGGACGGGTTTTCGACACCGGAGAAGTCATTGAGTTTGAGCCGCCGAAGCGGCTTGTCCTCACGTGGCGCAACGAGATCTTCCCCGAGCTGACCGCCGAAGGCCACTCCCGGCTGACCTATGAGCTCGAGCCGAAGGGCGACGCCGTCAAGCTCACGCTGATCCACGAAATGGATCGAGGCAACTCCCAGCTCATCGGCAAGGTTTCGACCGGCTGGCCCGTCATTCTGTCCAGCCTCAAGAGCCTCCTCGAGACGGGCGAAGCCCTGGAAGAGACGCGCCACTGGCCGAAAGGGGTTTGAGGCGAGCGTCGGTCGGGAACCTTACATCGACCCCGTTCTCGTGCGCCAGGACGCTGGCCTCGTGTTCGAGGAGCCATTGTTTCCGTTCCAGGCCGCCGCCGTAGCCGGTGAGCGTCCCGCTGGAACCAATCACCCGGTGACACGGGACGATGAGCCCGATCGGATTCCGCCCGTTCGCCATGCCCACGGCGCGGCTGGCGCTCGGGCGACCGATCCGGCGAGCGAGCTCGCCGTAGCTGATCCGTTCGCCGAACCGCAAGCGCCGAAGCCCGTCCCACACGACCTTCTGAAACTCCGTCCCCCGCAGTTCGATCGGCAGGGTGAATTCGGTCAGCTCACGTTCGAAATACGCCTCGAGCTGTCGCAGCACTTCACGAAAGGGACCGGCATCCTGCTTCCACCCGGCCTCGATCGCCCTCGGCTTGGGGCTTTGCTGCATTGCCAACCCGGTCAGCATGTCGCCCTCCGACACGAGCAACAAGTCGTCGATCGGGCTATGCATGATCGTATAGTACGTTGTCGTTCGCATCGTCAAGACTCCTGGCATGCCACGGTTGTTGTCCCATTCCACAAATGCATTGCGGCATACGACCGCCAGGGCCTCCAGCCCTCCGCCAGCGCGAGCACCTCGCGAGGCGCCCGCCCTCCCAGGGCCTTCCGCAGACCGAGGTCCGAATGCGGAAAGGCATCCGGCCAGCGCAAAACCCGCATGGCGATGTAGTGGGCTGTCCACGCCCCAATACCGGGCAGTGCCACCAACTGATCTATACACGCCACCGGATCCGGCCCCGTTTCGAGCGATACCCGCCTCTCGGACACCGCTCGGGCAAGCCCCCGTATGCACTCCGCTCGCGCCGAGACCAGCCCCAGCCCAGTCAGTTCGTTGACACCCGCGCTGGCGACCCTCGCAGGCGTCGGGCTCAGGCGCGACAGCGCAGGGTACGGCGTGTCGATCGGCTCACCGAACGCTGCCGCGAATCGACACGACAAGGTCGTCGCGGCACGAACGGAGACCTGCTGTCCCAAGACAGCGCGGACGGCCAGCTCAAAGCCGTTGAACGCACCCGGCACGCGCAGGCCCGGCCGGCTGGACACGCCTTCGGCCAGATGCGGGTCGCGCCCAAGATGGTTCGCAATCACGTCGGGGCGAGCATCGAGGTCGAACAGGTTGCGCAGCTTGGCCAGGAGGTGAGGCAGCGCACCCGCGAGGCTGATGGGAACCTCAACGCGAAGCGCATTGCGACCAGGAGCCGGTTCCACCTTCACCCATCCGCGCAGGCCGTCCAGCTCCACGGTCCGGAGATACGCACGGCCGACCACCGCCTCGACACTCGCAACCGCTCGGCCTTCGAGGAAGTGAAGCATCGTGTCCCAGTCGAGCGGAGGACGATAGGCGAGGGTCAAGCGGATCGACTCGTCCTGCGTTCCTTTGCCGTTGGATCGTCGCAGATCCCGAGGCGTAAGCCGGTAGCGGCTGCGGAACAACGCATTGAAGCGCCGGACGCTCGCAAAGCCGCTGGCGAAGGCAACATCAATGATCGGAAGCGACGTCTCGGTGAGAAGCTGCTTGGCGAGCAGCAGGCGGTGTGTCTGAGCGAGCTCGACCGGCGAGACTCCCAGCTCCTGTTGAAGCACACGTCTCAGGTGTCTGGATGAGACGCCCATCTCTTCCGCCAAGGTTTCGAGCGTCCCGTCATCGTTCATCACGCCGGCGCCGATTCGCACCGCCGCGAGTCGCGCTGTGCGGCCGACGGCATCCACCGGTGCATTGCCCGGCGCCAGTTCGGGCCGGCAACGCAAACAGGGTCGGAACCTCGCCTGCTCGGCGGCCGCGGCGCTCGGGAAAAACTGGCAACGATCGCGCCCGGGAGTCCGGGCCGGACAGATCGGACGACAGTAGATTCGCGTCGTTGTGACGCCGACGAAGAATAACCCATCAAACCGCGGGTCTCGGGCGCTCAAGGCGCGATAGCAAATATCGGAATCGAGGTTCATGCTGCAATCCTACCGCAGCCTCGACCGCAAAGCTGGCCGTTTTCGGACGTCAAAGGCGCCCGAAATGAAAAAAGCGGCAAGAGACCTGCCGTCCGGCCCTGGAATCGGAGCCGCCTCGTCGACGGGCTGCGCCACGCCCCTGATCGCGATCGGATTTCGACCTCGGGCGGTGGGCGCGTTGGAAAGGGCGCGGACGCGCCGATTAGTTCATCATGCCGATAAATGGGTTGACAACAACGAGTGCGGCTCGTTACATTTTACCTCACTGCTCGCGACGGGCAGTTACTCGAATGGTCAAGCTGGCCCGCTGTGCGAATTCGCACAGGCGGGTTTTTTTATTGGCCATCGGGGCCCGCGAGAGTCGGCGTTTGGAGACGCCCGACCTCACGTGTCCCATCCCCGCGGTAACGGCTGCCGCTCACACGGTTCGGACCGAGATTCACTCGGTCCGGCAATCACCGAGGCGGCACCGTATGAGTCTCTCTTCTCACCAAAACCGGCGTTTTGCGAGCAGCGGCTGCCCTCACAGCCTCTGCCCTCGACTCATCGACGATGCCGGTCTCGTCGCCCTACACGAGACCAGGGACCGCTCGCCTCAACAGAGCGTCGTCACTCATCCTCTGCGCCCAGGTTCGCCCGGTCCTTAGGGAGCGACCGGCCGCGCCCGAGAAACCCGGGAAAACACTGAAGACTCGTGTCATAGGTTCAACCATTCTCCTGAACAGCGAGGGACCGCTCGTGGTTTAACGGAACAATCCGTCGCGAGCCGTCTGTTGAGCACCCTCACGCCCAAAACCTGAGATTTCATCATGAATACGTCCGAAAACCGGTTGCCCAAGTCTCTTCGAGGTCTGTTCCGAGACCAGCGGAATCGCATGCGAGCCGCCCGTCGCCGATCCCGGCCGGTTACCGAACTGCTGGAACCGCGACAGTTACTCAGCGGAACGGACACGCCGGGGAGCTCGCTGCTGCAAGCCTACGGTCAGCTTCCCTTGAGCTTTGAAGCGAACCGAGGCCAGACGAGTTCCCAGGTCGAGTTTCTCTCCCAGGGGAGCGGCTACGCGCTGTTCCTGACTCCCAACTCGGCGGTTCTGAGTCTCCAGTCGTCCGCAGCCCAGGGCACCTCGGGTGCCTCGTCCACCGTGCTGACGACTCAACTCGTCGGCGCCAGTCCGCAAGCCCAGATCGTGGGCGAGAACCAGCTTCCGGGGACGAGCAATTACTTCGTCGGAAACGACCCCAGCCAGTGGCTGACGAACATTCCCAATTTCAGCAGGGTGGAATACCAGAACGTCTACCCGGGGGTGAACCTCGACTACTACGGCAATCAGCGCCAACTGGAATACGACTACGTCGTCGCCCCGGGGGCCGACCCCGGCGTCATCAAGCTGGCGTTCCAGGGCGCCGACTCGATGTCGCTCGACG
>DAIDJG010000222.1 GCA_027451445.1 Singulisphaera sp.
GCTTCGTCAGAAAAGGGCCGAAAAACCAGAGGTGCGACGAAAAAAAACGTGGCAAACTAAAGCCAACTGCCCCAAGAATAACGTTACTCCCGACTTGCGTCACGCTCCAGGTGCGACGAATTTTGTATTTCTCGGACCTGGCCGAGTGTGCACGCTTGCGTCGTGGCTGGTGTCCACAATGAGCGCTGAGAATGACTCCCTAGAGCGGCAGCGGCAGGGAATTGTTGTGACGGGCCATAGCAGGTCTCTTTGCAGTCCACTCTTACCGAAAACGGCCGACGGATTATATGCTGTCGGACTCCGGCCTGCCCGAGGCGCCCGGGTGGTTTGCCGGGTGCGTCGAAAACCTTGGCATCGATGAGCCATCCCCATGAAGACGAAGAAAACCACTCCCAAGCCCGAAGCCGCCACCCCGAAATCCATTGCGAAAACGAAGAAAGCCGCTCACAAGCCCAAGGCCCAGCCCGTCGCTGCGCGCGAGGCCGGCGAGCTGAACCCCGCGCAGCAGGAAGCCGTCCGGCACGGTCGCTCGCCGCTTCTGATCATCGCGGGAGCCGGCACCGGCAAAACGCTCACCCTCGCGCACCGGACGGCCCACCTGATCGCGGAGGGCGTGCCGCCGGAACGGATTCTGCTGCTGACGTTCACGAGACGCGCCGCCGAGTCGATGCTTCTGCGCGTCGAGGCCATCCGTGCTCAGCTCGCCGCCAAGGGGAACAAGTCGACGTCCGCAACAACCCGAGGGGTCTGGGGCGGCACGTTTCATGCGACGGGGGCTCGCCTGCTCCGCATCTACGGCAGTGCCATTGGTGTCGATCCTCGGTTCACGATTCACGACCAGGCCGACTCCACCGACCTGCTCGACGTTTTGATCACCGAGCTGAAGCTCACCGAGAATCGCAAGGATTTCCCCAAGAAGGGCACGTGCCAGTCCGTACACAGCGGCTGGATCAACTCGGGCAAGGAGCTGGAGCCGTTTTTGAAAGCCTCGTTCCCGTGGTGCCTGAAGCACCTCGATGGCCTCAAGCGGCTTTACCGGACTTACGAAGAACGCAAGCGACAGCAGAACATCTTTGATTTCGACGATCTCCTGCTCTACTGGAACAAGCTCCTGGCCCACCCGGAGGCGGGGAACGCCATCCGCAGACGATTCGACTGTGTCCTCGTCGACGAGTACCAGGACACGAACCCCATCCAGTCGCAGATCCTGAAGCAGCTTCGGCCCGACGGCTCGGGCCTGACGGTCGTCGGCGACGACGCCCAGTCGATCTACTCGTTCCGGGGCGCCACGGTCCGCAACATCCTCGACTTCCCCAAGGAGTTTCCGGGGACGACGATCGTCAAGCTGGAGGAGAACTACCGGAGCACCGAGCCGGTCCTGAAAGCGACCAACCAGCTCATCGGCCAGGTTTCGGAGGGCTTCGGCAAGGAATTGCACACGACCCGGACCGACGGCGGGCGGCCCCAGTTGTTGTCGTGCTCGGACGAGTACGCCGAGGCGCGGTACGTCGTTCAGCAGGTCCTTGCGCATCGTAAGGCGGGCATTCCGCTGCACGAGCAGGCCGTGCTCTTCCGGGCGTCGCACCACAGCCTGGCCGTCGAGCTGGAGCTAGCGCGCAATAACGTCCCATTTCACAAGTACGGCGGCCTCAAGTTCGCCGACGCGGCCCACGTCAAGGACCTGGTCGCGTTCCTGCGGCTGGCGGAGAACCCTCGCGATTTTGTTTCGGGCCTGCGGCTGCTCAAGCTGCTGCCGGGGATCGGCCCGAAGAAGGCCAGCACCATCCTGGAGGGCCTGGCCGCCGCTAGCGGGGATCTCGGCTCACTTGCACAGTGCAAGGTGCCGGCCGCGTCGACGGCGGCCTGGGAGGAGTTCGTCGTACTCCTCCAGGAGCTGGTCGCGGATCCTGTTCCGGCGTTGACGGCTCAAATCCAACACGTACTGACGTTTTATACGCCCCTCCTGCGACAGACCTACGACGATCCGGAACAGCGGCTCGACGATCTCAAAAAGCTGCGCGACCTGGGCGAGCGTTACGAGGATCGGGCCTCGTTCCTGGCCGAGTTGACGCTCGACCCGCCGAGCTCGACCCAGCAGCTCGCCCCGGCTTCGCAGCGGTCGAAGGATGCCCTCGTGCTGAGCACGATCCATTCCGCCAAGGGGTTGGAATGGGACGCCGTCACCGTGATCAACGCGACCGACGGCGCCATCCCTTCGAGCCGGGCGCTGGAGACACCGGGGCAGCTTGATGAGGAGTTGCGTCTCTTCTACGTCGCGCTGACGCGGGCCAAGACCTGGCTGTCGGTGACGTATCCGCGGTATCGCTCGGGATACCAGAGCAACTGGGGCGGAAGCTGGGACTCGCCGACGCTCACGAGGTTCCTGCCGCCGGCGCTGAGAAAGTTTTTTGTGGAGGGGAAGGAATAAGAGACGCCGCCGACTCTTGCCATGGCCTCCAGGCGCAATAGCATTACGTGAGCCGGAGGGTGTTTTATTGGAGGCTTCTATGGCAACGGTACTTGTGCGTGATCTGGACGACGCCATCTACGAGCGTCTTGAGGCACGCGCGGCTGCGAACAATCGTTCGCTGGAGGCCGAGCTGCGCGAGATCTTGTTGGCGGCTTCAAGGCAAGTTGGTATGGCGACGTCGAGGGTGGCGGCGGACGCGTTGCGAAGACGGTTGGAGGGTCGCGTTCACAGTGACAGCGGAACGATCCTCGCCGGGGAACGTCAGCGGTGAGC
The DNA here is from genome assembly GCA_027451445.1 of Singulisphaera sp. GTDB lineage: Bacteria > Planctomycetota > Planctomycetia > Isosphaerales > Isosphaeraceae > DAIDJG01. The sequence goes on from DAIDJG010000222.1 coordinate 2,744, forward strand.
GACTGGACAGTTCTCTTTCGCCTACGGCTCAGGCTCAGTGTTCGGGCGCTGGCGGCGCTGGTGTTGATGTTGGGGGGTGGCCTGGGATGGCTGGCCCATAGCGCCCGCGTTCAGCGCGAGGCTGTCGCGGCAATCGGACGCGAGGGAGGGGTGGTCGCCTACAACAGCGTGGACCAGCCTAAACCGTCGAAGGAGCCAAAATGGCTCGTCGGTTGGTTAGGCGTCGACTACTTCGACAACGTCAAGGCCGCACACGTCGGCTACCGGCACACAGACGCGGTTATGGCACACTTGGCAGTCTCAGCCGACTGGAGGAATTGACCTTCGCACAGAGGGGCGATCCCCTGACCGACGCTGGACTCGTACACCTTTCGGGGAGCCAACCATCTGAGAACTCTGGTATTGAGCCCTGACGCCAAGATGACCCGGGCGGGGCTTGAGCATCTCAGCAGCTTACCCCGGCTCGAGAGGCTCGTTCTCGATGCCGTTTCGCTCGCAGACGAAGATCTGACCCCTTTGGGTCGGTTGACGACATTGGAAGTTTTTTGCAGCCACAAGGCGCCGCAAACGGACGCGGGCATGAGGCACCTGGCCAGCCTTGTGAACATGAGGATCCTGGTCCTCTGCCCGAGCCAAACGACCGAGGCCGGCCTCGGTCATTTGGCTGGGATGACCCGGTTGAACACGTTGGTTCTAGGCAGAACGCGGATTCAGAGCCTGGCGCCAATCCGCCATTTGTCCAATCTGAGAACGTTAAAACTCGGTGACACCCCAATCGACGACACTGGCCTCGCTCCGGTCACCGGTTTCAGGACGCTGGAAACTCTCTCTTTGTGGGGAACGCGCGTTACCGATGCTGGACTCGTTCACCTGACCAGGTTGACGAACTTGACCGAACTCTGTCTCGACAACACGCGAATCACCGATGCCGGTTTGTCTCGACTGGCGAACCTGACGAAGCTCCAGAGCTTGAGCCTGATCAATACCGGAGTGAGCGACGCGTGCCTGGCTGAACTCGGTAGTCTGCCATCGTTGACGGCGCTGGATCTCACCAACACCGCGATCAGTGATGCAGGGCTGAAGCGGCTGACAGGGCTTCCGAAACTCAGATGTCTTGAGGTCAAGGGGTCGAAAGTCACGGACGACGGGATTGCGGCACTTCGCAAGGCACGACCTCGGTTATTGATCAATATGCCTGATCTCTAACGTCTGTGTGCTTGGGGTATTGGTCAACGCCACACGAAACCGTGTTGGGGAGGCGGTGCCGACTGAGAGCTCCCCCTCACCACCATAAAGTGAGACTGAATGCGCAGCCCGTTCGTTACAGAGGGTCGCCGTCCTTGCCACGATCGCGCGAAAAACCGACTTCGGAAGCGGAAGTTCCGTTGTCTCGTGCGACCCTGCACCGAGCGGAAAAACGCGACACCGATCATCCTGCCAATCGAGCCGGAGTCCTTGTTCCGCGCACAAATCGAGCTGGTTATCGACCACCCCGATCACACCGCGTTCGGCCGGCTCGAACGTGTTTCGTAGTCGCTCGGGGAATGGAGAAAGGCGCTTCATGGACCAGTTCCGAGCGTTTTCCGGACATCCAAGATGCTGCAAGTTTCAGTCGGGATCGCGGCGATAACCGCCACCGTAGATGGCGAGCGCAACGTCTCCTGGCTCCAAGTGATAGACGGAATCGAGGGCTCCATGTTGTGCGAGCCGTCGCCGGTATCCGTCGATCCCCGAACGTGCTTCGTCTGTCGACTGCCCATGCACGGTTTCAAGCGCGCGCTGAACGTCGAGCCAGAAATCGATCTCCAGGTTCGAGCGATGCATGTCAACACCTTCCGATCGATACGGCAATTCACGGAGGAGGCAACCGATGAATCACACGGCGACCCGGGAAGGATGCGTTTGGAACGAACACGGCCTGGCGCTGTAAACCCAAGAGCTGGAGATCGAAGTGTTGCAATACACCCGCATACCCGAGGATGGCCCAGCGCATTGGTGCCGCCACGAAGCCCACGATCGCATCCCATTCACACTCTTCGTAGCCATCAGATAGGCGAAGAGAGACCGTTACATAGTTGTACGGGATTGGTGGCCCGCCAACCGCTGCGGCTTCTCCTGCTGGAGCCTCGGCGAGGTCGATACCCAGACGTGGGGCGAGGTAAGCGGGGAAGAGCGTGTCACCAGATCCGGAATCGACAGTTGCAGTTAGGGACCTCGCACCAGATGGCCCGCGGACCTGGATCGCCACGAGAGGGCGGTGACGGATCAGCGCACCTCCAAGCGGAAAGACCGGTCGGCGCGTCGGCAGGGCGACGTAGGGAAACTTCATGGTTCCGTTGGTCCAAGCCCTGTACCGCCAAGCATCGCGTCAGTCGCGGGGATACCCTCGACCACACATCGTTCGGGATCTTCTCCGGCGGCGTGAATCCGATCGTCCAAGTCCTCCGGAACCTCGGAATCCGCCACGATCCGCGACCCGTCAGCGCTCCAAGCGATCCACCGGCCCGCATAGCGGGCCAGTTGCTCCGCTGGAAACGCGGCGCGCCGTTCCAGAAACTTGCGCTGGCATTCGAGATCGGTTGTCATGTCGACAGCCATCGGCTCCTCCCTTCAGGGCAATCAACCCCTTACCTCAACTGTCTCGGAAGGCGAGAGAGCCGTCAAGATCACGGCTCGCAGCAGGCGTATGTATCGATTCGCTCGCTCTCGGTCTCTCTACAGTTCTCCGAGTATCTTTTCATACAGGACCGCTAATGCCCTGGCATGTCGCGGCCATTGAAACAGTCCCCCGCGCGCCAGTCCGGCAGCCCGGCGCGCGTGCCATGAGGAGGACTGGAGACGATGTCCCTCAAGAAGGGAAAATGCCGCCTCAGTCCAGACGGCAACATCGCCGACGGGGCAATAAACCGCAGCGT
>DAIDJG010000223.1 GCA_027451445.1 Singulisphaera sp.
GAGTGACGTGGCGGGCACAGGGATTCGGAGCGTCATGAAGTCGCGATAAGCGACATAAACATAGCCTGGGCTATCAGGCTGTCGGCTGATGTGACGCACCGGGAAACGCCGCGCGAAGAGAGGATGAGAAGAATCGGTTACCTCGATCTCGTCCACGTCGGGACGAGTCGGGTTGTGGAGGGGGGCATTCTGTTGGTGTCTCGTTCGACACGATCCCGCACGACCGCCTTCTGACCCTGGTGGGTCAGAAGGTGTCGGACGGTCGGGTGCTGCAACTGATCGAGGCGTTCCTCAAGCAAGGCGTCTTGGACGGCTTGAAGGAGTGGACCCCCGAGATGGGCAGCCCTCAGGGCGCGGTGATCAGCCCGCTGCTCAGTAACATCTATCTCAATCCCCTGGACCATCTGATGGCACAGTCCGGATTCGAGATGGTGCGCTATGCGGACGATTTCGTGATCCTGTGTCGAAGCGCGGAGGACGCGACCCGAGCCTTGGCGGTGGTTCAAGAGTGGACGGCGCAAGCCGGCCTGACCTTGCATCCAACCAAGACGCGGATCGTCAACGTGCAGGAGGATGGCTTTGACTTCCTCGGCTACCGGTTCATCTGGGATAAGCGAATCCCTCGGACCAAGAGTCGAGAGAAGCTCAAGGACACAATCCGAGCGGAGACGAAACGTGCCAACGGGAAGAGTCTTCCGGCGATCATCGCGAAGCTGAACCCGACGTTGCGGGGCTGGTTTGAGTACTTCAAGCACAGTGCCCGGTCGACGTTCCGACGGATGGATCAATGGATCCGCGGTCGGTTGCGGAGCATTCTCCGCAAACGGGCAGGCCGACGAGGTCGTGGCCGGGGATTGGACCATCATCGCTGGACCATCGCGTACTTTGATAACCTGGGCTTGTACAGCTTGGAAGCAGCCCGTGTGTTAGCGCATCAATCCTCTCTGAGGTAAGACCACCAACCGGAAAGCCGTGTGCGGGAGATCCGCCAGCACGGTTTGGAGGGAGGGGGGGCTCTGAACGAGTCCTCCCTACCCCTATCGACGGAGCCAATAGAGCCCTTGATGCCGGTGGGCTAGCCACAGACTTCCTTCACCAGCCACACAAGGTGACTGGGGTCGGGGACGCATGGCGCCAGCATGCCGTCTACTGCGCCCGAATTTCGTGTAAGGTTATTTAGCTCGCGAGTCGAATGGCTCCGCGCGGCGTGGAGACCAAAAACCGAGCCTGCCTCCGATTCTCCCGTGATTCCCGTGCCCGTCTCGTGAGGGGACAGCCGTCGCCGCCTCAGCCCCGAATCAATGGCATCCGCGCAGGTCCACTTCGCCCTCACAGGATCGACTTGCGGTGGGTTTCCGTACGCGGATACACCTTCGCGTCCTTCAGTTTGCCGATCAACGCGGCCGCCCCATACTCCTGGGCGTACTCCATCTCACTGCGCGTAATGCCAATACAGCGAAGGACATTGAAGTGCTTGCCCTCGATCTCCATCTCGGAAAACTTCTCGAACGCTACCCCTTGTATCGAGTCGCTGGCTTTGACCCATGCGCCCACGTCGACGGTGTGGAGGTGCCCGAACGGCTCGTCGAACGACATGCGGCCGATGGCTGAGACGATGGTTCTCACCCATGATTCATCATCGCAGGTGATCAAGAACTCGTAACGCCCGGACTCGTTGGGCTTCTGATCGGGATGGACCGCCAGTTCGCACGAGACATACGTCACGAATGGCGTGCCCCGTCCTCTCCCGATCGTGGCAAAGCTGAGCGGTCCGCCGGCATCGAATCCCACGATGGCCGCGAGCGTCCCACGGTCGATGGGGCCGACCCGCTCTTCCAAGGGCGCGAACAACGTGCGGTAGAACCTTTCGTGGTTCGGACGTGCGGGTTTCATCGGGTTGTTGGCTTTCTCCTCCGCCGGCTTGCTCTCGCATCCTTGCGCGGTGAGCGATGCGGTGATGAGCCCTGCCATCAGCAATCGAGTCACGTCTTCCCCTCGGTTTTGAGATTCGTCGTTTGCTCCATGAATCACAAACTAGCGAATTCCAAGAGGCTTGGCTAATCTCGCGTTATGATCCCTGTCGACTTGCGCGCCCGGTGAAGGCACGGTCCGCAGGAGATGCTGTTCCCCGGCCTCTGGGCGGGATTCCACGAAAACCAGCCGCCACAGCAATGCATCGTCTGGCGTCTCTCCGAGCTGTTGAAGAATTGCAACGTCGAGGACTGCCCCCATGATGCCCGATACGATCAAGCGACTTGACGCCAAGTTTGCCGGCTGTCCAATCATACGCGCCGCCGATGTCCCGACTGCGACCGAGATCATACAAGCGGAACTCGAGATCGGGGTACGATTCCCTGATGACTACCGGGAGTTCCTTCTCCGCTACGGAGGAGCGACGGTGGGGCCATATCCCGTTTTCGGACTGCGTCCAGTCGAGGTCATGGGAGTGAATCACTGGTCAGTCGTCGATGTCACTCGGCATTATCGATCCGATGGTGTTCCTGGTACGGATCAATGGGTGGTGATTTCAGAGGACCATGCGGGAAACCCGATCGGAATCGACCAGGGCGGCACGGTCTGGATTCACGATCACGATTTTGGCGGGCGCGCTCTGTTAACGACGAGCTTCGAAGACTATATCCGAACGCGTTGCCTGAAATTGTCGAGCGGTGACTGACCCCGAAAGTACAGACGGCAGGACACGCACTTCGGTGGCATCCGGGCGGGATTCCGCGGATGGCATCCGCGAGTTAAGATACATCTTCCGGAGTCTCTGTAAATCGATGGAGTGTGAAGAACCGGCTGGATGTTAGGCTTTGACATGTTTGGCGTTTCTGGCAGATCGACGCCATCGAATGGGCGTCGCTTGGCGATCTGTAGCCGAGGAGCAAACGATGAGTGAACCCGCGATCGTACACGACGTTGATGCTCCGACCTTGATGGATGTCGATGGCCCGATCCCAGCGTTTCCCCCGCGTCAGCGCGACGCGGACGGGTCCGTGATGCCCATTACCGAGGAAGAAGCCCACTCGCGCGCCGACGCGTTTCGCCGTGCCATGGCCGCGATTCCGCCCGACGAGAGCGACGAAGGGAACTGGTGGTTGGAAGGCATGAAGGACATTGACGCAATGAGGGGGAGCGGCCGAAAGCTCTTCGAGGAGTTCTACGCGCATGGCGCGAGTCGTGGTGCTTGATACGAGTCCCCTCTGGTTGGCGTCGCTTGCGCCGGGCAAGCCGAAGGCCGACGATTGCCGCAACTGGATCGCAGGACTGCTCGGGAAAGGTCACGTGGTCGCGTTGCCGGAGATCGCTGATTATGAAGTCCGTCGTGAGTTACTTCTTCGCGGCGCGACCGCGAGTCTGCGACGGCTCAACTCCCATAGATCCACGCTCGACTTTCAGCCCATCGACACCCCAATCATGCTCAAGGCGGCGGAGCTTTGGGCGCTCCTTCGGCGAACTGGAGGGCCGACGGCGGGAGCGCAGGAACTTGACGGCGATGCGATTCTCGCAGCGACCACTCTCATGGCATGGAGCACTGGCGACACCGTGACGCTCGCGTCGAGCAACGTTTCGCATCTCATGCGGTTCCCAGGTGTCGACGCTCGTGACTGGACCACGATCACCTGAGCGGAATCCACACGGTGTGGGATTCTGGCCACGCCCGGAATCTCCTGGCGTTTGGCGCGATTCCGCGGACTCTGCGGCTCGGCCGCCTCAATCGTCCCGACGCGATCGAGCAAAGCCGTCGTTGCAATCGGCCATCATTTCGTGTCAGGCCGGTGTCGCTTTTTGTCTCTCGCTTCGACGGTGAGGACCGTAAACCGGCCACTCGAAAGGGTGCGGGAAGTGCCAAGAGCGATACCATGGGCCTTGACTCACCCGTAGCGCGAGTCACGATCGGGAAGGAATTCCGGAGAAGGTTCGTGCTTGCACAAACCGACGGACTGGACATTGCTGGCTCCTCGACCCGATTCTGCGAAATCGAGCCGCTCGAAAAACTAGGTCCTTGAATCTTCCTTCGGGCGCCAAGAAGAGACTGGACAAAATTTTAGAAAAATCGACGGAGTGGGCTTGCCTTCGTGTTGACCGATACGTATCATGTATACACTAGAAGTGAACCGTATACGTCTCGACGCGCCCCTAAGTGTCAGTAAGATCGGCAGGCCGATGAACGGTCCAACCACCATCAACCATGTTCTCAATCCGCGCGGATCCTCGCGCGCTGAACACCTCCCGGCCAGCGTCTGTATCTTGGGAAAAGGAAGCGAAACAACTTCGCGAAAAAACTCCGAAACTTCGAAATCGTTGACAGTTCCCGACTTGCGTATTTCGGAGTTTCTCCAAAACTCTTGACTGCTTGCACTAGATGACTGGTATTAAAGAGTTTACGGCAAATCTCATTACCAGTCAAGGGCTTGGAAGAAGGTAATGTCGCCATTCGGGGGTTCATAATAGAGATTCTAGGCAATCTGGGAAAGCGGATTGCTGGCATTCTAGGTAATGCTACCGAGGTAATAGCGAACAATCGATCACTAGGATTCGGGGGGATAACCCACTTAATTGTGCATTCGATTGGCATGCGTCTAGCGGGATGGCGGTTGAAAGGTTTCTTGCCACCCCTACTGTGTGCAAATTGGGTTCAAAAATGCGTGCGGTGGCGACACCGCTCACGCGGATCCGAAGGTGGATTTGTTGAACCCCTATGGTGGCTTGCTGGCAAGCCGAGTGTCAGCCGATGGGAGAACCGTCCTTGAACCGTGCGTGAATCGCTCACGCGAGCGTATACCGCTTGCTAGCGGTGTTCTCGCGGATGGGGGAACGGGATGCGTTGTGTCGTTGCCATCGTGAGTTGTTTCGGCTGACGCCGAAACAAGATTGGCACGCTGGGGGGCGTGCCAATCAGTTGCCTTTTTCAAAGATTCTTTATTCTTAGATTCGTATGCATCCATGCACTCTTGATGGCATGCTTGTGGTGTGGGAAACCATTCAGATATTAGTGATTTCCATATTTGCTTTTCCGTCGTGTTGAGCCAGAAACCTGCTGTCGAGAAGGTGCTGTCGATGCCGGATTCTTTGCGTCGTTTTAAGAGAAAAGATTGCTTACTTTTTGTCGTAATGTTGTCTTTATTATTGGACGACACAAACTTACATTGATAGAACAGCGTCTTGATGATTTCGTCACCAACCATCGGAACGCAAGTCGAAGACTTACCCCCTGCGTATTTCCAAGAATCATAGATTGCTTGCCTTAACACACTTCGTGGAGCATCTGAATAACATGCGAAATCATAGTGACAATTCAACTTGTCGGTAGGGTGTGCAATCGCGTGAATCCCGACAAAGTATCCATGCCGTTTCCTCATGCTGTTTATCAGTCGAAGGAATCTTCGCTTGACTTTCTTATGTTCTTCTGGACTCGCATCGATCGCCAGTTTGAGGCAACCACGATAAATCGTGAAATCGTTTGATAGCGATTGAAGGTGCCTTGCGACACAGTTTGCATGTTTGTATGCCCATTTATTGCGGCATTCTCTACTGCATCGTGGATTCCTGCATCGTGGCAGGTGTTCCAAGCCAAGATACTCTTGTGTCTTTTTGAGATTACTGACATTTCGACATTTGGCACTAGGGCGTTTTTGGATAAAGTCATGTTGACTTTTAACGGAATTTTCGCTAATATACATTGGTGATTTCGTGCTTTGGCGGGCACAACCTTTCTAATAAGTGCCGTGATGGCTTCCAACCGTCACGGCATGTTTCATTATATCGTTATATTAGATTTTGTTATCGCCATTTTTCCGAGACGGGATTCCACTCTCTCCGTCTTCCCGTCATAGTTCCTTTGATTTTACACGCTTTCACTTTTTCTTGAAACTCTTCCCAGTCAGTCTTCAAAACACGAATCGCACGCCGAAAACGGCATGCTGGCAAAGTGCCTTGATCGATGGCTCGATAGACGGATTTGACGGAAAAACCAGAGAGTGCGGCAATCTCTTTTGGCGTGTAGAACTTTGATTGAAGGTATTGCATGTTTTTTGCTTCTAAAAAGTAAAACGATAAGTGAATGTAAACAACGAGACACGGGGCTAGGGCTTGCCTAGTTTACCCCGTGTCTCAATTATCTTCTAGTCCTATCAGAACAGCAACGAAGCAACGGCGGCTTTCTTGGCTTCATTCCGCACGCGAGCGTAGACTTGTGTCGTATTCAAGTCTTTTTGTCCGAGGCATTCACAGATAGTCAGAATGGGCTTCTCTGCGTCCACCAAAGCCGTTGCGAATGTGTGTCGGAGTTGGTGCGGATGAATCCCGAACTTGCTTTTCAGTTGGTAATAAGCAGTCGCATAGGTGATGTTCGGAAAGATGCGTCCCGTCGCATGGAGCGTCTTTCGGCGTGCGAGAACGGCTTTTCCAATCGGGGCGACTTCCGCCGTATATCCCGTTTTCGTTTTCGTCGGGATGGCAGTTGACGATGGCGGGACTTGGATGCCACCATCAGCCGTCAACCACTCCCATTGCATGTTGACGGCGGCATTGGCACGCATCCCCGTTGCAAGCATGACCTTGAACACATCGGCAAAATCAATAGTGAGTTTGCCTTCCTTGACGGCGGAATCAACCCGTTCCAAGAAGTCTTTCCGTTCTCCATCGGTGAGATACTTGATGTTCTCCGTCGGCGGGAATCGCTTGTTGTAGTCTCTCAACACGGGCGAAACTGGATTCTTGTCGATGATGCCGCGTTCGAGGGCTTGCTTGAACAGTGCCGACAAATAAATCAAGTCAGACTTGATTGTCTGTCCCTTCACCTTGCCATCACGACTGTTCGCCCATGCTCTCACGGTGTCCGTCGTGATGGCGGACACCGAACAGTCTTTCCCGATGAATTCGCGGAACCATCGGATGATGCGTTCCATTCGCACGGCGGATCCAGCGGCTTTCATCTTCGGGTAGTCCACGCCGAACCAGTCCATGAATTCCATGATGGATTCGGGGTTTGCTGCTCGCGTCGTTGAACCCGACTCTTTTGATTCAAAAACGCCAGTGTGCTTGCTGGCGAGAACCAGAACATCAGGGGGCTTGTTCGCGTTGGATTCCCCAGGAAGTGCCTTGCGGAGCGTGACTCTGGTATCCTTGCCGTTTCGTTTCGTTTTGAGTTTCCAATTGCCAGATTGCTTGTCAATGTAAACCGTCATCGTTCTGTGTCCTTGTCATTCCAGTCTCCGATGCAAAGTCGAGTTGCGAATCAAGAGTGTAAGAAACCCATTGTCTCTCACTTGGAAAGGCATCTTACCATAAAGAAACCATTATCTCAATGGTATCTCTATGGTTTCTCCAAAACTCCGAAACTCTGAAACCATTCCCCGTGGAGGGTCGGTTAGGGAAACCCGCGTCCTACAGCGGGGCGTGTCCCGTCGCGGAAAACACGGTTGCGCACCACGCTCTTGCGATCCTAGCGGACGCGAGAATCCGTGAGCGTGGGCAACGTTCAACGCGCCACGCTGCCAGGTGTTGGCGGCGAGAGCGGCTTATCAGCGGGTCAACCTGCAAGGAAACGCCGAGGATCCACTCCGCAATTCGGAAGGGTCATTGGCGCGTAAGGACTTACGGCATTCCGAGTTGGCTTCCGAGTGTGCCACGGCCACACGGAACGTCGGATATCCGGAATGGGGACAGCGGGAAAGGAGATCCCAGGAGGATCGTGTTCCAGCGATCAACGAGTCCCGTGAGCGGGCCATCAAATCGCGGACAAACCAGCGCGCGTTTCACGCGGCGTAACCCGTCTCACGGGGAGAGGACCCGGCGGGCGCCGTGCCGTTCAAAACGATGCGCCGGCGAGTGCGGTGTCGAAGTCGGACCAGAGGTCGCGGGGATCTTCCAGGCCGAAGGAAAGGCGCACCAGGCCAGGTGTGATTCCTTGGCGCGCCCACTGCTCGGGCGACTGGTTGCGGTGGCTCGTCGTGGCGGGATGGCTCACGGTGGTGGCGACGTCGGCCAGGCTGGGCGCGAAGGGGATATGGCGGAGGGCGGTGATGAAGGCATCAGCACGGGTGCGGTCGCCCAGGTCGATGGTGACGATCGTGCCGTATCTCCCGTTCAGCAACTGGCGAGCACGGGCGTTGTCCGGGTGCGAGGGAAGCCCGGGGTAGTGGGCGTGCGGAACGCGAGGGTCGGCGGCGAGCCGTTCGGCGAGTGTCAGAGCCGTCTCGCAGGCACGGGCGGAGCGGAGGCTCAAGGTGGCGGTGCCCCGGAGCGCGAGCCAGCTTTCGAATGGGTTGCCACTTAGGCCGAAGGCGGAGGCGATCGCGGCCGCCCGCTCGATGAGCCGCCCCGCGCCGGCGACCACGCCAAGGGTCAGATCGCTGTGGCCGCCGATCAGTTTGGTCGCGGAATGGGTGACGAGGCTAGCCCCCAGCGCGAGAGGGCGGCAGAGGAGCGGAGCGAAGGTGTGATCGATGATCAGGAGTGCACCGGCCGCGGTGGCGACCTCGGCCAAACCCGCGATGTCAGCGAGTCGGAGCAGGGGGTTGGAGAGTGTCTCGGCGAAGACGATTCGGGTCGTGGGGGTCAGGGCCGCGCGCAAGGATTCGGGTCGGGTCGCGTCGAACAGGGTATGGGAGATGCCGAAGCGGACCAGTTCGCGGGTAACCAGGACTCCGGTCTTCCCATACAAACCCTCCGAAAGGGCCACGTGGTCACCCTGATCCAGGTAACCAAGGAAGATCGCGGCTTCCGCGGCCATCCCCGAAGCACAAACGAGACCCGCCTCGGCTCCTTCGAGCGCGGCGATTTTCGCGGCGAGCTGGGCGGCGTTCGGGTGCCCGTCGCGCGCGTAAATGAAACCGCTTTCCCGTTTTTCGTAGAGGGCGTCGATTTGCTCCAGGCCCGCAATCCGGTAGACCGCGCTAAGCTGAAGCGGCGGTGCAAGGGGCGCCGTGGCCGAGGGAGGCAACTCGACGGGCCGAGCGCACGTGGTCGAAGGGTCGGGCTCGTCAGGGCTGGACATGGAAGGCCGTCGCTCAAGGAGGGAATGAACGGGAAGGAGAGATCAGGTGCTGGTCGCCTTCCGGTGGTAGCGGGCGGCTTTGCCCAGCAGGTCGATGATCTCGCCGATGGACTTGAGGGCGCGTCGGAGATCACCGGCGGTGCGGGCCTCTTGCTCCTTCCGGCGGTGTGTTGTGAGGGCGCCCCAGTCGACCGACCAGGCTTGTTCGACGGCGGACGACTGCACCTTGCGCGTCAGCTCCGCGAGCTTGTCGACGATTTCCTCGCTCACGGGGCAGTCGTGCGTCACATAGATGTGCTCTTCGACGAGCGCAAGTTCGTTGGCTCGTTTCTTGCCGCGGAACAGGCTCGCGAGTTTCTCCTTGATGCCGCCGGTTGGACGACCGTTGACCGGGGCGGCGGCGTGTGTGGGGACATCCTGCGCCGAGTCGGGCTCGACCCAGGGTCCATTGCGGAGGACGACGACCGTGATGTTGTCGTGACCGCCTCGGAGGTTGGCGAGCTGGACCAGATACCGGCACGCGTCCTTGGGGTGGAAGTTGCCGGCGAAGGTCCCGAGCTCGACATCCGAAACGGGACCGGAGAGGCCGTCGGAGCAGAGCAGAAAGACGTCGTTCGGTTCAACCTTGAGCGGACCCTCGATATCGACCTCGACGCTGGGGTCGGGACCGAGGCTGCGCGTGATGACGTTCTTGGGAACGCGCAGGTTGGCCTGGTCGGGGCTCAGGTGATGGCGGCGGATGAGCTCCCAGTTGAGGCTATGGTCGAACGTAAGCTGATCGATCCGTCCCTTGCGGATTCGGTAAACGCGGGAATCGCCGACGTGCGCGATCAGGGCGCCTTCGGGGAGGAGGACAAGGGTGGAGCAGGTGGTCCCCATCCCTTGAAAGTCCCGGTTGGCGCTTGCCTTGCCGTGAATGAGCGAACCCACCTCACGGTAGGCCTTCGTGATGGCCTCGGACGGCGGGCTGTTCTTCGTCTTCATGTAGTTGTGGGGGATATTGTCGCAAGCGAGTTTGCTCGCGAGCTCACCCACGGCGTGCGCACCCATGCCGTCGGCCACGATGTAGACGTGCCCCCGTTGCCGCCAGGTCTCCGCGGACGAGGCGCGGACGATCGCGTGACTGTCCTGGTTATTGGAACGCCGCATGCCGGTGTCGGTGGCTGCGGCTTCGATTATCGTCTCATCCCAGTTCACAACGCGGCCTTGCCTCATTCGTCGGTCTTGATTCGGTGGAACGCGGTTCGACTCAGGCGGGGGGGAGGGGGGTGATCAGGCTGTTGCCTATCATGACAAGTGCTCAATGGGCTTGCACCCCCGAAATCTATTCTACAATATCGAGGCATTGTAACGCTCGCACAATGGTCGGAAAGAGAAAAACGCACCAGCCTGTTCCTCTTGCCTGACCGGCATGAGCATCGGATTCGTTTGAGTCAGTGATTCGAAGGGCTGGATAGGCATCAACTACTACATTCGGTATCGTGGTCTTGTGACCCACGCCGATATTTTGCCCCGGGACTCGCGCGCTGCCCATGACATCCGCCCTCCGTCTCCCCGCGTTCCATTTCACCAAGACAACTCTCGTCAACGGTCTGGACGTGATCGTGCGCCGGCAAGAAAACTTGCCGTTGGTGGCCGTAAACCTTTGGTATCATGTGGGCTCGAAGAATGAAGAGCGTCGTCAACGCGGGTTTGCGCACCTCTTCGAGCACCTGATGTTCGAGGGGTCGGAGCATTACCCCGGTGATTTCTTCAAACCCTTGCAGCGCCTGGGCGCCAATATCAACGGCTCGACCTCGACGGACCGGACGAATTATTTCGAAGACCTGCCCGCGGCCCATTTTGAAGTCGCCCTTGCGATGGAATCGGACCGAATGGGGCATTTCCTGCCGGCCCTGAGCGATCACAAGCTGCGCGTTCAGAAAGACGTGGTGAAGAACGAGTATCGTCAAAACTACGCCAACCGGCCCTATGGAATGGTCTGGCGGCACCTTGCCGAGGCGCTATATCCGCCCGACCATCCGTATAACTGGCTCACGATCGGCGTGATGGAGGACGTCGAGGCCGCCAGTCGGGAGGATGTCGAGGCCTTCTTCCGCCGGTTTTACGTGCCGAGCAATGCGAGTCTTTGCCTGGTCGGCGACCTGGACGAGGACCATGCGCTGGGGTTGGCGGAGCGTTACTTCGGCGCGATTCCGGGCGGGGCGCGTGCCCTTCTGCCGAGGGTGCCGTCAGTGGATCTGCCGGAATCCGTGAGCATCCGGCTGAACGATCGGGTGGAGCTGGACCGGCTTTACCTTTGCTGGCCGACCGTGCGTCAGTTTCATAAGGAGGACGCGGCACTTACGCTCCTTGCCGACATCCTGGCGCGGGGGAAGTCGAGCCGGCTTTATCAGAAGCTGGTCGTCAAGCGCGAGTTGGCGCAAGACGTTACGGCGTACCAGTCGGGCCGGGAACTCGCCGGGACGTTCGGAGTGTACGTGACGCTGCGGCCCGGACAGTCGCTCTCCGAGGCGCTGGATCTCGTCGATCAGGAGCTCGCAGCAATTGCCGCGGAGGGGGCGACGCCGGAGGAGTTGGCCCGAGTTCAGAACGGCAGGCTCGCCGGGTTCTTCTTCGCGCTTGACAACATTGGCGGGTTCGGCGGCGTGGCCGATCGGCTCAACGCGTACAACATCTACCAGGGCGATCCCGGGCGGATCACGTCGGACTTCGCGCGATATCAGGACGTGACGGCGCCGCTGGTGCAGAGCGTCGCGGCGCGGTATCTGGTGGAGCGGTCGAGGGTTCGGCTCGATGTGGTCGGGCGTAAGGAACGGTCCACTGGGCCAATCCTCGACCGCTCGAAGCCACCGGCCAGTGCGCCTGCGGCCGCGTTCCGGGCTCCTGTGCCCGAGGTGCGCCAGCTCAAATCGGGTCTGCCGCTTTGGGTCATCCCACGCCGGGACTTGCCGATTGTGGCGGCCACGATCGTGCTCGACGGAGGCGCCAGCCGGCAGGGTCCAGGGCTGGGAGGGCTCGCGCAATTGACGACAAGCCTGATGGACGAGGGGACCGTCAACCACTCTTCACTCGAGCTCGCCCTCGCCGCCGAGGGGATGGGGACGCATCTTTCGACAAGTTGCGGCTGGGATGGTGCTTACGGGAGCGTTCAGTGCCTCTCGCCCCATTTAGGTGCGAGCCTCGACTTGATGGTCGACGTGCTCCGGAACCCGACCTTCCCCGAATCGGAGTGGGACCGCATTCACGGTCAGACGCTGGCCAGCTTGCGCGCCGAGCGGGATAGCGCTGAGGCGCGGGCGTACCGGCGCCTGCTGGCGGAGCTCTACGGGAAGGAACACCCTTACTGTTTGCCGATCGACGGAGACGAGGAGGGCGTTGCACGACTTTCGCGCGCGGAGGTCGTGGGTTTCCACGAGCGTTATCACGGCTCGCACGGCGCGGCATGTGTTGTGGCGGGAGACGTTGATCCTGACGCGATCGCGCGCGAACTTGACTCGCGGCTCGACGGCTGGGGGGGGCCGGAGAACCCGCGTCCCGAGATGCCCGCGCTTGCAAGGTCTCGACGGCCTCGGATTGTCTTGCTCGATCGCCCAGGTGCGCCGCAGGCGGTGGTGCGGGCAGGGTACGTCGGGTTGGCAAGGCTTGATCGGGATTATACGGACTCGCTCGTGCTCAATCACATTCTTGGCGGTCAGTTCACGTCGCGACTGAACGCCAAGCTGCGCGAAGAGAAGGGGTTTACCTACGGCGTTCGGAGTCACTTCGACTGCCGCCGCGGCGCGGGTCCGTTCTCGATCGGAGCCTCGCTTCAGAGCGATCGTCTGGCCGAGGCACTCGACGATATGTACCGGGAGGTCGTCGCGCTGGTATCCGACCGGCCGGCCACCTCGGCCGAACTCGATGACGCTCGCCGGTCACTCATCGAAGGGCAGGCGCGGCACTTCGAAACGCCGTCATCGCTGGTTGCCCGATATGCCGGGCTTTTTGTTCACGATCTGCCGCCTGAACATCACGCACAGTTCGCCAGTCGGCTCGAGGGCGTGACGGTCGAGAGTCTCGCGGCCGCCGCACAGCGGCAGATCCTGCCAGACTCGCTCGTGGTGGTTGTGGTGGCCGATGCCGAGCTTGCGGCGAGTCCGATGCGGTCGCTGGGCTGGGCGGATGTCGAAGTCATCCGCGAGTGACAGCTCGGGGGTCAGACCGGGTCGGCGTGATTCTTGCGGGGAGGGTCTGGATTCGACGCATCGCGATCCTAAAATAAGGTGCACCTCCCCCTTTCGCCTTACGATCGGTCGGTCACATGCGCCACAAGCCCCCTCGTGTATGGCGGATCATTCGGATTCGGTCTCGCCGTTTCTTCGCTAGACTCGATCACCGAGCGGCTCTCTTCTTGGCATGGGTGCCATCGTGGGGAACTAGCCTCCTCCTCCATGCGGTCCTCATCCTCCTCCTCGGATTGTACTTCTATGCTTTCGGCAGGGACGGAAGCGATCCGAACGCGGCGATCCGGGCGGAGTTCCCTACGCAACTTCGCGATAACGTTGTTTCGCTCTTGCCTTCGGACCATGCGGGCGACCCGTTTGTCGTCGAGAAGAAGCCGGACTCGCCATCACTCTCACTCGAGCGTCCTGACCCAGAGGTCACGCTGATTGCTCAGCCCGAGATCCCACAACTGGCGCGGTTCGCCCCTGTCGCGAGCAGCCCTGAGCCGACGCTGCTACCCGCGAACGGGACGACGGGCGAACCAAGGCGACGCGGAACAGGGAAGGGCGGGGCCGTTCCGACTCAGCTTCACTCCGAGGACACCACGGCGCCATTCTCCGGGCGATCGGCCGAGACGAAGGCCATGCTGGTGCGTCGCGAAGGCGGGACGGTGCGGTCGGAGAAGGCTGTGGACGACGGTCTTGACTGGATCATCCGCCACCAAAAGGTCGACGGTGGTTGGAGTTTGAATTTCCAGGGCGAGTGCAAGGGTGATGGATGCTCCCTCTTCGTCGCGTCCGCCGACTCGGACACGGCGGCCACGGGCCTCGCGCTATTACCGATTCTAGGTGCCGGCCACATCCACACGGTGAAGAGCCGTTACCAGGGGAACGTGCGTCGCGGGCTCGACTGGCTCATCGAGCGGCAGAATCCCGCGGGCGAGCTTTATCTCGGCGGTGCCGAAAATACGCGTATGTACAGTCACGCGATCGCGACCATGGCGCTTTGCGAGGCTTACGGACTGTCGCAGGACCAGAGGCTCCTTGAGCCAGCGACGCGGGCGATTCGCTTCATCATCGACGCGCAGAACACCCAGACTGGTGGGTGGCGCTATCAGCCTGGGGACCCGGGTGACACGTCGGTTTTTGGCTGGCAGATGTTCGCGCTCCGCAGCGCCCGGCTGTCGAAGATCGACGTACCTCGAAATGTGTTAAGAGGGTGTAAGGCCTATCTTGACGAAGCCGCGGCCGACGACCGTCGAATCACCTACTCGTACCTGCCGGGCCGGCCTGCGACATTCCCCATGACGGCCGAGGCGCTACTGTGTCGCCAATACCTTGGATGGCCTCGCGATTTTCCTGCGCTGGTCAAAGGCGCCGCCCACGTCGCATCAGACCTCGAACACTCGCCGGAGCGGAATATCTACTACTGGTATTATGCGACGCAGTTGCTGCACAACATGCAGAACAAGGACTGGGAGCGCTGGAACGTCAAGGTAAGAGACCTGCTGGTCGCGATTCAAATGAAGGGGCTCGGTTGTGACCGCGGGAGCTGGGATCCCTTTCTTCCCCAACCCGACCGTTGGGCGCGCGCGGGTGGGCGGTTGTACGTGACGTCGCTTTCCTTACTGACCCTTGAGGTCTATTACCGCTACTTGCCTCTCTACCGCACCAGCGAGAAAGATCCGAAAGACGACCCCTCGAAAGCGGCTGCCGACGGCGCTCCCAAGTCTGGGTTTAACCCCGTTTCCGACCCGAAGTAAGCGCGGGAGGCAAATGGTCGCAATCGTTGCTTCTCGGCGGACGGAAGTTCGGTTCGCGCCTGCACTTCGCGCTCTCCTTGCGCCAGGGTCTTGGGAATGTCAGCCGACCAGAGGCGCGGCGAGTGTGGGAAGAACTGCCGTCAGGAGCGAATCATCTATGCGATAACGTCGCGGGTACCGTACATTATTGTTGGGGCCAAGCGCGTCGAGTGTGACCACTCGCCCCGACCGGGCCCAACCGACGAGGATGTCATGAGCCAGCCGGAAAAGATCGCCTCGCATCGCGAAGAGGATACACTTTCCTGGTCGTCGGGAGGTTTAGAATCTTTGCGCGATTTGACGGGCCAAACGCTGGGTGATTTTGAGGTCGAACGCCTTCTGGGTCGTGGGGGGATGGGCGAGGTCTACGTCGCCCGTCAGATCAGCCTGAATCGTCAGGTTGCGCTCAAGGTACTACGGCCGGACATGCTCGCCAAGGAGAACAACCTCAAGCGATTCGAGGCGGAGGCGACGGCCGTCGCGAAGCTGAACCATCCGAACATCGTCCACATCTATACCCTCGGCGGTATCGAAGACACGCGATTTATTGCGATGGAGTTCGTGCAGGGGACAAACCTTCGGGACTACATTGCGAAAAAGGGTCCGCTTGATCTGGCGCTTGCATTTTCGATCATGAAGCAGGCAACGGTCGGCGTCGGTGCGGCGGGCGAGATTGGGTTGGTGCACCGCGATATCAAGCCGGAGAACATCCTGCTCACGAAAAAGGGGCAGGTGAAGATCGCCGATTTCGGCCTTTGTCGCGACACCGATGCGAATCAGGTGCACCTGACACAACCGGGTGTGGCCATGGGGACGCCTTTATACATGAGTCCCGAGCAGGCGCAGGGGCACCCCACCGATCACCGGAGCGATCTTTATTCGCTCGGTGTGACGTTTTATCACATGCTCGCGGGTCAACCACCGTTCAAGGGAGATTCGCCGCTCGCCATCGCCGTCCGCCACATCAAGGATACTCCCGTCCGACTCTCGGTCCACCGGCCGGAGATTCCACCCGAGCTCGATCGGTTGGTGATGAAGTTGCTCGAGAAGGATCCCAAGGATCGTTATCAGTCAGCCGCAGAGATGCTTCGTGATCTGGCGCGCGTCAAGGAGGTGTTACACGCGCCCTCCGTCGTCGTCGCCGCACCGGATGTGAGAGGAGAAACGGTCGGGCTTAATGGCAATCCTAGCTCGTCTGGACGAACCGGTTCAACGACTCTGACGCCGACGAATTCGAGCGTCGCGGACACGCTGTCGCACTTGCATATTCGTGGCAAGGCGATGTGGGGGCTGGTCACGGCCGGGCTGATTGTGGGACTGCTTGCGGGATGGTTCACGCGACCGGAGGATCTCGTTTCGTCGAGCGCAAAGGATTCGACTGGCACGCTTCCGGCCCTGTGGATGGTTCCGGATTGGCGCGCGTCGATCCCTCAAATGGCAAGCGCGGAGGAACAATATCGATACGCCCAGATCGCGGCAGCACGTGGTGATCAGGAAGCCGCATGGGTCGCCGTACCGGGTTACTTCAACAATGCCGCGAAATGGAACGTGCCCGCGTACACCCAGCTCGCGCGTTGGCTCCTGCGTCACCACGACGCCGACCGCTTGAAGGTATTTGCAGGCGAGCTTGCCCGATGGCACGAGCACAAGACCCAGGAACAAGAGCTCTCGGATATCATCCGGGCGGCCTCCGAGGCGCTCAAGGGAGATTTCGACAGCGTCGTGGAATGCTTCTACTCCAAAGCCCAGCCGGATTCGATAACGGACCCCGGACTCCTCGAGTTAAGTCTGGAAGTCACCAACGAGGCGTTGAAGAATGCCGATCGCGAAGGCGGTTCCCCTCTCCAGCTCGAGAAGTTGCGTTCGATCCAGAACAAGCTCGTGTCGGATCTGTTGAAGGCCGAGCACTTGACGCGCGTACCCAAACCTGCCGGACGGTCTACCGCGTCATAACCGCGAACATACTCTTACATTGCTGATACTGACGAGCGAAACGCGACGGAGCTTCCTCGCATGGCAATCCTGAAACGCGTAACTGGGAACGCTGCCGGCCAGATCATCGAATTGGGCTCCGACGTCATGGTGATTGGACGGGCTCCAGACTGCGACATCGTCCTGGATCCCAACGGAGTCAGCCGGCGCCACGCTGAGATTCGCCGCCAGGGAGAGGCCTTCTACATCGCGGACCTCAAGTCCCGCAACCTGACCAAGGTGAATAACCAGAAGGTTGAACCGGGAAACGACCATCGCCTGAAACCGGGCGACCGGATCAACATTTGCGATGTCGAATTCCTTTACTACAACGCACCTCCACCCCCGGACGAACGGCCTGCGATTAATGCGACAGTCATGGAGGTCTTCGACTCAGATGGTCCCGAAGATCCCAACATGCACACGCTGGACGCTTCGCGTTCCAGTTTGATGGCTAGCGCAGTGCGTCCTGAGGTCAAACTGCGCGCGATTCTCGACATCACGCGCAGCCTCTGCAGTGAGTTGAAGATGGACACCGTCGCGCCGAAAGTCCTCGACTCGCTCAAGGAACTTTTCCCTCAGGCCGAACGCTTGTTCCTGCTTCTGGAGGACAAAGAGACAAAACGGCTCGTGCGCAAAGCCTTCAAGTACTGCCCAAACAAGCGCATGGGCTTCACGGGGAACACGGTCCCCGACGACGAAGTGCCGATGAGCATCAGCCGATCGATTGTCAATTACGTGATGGGCGAGAAGAAAGCCGTCCTCAGTCAGGATGCGGGCAACGATAAGAACTTGCCCACGAGCGCCTCGATTGCTGACCTGAAAATTCGCTCGGTCATGTGTGTTCCGTTGCTGACGCCGGAAAACAAGGCCCTGGGGATCATTCAACTCGACACGAGCGATCGCAAACAATTCATGCAGGACGATCTTGACGTCCTCGCCGCTGTCGCCAGCCAGGCGGCAATCGCGATCGAGAATGCCTCGATGCACGAGAACATGATCAGCCAGGAACGCATTTCGCGGGACCTGAAGCTAGCCGAGCAAGTTCAGAAGCGTTTCATTCCCCAGAAGGTTCCCACGATTCAGGGGTACGAATTCTTCGCGTACTACCACGCTGCGCTGGAAGTGGGGGGTGATTTCTACGACTTCGTACCTCTCCCCAACGGACGGATCGCTGTCGCTCTGGGCGACGTCGCGGGCAAGGGGGTCGCGGCAGCGCTGATGATGGCGAAATTCTCGGGCGATGCGCGGTACGCCATCAGCACTGAAGAATCGCCGGGCAAGGCGGCGAATTTGCTGAACAACTTGCTTATCAGCGCCGGCATCGAAGAGAAGTTTATTACGTTTAGTTTGTCTATTCTCGACGTCGAAAAGCGGCGCTTCACCCTGGCGTCAGCGGGCCACATGCCGATCTTGATCCGCCGCGCTAACGGGACTTTGGAAGAGATTGGCGAGAACATCGCCGGCTTTCCGCTCGGCATCATGCCCGACATGGAATATGACGAGATTGAGGCGACACTCGAGCCGGGTGATATCGCAATCGTCTACTCGGACGGCGTTACCGACTCGCGGAACATGAAAGAAGAACTGTACAACCGCCGCCTGATGAGTCGCGTTGCTGAGAGCACAGGGGGGCCAGCGAACCTTGGCCGAGCCGTCCTGCAGGACATCCGAGAGTTCTCCAAGGGTCATTCGCAGGCTGACGATATCACGCTAATCTGCTTCGGACCGACGGAAAGCTGACGAGTTCATTAGGATATGCAGCGACTGATCTTGAACGGGCCGTCGATGTCCCGTGGAACCTGATGATTCTTTCCTAGGCACCATTGCAACGCGGGTGCCGATGGCTTCGTGAACCACGCAGTCACGGCTGTTTGGGCTGTAGCGAGACGGATAGATTTCCAATGAATCGGCGCGCGAATCTACCAAACGCCATGCGCAGGGACTGACTCCGGTCGTGATTTCCGTGTCAGAATCGACCGAACCTACGATCGAACCGATTCTGTCAGAACAGATGCGAGAATGGAACAAGAGCCCCTGATCGCGGTGAGGGTCGTTTGTCTCGCGACTCACCGTACGTCTTCTTCAGTGTGCGATCACCACGCGGGCGCGTGTGATAATCCGTAACCTCGCGGCGAGCAAGGTCTAAGAACGCGAGGACGAGCCAGGGAATCGGTGGGAGCGATTGAGACGGTCAGAGAATCTTGAAAATACTGCGAAACTTCCGGGCGATTTTGCGCGTATATAACCAGCAGCAGACGACTCTGTGCGTTCCACCCGACCAATTGTACTACGGTTGGTTAAGCGGGTGACGTAGGAGAATCGAGCTCGCAGAAAAACGCAGCGTTTAGTTCTCTTTTTGAAATCGTCCTCAAGACGAGAGGGTACACTGGGTTGAGTCAAATACTCTAGAAAACGCCTTGTTTTCCGGGGTTGATTCACAGAAAAAGATTCGTAGAAATCTGATTTTTTTGTTGACACTCACAGTGTCATTCCCAATGATGTTCGAACGCTGGGTGTGGTAGGCCCGAGGCGGTTTTATTAGCCGTCGCTTCATTTCGGCCATTCTCCAGCCAGGTGCAAGGATTTCATCTGGGCGCGCGGAAGCATTGTTCGGGATACTGCGGGAGTTTTGCCCTTCGTTGGGTGCGGCTCTCCAAACCGTGGGCATCGATGGCGATGCGATTCGAGCGCCGGTTGCGTTCGTTTGGGAGTTTCGGCTGAACGTTCTTGTGTTTGGTCGAATTCTCTTTCCCCCAAACTCGTTTGGTCAGTGCTAAGGATGGCACGTCGGGCGAAGGAGCCCTTAAATGACGAGAAATCCGTACGATGAGTTGCTCGCAACGACTGGCGAAGATGGCGCCTCCGTTCCCTGGGGGACGGTGTCGAAATCCCACTGTGATGAGCTCGACGACCTGATGCAGGCGTGGTTTCAGGAGCGTCGGGACAACATCGAAACGAGGATGTTCTTGGACCAAGCCTGTCAGCTATTGGGGCGCATTTTGGCCGAGGGATCGGTGTCATCGAGTACCCATCGTCGCGCCAAGGGTTTGATTCTCGCGATCAAGGCTTCGCGACGGGCCGAGAAGGCCCGTTAGGATCGGTTTTTCGGCCGTCTTCGTGACGCGACTCTGGCACGGCGAATGCGCGACCGCGCGTTGCGACGTCGTGCTGGTTTGGGACTCACGGGGCTCGGAGCCAACATCCGACGATCGGGTTCCGCATTGGCATCAGCAGACATCAACAGTAGAGTGAAATCGGGTCCGTTACTCCTTGAGAATGGCCGCCCTCGCGAACGTGCGCGGGGTGTGGTCGAGATGGGGAGCCCGCCCGATGCACCGTATTGCCTCACGGTCAGCCATCGCCTGCGTGGTTGGGCTGATGGGTCTCTTCACGATTCTTCCCTGTGCCCCGGCGCTTGCGGACGGATCGACGGGGCAAGACGACCATCTTGGCGAGCTCATTGCCCTCTACGAAGATCTCCATCGCCACCCCGAGCTTTCGGGCCGAGAAGTCAATACGGCAAAGCGATTGGCGAGCGAGCTCCGGCGCGCGGGCGCCGAAGTAGCGACGGGGATCGGTGGCCAGGGAGTGGTCGGAATTCTGAGGAACGGCCCCGGTCCGACGGTCCTGGTCCGGTCGGAGATGGACGCGCTGCCAGTTACCGAAGCGACGGCCGTCCCCTATGCCAGCCAGGAGACCATGGTGACAGAATCGGGGACACGGGTGGGCGTAATGCACGCCTGTGGTCACGACGTCCACATGGCGAATCTCGTCGGCACGGCAATCTGGCTGGCCGAGCACCGCACTCGCTGGGCCGGTACGGTCGTCCTCATCGCTCAACCGGCGGAGGAATCAGGCAGCGGGGCGCGTGCGATGCTCGCGGATGGTCTCTACACCCGATTTCCGCGCCCGGATTTCGCGCTGGCGCTGCACGTCGCGCACGACTTGGCGGCGACGAAGGTCGGATACCATTCCGGCCCGACCATGGCAGGGACGACTGGGGTCACGATCGTCGTTCTGGGTCGGGGTGGCCATGGGGCCTTGCCGCAGACGACCGTGGATCCGATCGTGATTGCCTCGACCTTGGTGCTTGACCTTCAGTCGATCATAAGTCGCGAGATCAATCCGCTCGATCCAGCCGTCCTGACCGTCGGGTCGTTCCAGGGTGGGAATGAATCAAACATCATTCCCGATTCCGTCCGCTTAAAACTGACCCTTCGGTCCTTTCGCCCTGAGGTGCGTGAGCAACTCGTTGCCGGAATCCGCCGCCGGGCTGCCGCTCTCGCGCAAGGGCACGGCGCTCCAGCACCGGTGGTCGAAGTGGGCGGAGGCGTACCTCCTCTGGTAAATGATCCGCCGTTGGTGGGTCGTGTCGTCCCCGCTCTCGAACGAGCCTTGGGTGCTTCCAATGTCGTCGAAGTCCCGGCCGAGATGATCGCCGAGGATTTCGCGCTCTACGCGCTTGGGAATGTGCCGACGTTCATGTTCCGGCTCGGCGCATTGCCACCATCGCGGTCGACCATGAACGGCAGCACCAAGGAACCGCCGCCCTCATTGCACTCAGCTCACTTTGCCCCTGATGCTCATGACGCCTTGCGCACGGGAATTCGCGCCATGACCGCCGCAGTCACGACGCTGCTCCCTCCGACTCGAATGTGAGACGCCGGGTCCTCGGCATCGTTCGTGCTAGTTTCCCCTGACACGTGGCCCCTGTTCATCGGGTGCCGTGATGATGCGATCCCCGTTGGGAATCGCCCCTAACGCGTGTCCATGGGGAGAAATCCATGTCGTCTTTGGTGAGCGACCCGAAGGTCGCTTTGCAGTCACGCCCCCCAAGCCAAGAGACCAAGCCCCGTCTCGAATCCATCGACTTATTGCGCGGGCTCGCGCTGGTCGTTATGGCTCTTGACCACGTCCGCGACTACTTCTCGTCGGGGGAGTTCAGCCCGACCGACCTCGATCAAACGACCCCCGCTCTTTTCTTTACGCGCTGGTTCACGCACTTTTGTGCACCTGTGTTCGTCTTCCTCGCCGGGACATCCGTTTTGCTGTCGGCGGCCCGCGGCAAGTCTCGACCCGAACTGACGCGCTTTCTGATCACTCGCGGCGTTTGGTTGATCGTTCTCGAATTGACGGTCCTGCGTTTTGGAATGTGCTTCAGCTTCGATTACCACTGGGTCTCCCTGTCGATTCTTTGGGCCATTGGGTGGTCGATGATCGCGTTGGCGGCTCTCATTTGGCTCCCAACGCCGGTAGTCGGAGCGATCGGTGTGGCTATCATCTTGGGGCATAATCTGCTCGATCCGATGACGGTCGATAAACCCGCCTGGCTGAAGGCCTTCTGGGTCGCGTTGCACGGACCACCGGAAACGTTGCCGACGCGTCAAGGGATCAAGGCGCATGTCATGTACCCGCTCTTGCCCTGGATTGGGGTGATGGCGGCGGGCTATGCGTTCGGCGAGATCGTCCGAATGGCGCGGCCCTGGCGGCGGAGGGCCTTTCTCGGCATAGGTATCGGGATGACCTTGGGGTTCTTTCTCATCCGGGCTCTGAACGTTTACGGTGATCCTGAGCGCTGGACCATTCAGCGAACGCCTCTTTTCACGCTCCTGTCGTTTTTGAACGTCGAGAAGTACCCACCGTCGCTCGATTTCTTGCTGATTACTCTGGGACCTCCCATCGCGTTTCTTGCCTACCTTGATCGGGACTGGGAACCGGGCGGACTGGACACTTGGCTCGTCACTTATGGACGCGTCCCGTTGTTTTTCTTTCTGCTCCATTGGCAGGTGGTACACGCTTTGGCCGTCATCTTCGCGGCGGTTCGCGGTCAGCCGATCGGTTGGATGTTCGAGGTTCCACCCTTCGACTCACCTCCGAGTTATGGCTATGGACTGGGAACCGTCTATCTGGTCTGGGCGCTCGTTGTTGTGGGCCTGTATCCCGCCTGCCGGTGGTTTGCCGGAGTCAAGAAGCGACGGCACGACCTATGGTGGCTCAGCTACTTCTGAGGATCGAACCTCGCGCGCCAGGGAAATCGCTTCGATTTGTTGCGTGAAACTCGATTTCCGAACTTGAGGTGCCGAAGCAAGAGAGACGAGAAGCCTCCCCCACCGGCCGATTTTTGCCCTCGATTTCGCTTGCGAAGCCCGCGCGGGGAGCGCATAATAACGGTTGCTAAACAATTGCCCAACCCGCCCCAAAACCTCCCTCGGCCCAAGAGGATTCCAAGCATGCTGACTCTCGGTGGCAAGGTGCGAGGCGCCTTTTGCGACGGCGTCACTCGGCGCGACTTTCTGCGAGTCGGTGGGCTGGCCCTCGGTGGAATGTCCCTGCCTCAGATCCTCCAGGCGGAAGCACAGGCGGGCGTCCGAAAATCGCATAAAGCCGTGATCATGATCTTCCTGGCCGGAGGGCCTCCTCACCAGGACATGTTTGATCTGAAGCCCGACGCTCCGTCGGGGATTCGGGGCGAATTCAACCCGATTCATACGAACGTCCCCGGGCTTGATATCTGCGAGCATATGCCTCGGCTCGCGACGATGATGGACAAGTTCGTCGTGATTCGCTCGATGGTCGGCGCGGGGGGAGATCACTCGGGCGGACAAGCACTCACGGGTTTCACTGATCAAATCAGCAAGGTTCAGGGCGGTCGGCCCAGCCTCGGCGCGATCGTTTCGCGGCTCCAGGGTCCGGTTGACCCGTCGATGCCGCCGTTCGTCGGTCTTTCGCCTCGCACGGGTGAAGTGCGTTGGGGTAACCCGGGCGATCCTGGGTATCTCGGAATGAAACACGCCCCATTCACACCGTTTCGGACCGAGACGAAAGGGGAAAAGACGGCTGAGCAACTCGATCAGAGCCGGCTTCGCGGGCGCATGGGATTGCTCGGCGAGATGGACGTCTGGCGGCGGCAGGCTGAGGCGAGCGAAGCGGTCAACGGCATGGACGAGTTCAGTCATCGGGCGTATGAGATCCTCACCTCGGGCAAATTGTTTCGTGCACTCGACGTGACCAAAGAGGATCCCAAACTCCGGGCCAAGTACGGCGTTGGTGACATGATCAACGAGGCCGATGGCCCGCCGTGCTGTAATGACCACTTCCTGATGGCACGAAGGCTGGTGGAAGCCGGGGCGCGGTGCGTCACGATTTCGTTCGGCCGCTGGGATACGCACGGTCAGAACTTCAAATCCAATCGTGAGCGGATCCCCAAGCTTGATAAGGCGCTGTCGTCGCTGGTGCAGGATCTTCACGATCGTGGTCTCGACAAGGACGTCTCGGTCGTCGTTTGGGGTGAGTTTGGACGTACGCCGAAGATCAACAAAGACGCTGGCCGCGACCATTGGCCTCCGGTTTCGTTCGCCCTTCTCGCGGGCGGCGGGATGCGGACGGGTCAGGTGATCGGGTCCACGAACCGTTATGCCGAAACCGCCAAGGATCGGCCGGTCACCTTCCAGGAAGTGTTTGCGACTCTCTATAACCGGCTCGGTATCGGACCGGAAGACTACGTCACAGACCGTAGCGGACGTCCGATGTACCTGCTCGATCGCTTTGAGCCAATCCGGGAAGTGATCTGAGCAAGACGCGCTCCCAACTTGACGACGGCCGAAGCATAAGACTTGCTTCGGTCGTTATGGTTTCTTCATTGCTTCGAAGAGCAATCCAAATCCACCCGTCAGGCTGAGCCCTCCGTCGCTGACGATGATCTCGCCCTGGATGTTGGAGGCCGCTTCGCTCAGGACGAATAGAGCAAGGTTTGCAATGTCGTCGATCCGTCCCAGGCGGCGGACGGGGATGGCGCGTTCGACTTGACCGGCGATGGGGCCGGGCAAGAGCCTTCGAGTTCCTTCGGTGTCCCCGATCGGGCCGGGAGCAATCGCGTTGACGCGGATGCCTTGCGGTCCCCACTCGACGGCAAGGTTCTTTGTGAGGGCGTCGACCGCCGCTTTCGCCGCGGACACGTGAAGTTGGGCCGGGGTCCCACCGTAGTGCAATGTGGCGCTGATATTGAGAATCTGGCCGCCTTGGGAGCCGAGCCACGCCGTGTAGGCCGCCTTTGAGACGTTCCACGTGCCTTTCGCATCAATGTCCACCACGGTGCCGAAGCCGTTGTAGCTCAGGTCGGCCGCAGCGCAGAGGAAGTTGCCCGCGGCCGCGTTGACGACGATATCGAGTCGACCCAATTCACTGACCACACGCGCAACCGCGGACTCCACTTGTTCGGGGATCCGGACGTCAGCCACCAGCGGCAAACACGCGCGTCCGGTGGCCTCTGCGATCTCTCGTGCGGCCGGTTCGAGATGCTCTGCACTGCGGCTCAGGATCGCGACCTGAGCCCCGTGACCCGCTAACGCCATCGCAATCCCATGCCCGATGCCCGTCCCGCCACCCGTAATCAGGGCGACACGTCCCTCGAAGATGTTATCACGGAAGATGCTCATGATTGGATTTTTCTCTAGAATTGATATCGGAGATGGCTTAATCCTGCGCCGGGACGCCATCACGGACCAGCAACGGGTTTAGCCGCCGACGGCCGAAGGCGACGGCTTGAGCCAGCGCACGAACCAGTCGAGGGCCTCCTTGCGCTGTTCGGGCGTCACGGCGTGGCCTACTCCCTTTGCCACGTTGATCTTGAGCTTTTCGGAGGCGTCGGCCTCCTTGAACGCCGCCTCGGCTGCGGCAAAGGCCAGCTCCGCGCCGCCGAGTGGGCAATTCGGATCGAGCTCGCCGTTGAGGATCAGCAACGGACGGCCCGCGAAGAGCCGGATCAGGCTGGGACAGTCCGACGTATCGAGAATGCCCGGGATCACCTTGTCCCAAAGCGCGCGACAGACCTTCGCGTTGACCTCCGGCTCGCCCAGATCCTTCGCGGCTGCGTCATGAGCGCCTTTGATCGTCTTGGCTCGCCCTTGCCACTGCCCATTCTCCAGGCTCCAACGGAAACTCTGCACGCCGATGGCCGGCACCGAGACCGCGACGCGGTCGTCCACCGAAGCGGCGAGCCAGGTCTCGATACCACCCATACTGAATCCAATCATGCCGATCCGCTTTGCGTCCACGTCCTCGCGCGACTCCAGGTAATCGAGCGTGCGCCAGAGATCCCAGCATGTGTCGTAATAAAACGGATGTTCGTGCGGCTCGCCGGTCGGGGTTTTCCAGGCACGCGTGATGGCCTGAACATAGGCGGTGGCACCTTTCTCGCCCCCGGAGCGTTCGCCGTGGTAGCGGGCATCGATCGCCAGCGCAAGGAAACCGCGGTTCGCGAAATCCTTGAGCCACCCGTCCATCCCCTCCTTGTTCCCGCCCGTGCCGTGGAGCACGATGATCGCGGGGCGCTTGCCGTCGGGTTTCGCCCGATGCATGATCCGGACCGGCACGCGCTCAACGTCGCCGCTCGCCTTGCGTTCGCTGGCGAAGCTAAGCCGCTCGATCGTCAGACCGCCGCCCGACTGCGCGGGCTCAGCTTTCACATCGAGCGGAACACGCGGTCGGTCCAGCAGCTTCAGGAAGGCTGCCTTCGCGGACGCGGGGGCGACGCCGGACGCCGACGCTTGGGCCTGGACCGGCACAGCGAAACCAAGGAGCAAGGCGAGATACGACAGACGACGAATCATCGGTGTCCCCATCTCCGTCAAAGTCTGGAGAAGCAAAGCAGAGTCAAATCATCATTTCGAGCGCGGTCGCCAACGTGGTCGCGCACCGCTTTGAGAATCGCCTCGCCGACCGCCGTGCTCGAGCCGCTCGTGCTGGACACGAGCCGTTTGAGTCGGTCGGAGCCGAGTGGCCTCCCCGCCGCGTCGAGTGCTTCGTTCACGCCATCCGTGTAGAGGACGACAACGTCACCGGGATCCAGCGCGGCGGCCGCCGGCCGATATTTGATCTGCTCGTCGATCCCGATGGGCATCTCCGTCGCGCTTTCGCCGATCACCTCAATGGTCCCGTTCGCCCGACGGACCAACGGACCCATGTGCCCGGCATTCACGACGGTCATTTCCTGATTCTTGCCATCGAGCATCACCAGCAAGAACGTGATAAACCGGTGCTCGAGTGCTGCGCGGGCGAAGTCGTGATTGAGCCGCTCGACAATCGCCGCGGGCTCGAGGCCGGAGAGGACCAGGAACCGTACCTCAGCCGACAGCCGAGCCATCAGGAGCGCGGCGGGCATTCCCTTGCCGACGACGTCGCCGAGGACGATGACCCAGCGGGACGTCTGTCCGTCCGGCTGCTGCTGGGGCACGGCGATGTAGTCGAAGTAGTCGCCGCCCACGAAAAGCGCTGGCTCGTAATGATGCCAGAAGTCGTAGCCGTCTAGGACCGGCCGCTCGTTGGGCAGGAACGCCATCTGCACCTGCCGCGCGTCGCGCTCCTCGACCTCCATCTCGGTGCGCGCGATCATCGCCGCGTGAAGCCGGGCGTTCTCGACCGCGACCCCAACAAGCACCGCAACCGCGGCAAGGATATCGAGGTCATCTTGCTGGAAGCGGCGGCGGTCGCCCTGCGTATCAATTTGAAGCACGCCCCGCGGCTGACGTTGCTGATCCAGCAAGGGGACACACAGCATCGTGCGAATCTGCGAGTGCGCCACGCTCTCGCTCTCGTTGAGCCGCGAGTCGTTCGCGACGTCCGAGCTGAGGATCGCCTTACCCGCGTTCATGACGAGCTCGAAGACCGTGCGGCTGATCGTGAGATCACCCTGCTGTCCCCCTCGAAACTTGATCGCGCGCGGCGTCTCCTCCATCTCGTCGCCTTCTTTGAGGATCACGAAGGCGCGGTCGGCCTGCGGAAAAATGTTGAAGAGCGCTTCCAACGTTCGCGACAGGACGAGGTCGAGGTGCAACGAGTCGGCGAGGTTGCGGCTAATCTCCAGGACGTGCCGTAGTTTCTCCTCCGGCTTCACGCTGAAGGAATGGTCATCCGATGAGCTCGGCAGTTCAACCTGCCCCAGAATCACCGACTGGCTCGAATCGTTGATCCGGAATGATGGGTCCGTGAACGAGAGGAAATATTTGCTGACTTCGATCAGGCTTCCGTCCCGGAGCAAGACCCGGCCAATCGCGGGTTTTCCATCCACCCGGCTGCCGCTGTCGCTGCCGAGGTCCTCGAAATAATAGTCGGGATCGACGCGGAGGATCTGTGCGTGCCGCCTCGAGACGGAGATGCGGCTGAGAACGACTTCACATTTGGGACTGCGACCAATGACGGTCACGTCGCGCTTGAGCTCGAACATGCGTCCGGGCGCTTCACCGTTCAGGACGAGCAGCGAAGGGTAGACGGTGCGTCGCTTGGACATGCGTTGCTCCAAGGACCGTCCCTGGGGCTGGTGAAATGATCGTATGGCAAGAACTGACGACAGAAACAGCAGGGAGGGACCGGCTTCCCGTTTGGGCGCCGATCCCTCCCCTTGGCAAACGTTACGCGAATTTGGTGAACCCCGGTCGCGCGACCGGTTGCTGGGGCGCTGCCCCCCAAACATACTCTTTCGGCCCGAGATTCTCCGCGGAGTTCAGGGCCATATCCCACGTGATGACCTGGCCGGTGTAGGCTGCCATCCGCCCCATGATTGCGAGCAAACTGCTGTTGGCCGCGTACAGCCCGTTCTGGATCGGCTTCCCAGCGCGGATCGACGCGAACAGCTCGTCATGCTCGGTCTGATACATGTTGTTCTTCGCGCCCCGATGGCGCCACTTGTTCGGGCCCGTCAGGGACGGCTCGAACACGTCGCACATCCCCTTGGCACCCAGGATGTAATCCTTCACCCGCAGGTCGGTCCCCGCCCAGTGCCGGCACGTGTGGTACCCGCGCACGCCGTTGGCATACTCGTAAACGAGCGAGAAGTGATCGTAAATGTTGCCGTACTTCGGCTCGGTCCGGACCTGCCGGCCCCCGGAACCCCAGCAGCGGACCGGCGGCTCATCGCCCAGGGCCCATGCCATCGTGTCGATCCCGTGCACCGCTTGCTCGACGATGTGGTCGCCGCTCAGCCACGTGTAGTAGTACCAGTTGCGCATCTGGTACTCCATGTCCGACTTGCACTGCTCGCGCGTCCGCCTCGGGTCCCACACCCCGCCGGAGTTGTACGTCGTCTCGACCGCAACGATGTCCCCGATCGCCCCATCCGCGACCCGCTTCATGGCCTCCCTGCGCGGGTTGTAATAACGCCAGCACAGACCCGACACCACCGCCAGGTTCTTCTTCTTCGCCTCTTCGTACGCCTTCAAGAACGCCCGGATCCCCGGCCCATCAGTGGCCACCGGCTTCTCGACGAACGTGTGCACGCCCTTCTCCGCTGCATACGCCATGTGGAGCGGGCGAAAGTGCGGCGTCGTCGTCAAAAGTGCGACATCAACCTGATCGATCACCTGCTTATAGGCGTCGAACCCCACGTATTGCCGTTCCTTCGGCACGTCGACCCTGGCCGCGACCGACGAGCCTTTGAGGGCGGAGAGACTCTCTTCGAGCCGGTCTTCGAACGCGTCGGCCATCGCCACGAGCTTTACGTTGGAGTCGGCCGTGAGCGCCTGCTCGGCCGCGCCGGTCCCTCGGCCGCCGCAGCCAATCAGACCGACCCGCATCGAGTCGCTCCCCGCGGCGTGCGCATTCGGCAGAAACAACTCCGAGGCGGCCGAAGCCGCCGCCAGGGCCGTGGCCGATTGCGTGATAAATGTGCGACGTGACGACGTATTCGGTTCGCGCATCGAGGTCAATCTCCGGGGGCGGGGTTGGTGGGAACCGGCCGTTCGAGCCAGCAGAGCCCGTTGGTGACATTGTGCCAGGTTTCCCCACCCCTGACAAACCCATAGTCCTGAATGATTTGCACGCGTGTTGCGGCCCAAAAAAACGCCGTGGAAAGGCGCCCGTCTTCGTAAGCGCTCGCCCGTTGGTGCGCGAAGATGGAATGCCCTGGGTGGCTGGGGTCGAGCCCGCAGGGCGATGCCCCCGGACGTTTGGGCCGTCCGCACGGACCGGGGGAATCGCCGTGCGGGCTCGAACCCAGCCACCCACCCTCGACAGACGCCTTCAAGAGACAGAGCAAGCGTCAACTGACGAGCACTCGGGACTCTCCCAGTTCGGGCCCGTTCCCACCGTCCGATCCTGCGTTGCAAGCGGTGGAGCGCTCGGTTACCTTGGATTTTGAACTCAGCGAGACGACGCCCCCCCTGATTCCTCGGGTTCGGAAAGGACAGGTTGCCGTGGGCTCGACGCGCGAGAAAGTCTGCAAAACGACCGCCCAAAAGCTGGCTGAAGCCACGCAGGGACCCCTGAAAAAGAAGGCCGTCGTCGGACTCGACGGCTTCGTCGACTCGATCATCTCCGTGGTCGACAAGCGCTACAGTTGCGACCACTACGACCCCGTCCGCACGATCAGCGCGCTCGCCGTCAAGATTCAGCACGCCGCTGGCGAGTCGAGCAACTACGAGCTCGTCGTCAAGCAGCGCAAACTCGGCGGCAACGGCCCCATCATGGCCAATGCGCTGGCGAGCCTGGGCTTCGACGTCGCGTATATCGGCTCGCTCGGTTACCCCACCTGCGACCCCGTTTTCGACGTCCTCGCCCGACGCGCCAAGGTCTACAGTGTCGCCGAAGCCGGTCACACCGACGCCCTTGAGTTCGACGACGGCAAGCTCATGCTCGGCAAGTACGAGAGCCTGAACGAAGTCACCTGGGAAAACCTGCTCGAACGCATCGGACGCGACGAGTTGTTTGGCCTGTTCAAGGGCGCCAACCTCGTCGGACTCGTCAACTGGACCATGCTCCCCCAGATGAGCCGGATCTGGACGAAGCTGATGGACGAGGTCTATACCCCCGCTCGAAAGCCCCAGAGCACGCTTTTCATCGACCTCGCCGACCCCGAAAAGCGCACTCCTCAGGACATTGCCGAGGCCCTCGGCCTGCTGTCGAAGTTTCAAGAGCGCGTCGACGTCGTTCTCGGCCTGAACCTGAAGGAGGCGACCGAGGTGGAACAGGTCCTCGGCTTCGCGCCTCGCAAGGATCCCGAGGCCGCGCTGGTGGAAGTCGCTGGCACGATCCGCGAAGCGGTCGGCCTGAGCTGCGTGGTCGTGCACCCTCGCCGCAGCGCCGCCGCCGCGACCGCTCATGGAAGTGCCTGGTTTCGCGGTCCGTTCATCGAACTCCCTCTCATCAGCACTGGTGCCGGCGATCATTTCAACGCGGGCTTCTGTCTCGGGCGCACCCTCGGGTTCACGCTCGAAGAGTGCCTGTGTGCCGGTGTTGCGACCAGCGGCTACTACGTCCGCACGGCCCGCAGCCCCTCCGGCCCCCAACTCGCCGAGTTCTGCGAGCACCTCCCCGCGCCCGAAAACGACTGACGTTCCGCGTCGCTCTCGTATCGGAGAGGGCGCTGTTCGGCGGCCGGCGTCGGCGAGTTGATCGCGCACGCTCACGCGCGACAACTCCATCAAGGCGGCACGCCGCAAGCGCTTTCGTCCGGTGGGCGTTGCCCACCCGACAAGGGAACACTCTTGAGCGCCTTGGGGTCGGTCGGACGCACCCGTTCGAGCGGCCGCGTGCACCGCGCCCGAGCACCCCTCGCAGCCGTCCGCCGCCGCCGTTTGCGCTCGGGCTTGGCGCCTCGCGGCTCCGTCCCTTTTTCCGAATAGTCCCCATTCGGAATACGGAACCCTTTGGTAGCAAGGGGTTCCGAATTTCCGATAAAGCCGCGCGCGCAAATTTACCCACGCTGCCCGCCCACGACCGTTGGTATCTACACAAAGTTTCTCTTGGCGGGACAGGACGCGAATCCTCGTTCCCACGGTCCTCGGTGGGAAAGCCGTCTTGCTGCTCTGCGGCCGCATTTTCCCGATTCGAAGAGACGTAGAGCATTGGGGACGGCATTCCCAGGGAAGGCAGGGAACGAGGGAGACTCGCTTCGTTGGGCGGCAAAAAACCCCTTGCGCCCAACAGTTCGTACGCCCCAACGAGCGGGATGGGTGGCCGGGGCAAAGCGGAGCGCAGCTCCACGTGCCCCGGTGGGCCGCGAGACGCTTCCGGGGCACGTCGGCCTTCCGGCCTTCTCTGCCCCGGCCACCCCAGGTCTCCCACATTCGCGCACAATCTGTTGGGCGCCAGGAAAAAACCTCGAAGTCGATACCAATCCATCCGCGACGGCCGGGCGAGATCGTGCGGAGATAGGAACGCACTTGGGCTGACGGGACCGAAACGGGCGTTCGCGGCAGACGGACCGTCGATGCTTGGTGTGTTGTTGGGCCTTCTCCCGGGCCATTCCGCAAGCCACCGTGGTAACGGTTTCCCACTTCGGTTTTTGCTATATGTTTCTGATCGCGACTACGCGGCCACGGCGCTGGCGACGCCAGATCTGTCGTCCAAAAACACGAAAAACGCGCCCGATATTTACGAGAAATACGATTTATGCTCCCGTTCAGCTCGCAAATCGTGGCGTTGACGCCTTTTTGGGTGGCTGGTGCTCGTCGTTGATTTGGCGATGCCTCCGGCCGCAGAAAAACGGTGGTTGGGAGCGGCTGTCGGCCTATCGAATCGTACGGAGACCGGTTATTCGGAATCGAAGATCCCTTATTCTGCAAGGGGATCCGAGTAGCCGAGTCGTCGATCAACAACGTCGACGACAGTGAAGGCCTGATGAAGGTTCGGCCAACGACGGCGCGCAGTCCGATCGTGCGAGAGACGAGCATTGGTGTGTCAGGGTTCATCGGGCAATGCGCTCTCCGCAGCGCGCGATCACCGGTTTCCCCGCCTGACGTTGGCGAGCGAGATCCATGGGGCGATCGCACGCCCCAGGCCGATGGACGGACGATGAAGAGGCTTGCTGGCGGCACGATGCACCAACCCTTCGCTGCCGTTTTCCCACCGACCTTCGGTCGCGAGGGGCGCACCCTGGCGGTGGAAAACGGGCGTAACTGATCTTCCGATCACTTAGTATACGTTAGCTGCCTTCAAATATTCGAAAGAAAAATCCGCGAGCCCACGGATTTTCGCCGGCTCACGACTGGACGCCGGGCGGGTTCGTTCGTGGGGGAAGGGTCGACATGGATTGAAACCGTGAGGTCCGCGTTGGGCTACGCCGCGTCAAGTCGCCGTCTGTGAACGGATTAGCGAAGTAGAAGGAAAGGAAGAAACCGACGTATCACCCATTCTGCATGTGCTCGTGATGGAGGAAGCGGACATAGGCGACCACAAGATTGGGTTGCTACCGGGGGCTGCGCCTCATCGGCGGTCGCTTAACGCAACTCCCCGATCTCTTTCATGAGAGGTGACTCTCGGCGACGGGCGTGCATCGATAGTCGACTTTCGCTCCGCGAAAGAAATCTTTCGCGGAGCGAAAGTCGACTATCGATACCATGTTGCGTCCTGACTCCGGTTCGATCAAAACGTGCAATGTGAAAGTTCTCTAAGGGGGGGAGTTAATATGTTCCTCCCTTGCGAAGCGAGAGAGCACGCGCGGTAAGTAAACCCGTTAGTGGAGTAGGGGGGGAAGGGCGCGGTAAGCGAGCCGGTGGGCCCTCCGCGCGCAGTCCAAACGTGAGGCACTCTCGTCTGACCGCCAGCGGTCCAAAACCACAATCCCCCCAACAGTCATACCCCTTGACCCACGATTCTAGTTTTATAGAATACGAATCATCGCAATCCTTCCACGGCTCAAAAGGATTCGAACCCCCATGGCCCGACCCCCCAGCGCAAACCCGACCGACGCGGAGCTGGAGATCCTCAAGGTCCTGTGGGACGCCGGCCCGTCCGAGCTGGGCGCGATTGTCGCCGCGCTGAATCAACGGCGGACGGTGGCCACCACCACGGTCGCCACGACCTTGAAGGTGATGTTGCAGAAGGGATCCGTTGAACGCGCGGACGGCCCCCGAGGCTACCTCTGGAACGCACGCGTCGGCCGGAACGAGGCGACGTCCGGACTGCTGCGCAAGCTGCTCGATCGCGCCTTCGACGGCTCGGCCGGCCGGCTCGTGGCCCGGCTCGTCGAAGACGGCGCTCTGAGCCGGCAGGATCGCGACGAGATCCGCCGGCTCCTCGAGACCCACGACGAACCGGAGAAACCGAAACGACGCGAATGGAGGAAGCCATGACGCTCGGTGCCTTGACCGGCTCAACGCCCTGGTTCGTGGCCGGCTGGACGATGCTCCACTTCCTCTGGGTTGGCGCCCTTGCCGGCCTGTTCGCGGCGGTGCTGCGCCGGGCGCTCCGGCATGCCCGCCCAGAACTCCGCTACACCGCCGCGTTGTCGTGCCTGGCGGGAACCGCCCTGGCTCCGGTCCTCATCGCCGCGGCGGTCGCCGGGTCCGGTGCAACGGCGAATTCCAGCTCCACGCGTTTTGCCACCCCTCCTGTTGCCGCAATTCCCCCCTCGATCCACGGACCCTCCTCAACGCCGCCGCCCGAGATCGTTCCCATCGAACCCCGCGCAGCGATTCGCCCGCGCATCGACCGTCTGGCCACCGCGCTCCCGTGGATCTGGGCCACGGGCTCGCCGGCCACGTTCGCCTGGCTTGCTCTCGGGCTCATCGGGGGCGAACGGCTCCGGCGCAAGGCGCAGCCCCTGAACGACGACGTCGAGCGCCTCTGTCGGCGTCTGAGCGAGTCGCTCGGAATCGCGAGGCGGGTCGCCCTGGGCATCTCCGAACGAATCGCCACACCGATCCTGATCGGCGTCGTCCGGCCGCTGATCCTTCTCCCGCCAGTCGCCCTGAAGGGCTGGAGTGCCGAGCAGATCGAGATGGTCTTGCTCCACGAGCTCGCACACGTCCGGCGCTTCGACAACCTCGTGAACCTGCTCCAGCGCGTGCTCGAATCGGTCCTCTTCTTCCAGCCGGCCGTCTGGTGGATCTCCGCCTGGGTCCGCGCCGAGCGCGAGCTGTGTTGCGACCGCCTGGTCATCGCCCAGACCGGCCGGCGCCGGCCTTCCGCCCAGCTCCTCGCGGCGCTCGCCACTCCGTGTCCGGCCCCTTGCGTGGCGTCGGCCGCCGCCGCTCACCCTGTCGTCGACCGCATCCGTCGCATCCTCGAACCGGAGATCCCCCCGATGAAGCTCCGCCGCACCGCGGTCGCCTGCGCCGCCGCCCTGACGTTCCTGCCCACGCTCTGGATCGGCTCCTCGTTCCCGCGCCTTGGGAAAAATTAGTGTCAGTTCATTTTGTTTCGGAGAAACAAAATGAACTACTCTGAAAATCGTGTGATATGTGCCGATTATATGGGCACACCACCCCCTACCCCCGCCATGGGGCGAGGATTCAACGGTTCAACGCGGCGG
>DAIDJG010000224.1 GCA_027451445.1 Singulisphaera sp.
AGAGCGTGTCACGCCCTTTGCCGGTTCCCTTCAACACGGGGACGAAGCTCACGCCGTCCAGTTTCTGACCGGGCGTCCGGAGGTGAGCCATCTCCAGGAGCGTGGGGTAGAAGTCGGTGCTCTGCACGATCGCGTCGGTCGACGCGCCGGGCCTGGTGACTCCGGGCCAGACGATCAGGCAAGGCTCGCGCGTGCCACCTTCGTAAAGGCTCGCTTTACCCCCGCGCAACGGACGGTTGCTCGTCGGCGGGTCATCCATGCCCGCGTTCTGCTTCATCGCAGCGTCATGCCAGTCGACGCCGCCGTTGTCGGAGAAGAAAACGATGATCGTTCGCTCGGCCAGGCCGAGTTCGTCGAGCGTCCCCACCACGCGACCGACTGCTTCATCCAGGCTCTGGATCATCGCGGCGTAGACGGGATTGCGCTGAGGGTTCCTGGGATCGGCCGACGCTCGGTATTTCTCAACGAGCTCCTTCTTTGCGTTCCACGGCGAATGAACGGAGAAGCACCAGTAGTTAACAAAGAACGGACGATCCCTGTTTGACCGGATGAACTTGTCGACCTCGTCGGCGACACGCTCCTCGATATGTTCACCGGTCTGACCCTGGAGGCCGACCTCCCTGGGGAACTTCCAGGGCGCGACGTAGCTGCCTGCCGGGCCGGGTCCCGAGTAATGGGGAAAATCGACGTCGAAGCCCTGGTGCAGTGGGTCGTAAGGCTCCGCGCCGAGGTGCCACTTGCCGAAGTGGCCCGTGCGATACCCGCCGTCCTTGAGCACTTCCGCCAGCGTGACGTATTCCCGCTTGAGCCGGGTGGCGGACAAGGCTTGCAGGACCTTGATCGTCGGCGGTGCGCTGGGGACGAGCGTCTCCTCGAAGATCTCCTCCTTGACGTGACACGAGGGGTTCGTGATGCCGATCCGTGCGGGATAGAGCCCCGTCATCAGGCTCGAGCGCGTGGGCGAGCAAAGTGGGCTCGCGGCGTAAGCCTGTGTGAAACGGACGCCCCGTTTCGCGAGTGCATCGATGTTCGGCGTCTTGTGGTACGTGCTGCCGTAACAGCCGAGGTCGGCCCAGCCGAGATCATCGGCCAGGATGAACACGATGTTGGGACGTTCGGGTGGTTTGGCCTCCGATGCGTGCGCAGATGGGACGATGATGCCGAAAACCACGGCAAGCGCGAGTGACCAGACGCATAATTTTGTGTTGGTATTCATTCCCGTATTCCGGCGAAAGCTTGGATCGCGATTAGTGTCACCTGGACTGCGGGTACGACACGCTGGCCACCGAACTGTCCGCCATGCCGCTCTTGTAGCCCACGGCTTTGAGCGTCATCCCCGGGCGCACGCTCACGACGCCGCAGTAGACGTAACCGCGCATCCGTGTTGGCTCGGTGCCGTCGAGCGTGTAGCGGAACCAAGCGCCCGGCGTCGACGACTCCAGGGTGACCGGGGTCACGTCGCCATCGGCCTTGCCTGGTGCAAACGCGGGCTGGGCGACGGGAGTGGTTCCCTCGCGATACAAGCCGCAATCGGGATAGTTCTCCACCACGTCCCACGCCAATTGCTGAAACGCGGCCGCTTGCTCGGCTGTGAGGTTGGTCCCAACCGGCAGGACACGGCCCTGGGGGGATTGGCGGTAGAACGACGCGAACCACGTCATGTCGATGAGGTAGGCCCCCTCGCTGCCGGGGTGGACGCCGTCGAAGAACATGATCCGGTCAAAGTCCTTCGGCCCCATGCCGGGGATCTTGCCGTGATCGAGCCAGTTCTTGATCCAGCCGGCGGCGAGCACGCTGGGCAATACCCGCGGCCGTTTGCCGTCCTTGTACGTTTCGCACACCTTGGTTTGCAAATCTTCCAGATAAACCAGCATGGCCGACGCCGATTCTTCCCACGTGAGCGCGGGGACTGTCTTCATCTGGCGGCTCGGCACAGTTCCCTTATCCCAGGGGCGGTTGCGCAGGCGCGAGGTCCACTCGGCGTAGAACCAGGGCTGCAGCTCGGGGAACTTCTTGCGAATCAGGTCGAAAAACAGGATGTCGTACTTCGCCTCGTGATCGACGTCCGGGTCACGCGGTTGGACCGTGAAATGGTCGACCTTCGTGACCTTGGCGAGGTTCTTCTCCCACGGTTCCTTCGTTTTCAGGACGTCGGTTTCCCAGAGCGCGTAGGTCCAGATGCCGGGCTGGAGGTAACGCTCGTAGGTGTGGGAATAGCCCGCGGATTCGGCGTACATGGGGAACCGACCGGTCGTGGCGGTCAGGCTATTGCCGATGTGGAACGTGCTCAAACCCGGTTTGACGGAAGAGCCCACCAGGTAGGTTCCGTTCGTGGCGTTGCTCGGCGCAAACCCCTCCTTGAACGAGACGGCGACGACGGTCGTCAAGTCCTTGACCTCGATGGCCTCCTTGTATTCCAGCCCATTTTTCCCGTCTGCGCTCGGCAAGGTGCCGTCCAGCGTATAGCGAATCACGGCGCCCGGCGTCGGCGTCTTGAGAACCACCCGAACCGGGCCCGATTGAGCACCCGGAGCGGGGCTCATGTTGGGCCGTACGGCCGTCGCGGCGTCGAGCGTATCGATACCGACGTACTGGCCGTCGGGCGTGTCCGAGTCCATGAAGAACTTGAATTTCTTATCATTCCCATCATAGACTCGCGGCCAGTCACGGCCGCCCGGCTTGGCGCCGATCGAGCCGAAACCGGGACCGCCCAGCTTCCGCGAGCCGGCATAGAACTCGAGCTTGCAGATATGCCCGAATGAACCGGGCGGCGCCTCGTAGCGAGCCCAGCGGTGAGGACGCTTGCCGTCGAAGCTCAGCTCGCTCCACTCGCCCGCCGGAGGGACCGTCTTGATCTCGGCGAGCACTTCGTAGCCCTCGGTCGACGAGACGTTCGAGCCGCAGAACCTGCCCCCGACCATGTCTTTTTCGTAGCCCGGCGCGGGGTAAAAACGTACGCGGTCCCAGACGAGCCGGCCTCCGCTGTTGGGATAGGTCCTGGGGGCGTCCGCAGCCTCGACCACGGCGGTCATGCCGAGCAGTAGTGTGGCAACCGTTCCGACCGTCAAGCGTGACATCAGCGGTCTCCCGGGGCGAGTTGTCGGAAACAGTGGGGAAGGCGTCCGTTCCTTCGTCGAGCGTCAGGCGGGTGGTTCGCTTCGAGGAAATGACGACGCGCACGATCGTCATCACGTATATTCTGCCTCAAAACGCGCCGGGAGTCTTGTTGGGAAGCGACACGAATTTGTATCAAAACGACAAGACAGCCTTGCGACGCGGGACGATCGAGCCCACACTGATAGCCCGACGCTCGTAGTGAGGGCCGGTACGTTTTATGCTGCGTCGACACCATGCCAGGACTCGCCTGACTCCCGACGGTGTTCGCGACCTTCAGCGCGCGTTCATCGATCGCGTTGCTGCGGACGGGCATTTTCACATTGTTCTCAATCATCTGCAAAACACACGTGCGGTGATCAAGGACCTGGACGGCCGGTTCGTCTGGGCGACGGATAACATCTCGCGGCTGCGCGGCTTCAGCTCGCCGGACGACATGATCGGCCTGGATGACTTTGCCATCAGCCCCCGGCCGATTGCACTGGCGTATCAGCGTGATGACCAGAAGGTCTTCCGCACGGGCGAGCCGCTCCTGGGCCGGGTTGAGCTGGGCTTTGATGAGACGGGGATGCTGGATTGGTACGTGGTGAACAAGTTCCCGCTCAAGGACCGCGCCGGGCAGGTGATCGGTCTGATCGCGACGATCCAGAAGCATCCGGGACTTGTCGATTTCCCGGCGCTGACGAGTGAGCTTCGGCCGATCGTCGAGCACATCCTCAAGCATCTCGTGGAGCCCATCCACGTCGCCGAACTCGCCAGGCGTGCGGGGATCTCTCTGCGG
>DAIDJG010000225.1 GCA_027451445.1 Singulisphaera sp.
AGCCGAGTCGGCGGATTGCGGCGACCAAAGGTCAGCAGGCCCCGGTCCTCGGCTCCGAGCATCCGGGCTGACCGCCAGTCTCAGGACCTGCCACCGAAATCCCCGGAAATTGCTGAGGCGAGCTGCGGAAAGTAAGATACAAGGTGGGGGTGCTGCTGTTCAACCTGGTGCCGTACATCGCGCTGCGGATCGTGGCGTGAGCGGGCCGCGTTGACCGGCCCCGAGGAATCCTTACTGCACTTTCCTGAAACTGACAACCGTAGGACAGTTTGGGATTGAATGGATCCCTGCCCTCTTGAGACGATCGCGGTGCTAACCAGCCGAAATCGAATCAAGAGGAACAAGGATGTTCACTATCCAGCTGACGGGCCAATGGATGGCCTGGGTCGCGCTCCTGGCCAAACCGCTCCATGGCCGCTCGTCGTGGCGACTGGCTCGGGTGATCCTGGGCATCTTGCTGGCTCAGGGCCGTCGCACCGCCTCCAGTTGGTGGCGCGCCGCGGGAGTCGGCGATGAGTTTCGATCCTATTATTACTTCCTCGACAGCATCGGCCGCAAGGCGACTGCCGTGGCCACGGTCGTTTTCGCGTTGGTGCGGGACGAGATCGACTCGGGCGGGGGTCATTGGCTCTTCGCCATCGATGACACGCCAACCCAGCGCTATGGCCCCAAGGTCCAAGGAGCGGGGATCCACCACAACCCCACCCCAGGGCCGGCAGGCTCGAAGTTCCTCTATGGCCACAGTTGGGTCGTGCTCAACCGCGTACTCCGCCATCCCGAGAACGGGACGATTGGCCTGCCGCTGCTCGGCCGGCTCTACATCCGAAAGAAGGATGTACCGGAGCTGCCCCGCGACATCCACTGGACCTTCCGGACCAAGCTGAAGCTCGCCGCCGAGTTGATCAAGTGGGCCGGGGCGCAAACGGTCGGGCACAGCGAGCGGCCCTGGGTCGTGGTCGATGGAGCCTACGCCAATCGCGAGTTCATCAAGCCGGCCAAGGAAGCGGGGATGGTCGTGGTGGCTCGCTTGCGTCGCGATGCGGAGTTGTACGACCTGCCGCGCCCTCTCAAACCGGGTGAGCGCCGGGGTCGGGGCCGACCGCCGGTCTACGGCAAGAACCGGCTGAGCCTGGCCAAGCGTGCTGGGCAGACGCGGGGCTGGCAGACCGTCGCGGTGGTCAGTACCACGGGGCAAGTCGTGACCAAGACGTACAAGACGTTCCTCGCAACCTGGCATCCTGCCGGGGGCGTAATCCGCGTGGTGATTCTGAAGGAGGAGGACGGCTCGTGGCGGGCTTATCTGTGCACTGATCCCGACGCAGGTGTGCAGGAGGTCGTCCAAGCGGTGGTGGACCGCTGGTCGATCGAGCAGAACTTTCACGACCTGAAAGAGGTGGAGGGTATCGAGCAGGTGCAACTGCGCCGGGTCTGGTCCAACATCGGGGCGTTGAACCTCAACATGTGGGTGCATACGCTGGTGGAGTTGTGGGGATGGAATCGTCCGGCAGAGCAATTGAGCGATCGCTCGGCGAGCCCATGGGATGATGCCGACCGCCGGCCTTCGCACGCGGATCGTCGTAAGTCATTGCAGAGAGAGATGTTCAATGCAGAATTTCGACGTGGTTTTGATCGGCTGCCGATCCCGCCGATAATTCGCCAACTGTTTGACCGCGTGGTCAGGATGGTAGCCTGAATGCGCAGGTTCTTGGAAAGTGCAGTTACCGTCGAAGATTATGGATATCCGCCGCCGGAACCAAGGCATGGAACTCCAGGTCAACGGTCCTCGCGGCTCCGGACTCTATTTCGTGAACGACGCCGACAAATGCGAGGCGATCCTCGTCGGCGTCGTGCGGAAGCACAAATACCTGCTGAGAGGGTCTTTGGAAATTAAGGGGCTCTGGCGAAACTTGACCTGGTTTGGCTACAATCTGACTGGAGAGATGGATCGAGCCCAGCCCTTACGGATTCACATCATGACGACCTCGGTACGAAAGAGCTATGCCACCGACTTGACCGAAGACCAGTGGGAACTCATCGCCCCCTTCGTTCTCCCCGAGACCGGTGCAGGGCGACCGAGGACCACCAACGTGCGTGAGGTTGTCAACGCCATCCTTTACGTCCTTCGTTCTGGGTGCGCCTGGCATCTCATTCCTCATGACTTCCCGCCTTCGGGAACCGTCTACGATTACTTCCGTCGTTGGCAACGCGATGGCACCTGGGAATTGATCCATCAGACGTTCCGGGACCAAGTTCGGATTCAAGCGGGCCGCGAGACCGAGCCGACTGCGGCGATCATCGACAGCCAGTCGGCCAAGACGAACGAGCAAGGCGGAATCGACGGCTACGACGCCGGCAAGAAGGTCAGTGGGCGGAAGCGTCACCTGCTGGTGGACGTCATGGGCTTGGTTCTCGCCGTTGTCGTTCACTCCGCCGGGATTCAGGACCGTGATGGGGCCAAGCTGGTCTTCGAGCGAATCCGAAATCGGTATGCGAAGCTGAAGTTGATCTGGGCCGATGGCGGCTACGCTGGCAAGTTGGTGGCTTGGACCAAGGCGAGTTGCGAGAAGGATCTGGAGATCGTGAAACGCAACGATGATTTGAAAGGATTTCATGTGTTGCCTCGTCGGTGGGTTGTCGAGCGTACTTTCGGTTGGCTCGGTCGCTACCGACGGATGAGCAAGGACTACGAGTTTTACCCAGAAACAAGCGAAACGATGGTCCACATCGCAATGATTAACCTGATGGTTCGCCGGCTGGCGCCGGCGACCCAGACCGCCTAAATTTCCAAAGACCCTCTCAGGCGCGCGGGCAACGGGTTCGGACTGCTCGGCCTGTCCTATCTCCTTCAACGCGAGTCGCGCGCCGCGGAGCCCGCGAATCCGCTGGCGAGCCGGCCAGGGCATCACCCTGCG
Organism: Singulisphaera sp.; assembly: GCA_027451445.1. GTDB lineage: Bacteria > Planctomycetota > Planctomycetia > Isosphaerales > Isosphaeraceae > DAIDJG01. The sequence continues at coordinate 2,913 of DAIDJG010000225.1, forward strand.
CGGGCCAAGCGGTGCATCTTCCTGTTCATGACCGGCGGCCCCAGCCACATGGACCTGTTCGACCCCAAGCCACTGCTCAACCGCCTCGACGGTCAGCCGGTGCCGTCGAGCTTCGGGCGGGTCGACGGCCAGTTCATCGAGAACGACCCGCTCCTCCTCGGCAGCCATCGGCGCTGGGGGCGGTACGGC
>DAIDJG010000226.1 GCA_027451445.1 Singulisphaera sp.
TTGTTGTAGGGATCACCGTAATTCGACTTCAACGCGTCGATATCCATATCGAACGAGATGGCGTACAATCGGCCCTCCTTCTTCGGGAATGGAGGATAGCCTGGCAGAGGCTGCGAGGAGGATGGCTTGTTGAGCAATTGACTCGTCATGGCCAGACCTCGAAAGAGTTGGGACGGATCACGCGCCACCGTTTTATTGTAACGGCGGGTCATGGATCCGAGAATCGCAGAGGACCTTACTCCGGCACCAGCCTCGAGAAACGTCCCGCCGCCTCTTCCCACGCCGCGGTATCGCGCGGTTCGTAGACGGTGACCGGGAACGATCGTGCCACGATCGCCCGAGCGTCGGCGAGCGAGCCGATCCGCCCGCGGGCCATGGCCTGAAGCAGAACGTTGCCGACAGCCGTGGCCTCTACGGGTCCCGCATGGACCGGGCGGCCGCAGGCATCGGCGGTGAACTGATTCAGCAGGGCGTTCCGAGCCCCTCCTCCCACGACGTGTACGGTCCGGATCGTTGTGCCGAGAATCTGTTCGAGACGCTCGATCGTCCAACGGTACTTCAGCGCGAGGCTTTCCAGAGCACAGCGGACGAAGCTCCCCTCATCGGTCGGCGCAGGCTGGCCGGTCCTTGTACAGAAGGCCGCGAGCCGTGCGGGCATGTCGCCGGGCGCGAAGAACGACGCGTCGTCGGGGTCGACGAGGGCGGCAAACGGCCGCGCCGCTTCGGCCTTCGGGATGAGCTCCTCATAGCTCCAGTCGCGCCCGCCTCGGGCCCAGGTCCGGCGGCATTCCTGCACGAGCCAGAGGCCCATGATGTTCTTGAGGAGACGCGTGGTCCCGTTCACGCCCCCTTCGTTCGTCAGGTTGCAGCGCAACGTCTCGGCGCTGATCACCGGTTGGGGAACTTCCACCCCCAGTAGCGACCAGGTGCCCGAGCTGAGGTAGCACCAGTCGGGAGGACCACCCGGGTTCGTGACCCTCGCTGGCACCGCCGCGACGGCGCTCGCCGTGTCGTGCGTCGCGGGAGCGATCACGGAAAGCCCGCTTACACCCACCTCGTCGGCGACCGACTTCCGCAACGGACCAAGATCGGTGCCCGGCTCAATGAGCTCGGGCAGGATCTGACGAGGGAGCCCAAGCCCCTGGCAAAGTTCGTCCGACCAGGTGCCCGTCCTGGGATCGAGCAGTTGCGTGGTCGTCGCGTCGGTCCGTTCACCGGCGCGCTGGCCGGTAAGCAGCCACGCGAACAGGTCGGGCATCATCAAGAGCGTCTCAGCGACCTCCAGCAGCGGCGAGTTCGCCGTTTTGAGGGCGAAAAGCTGGTAGATCGTATTGAACGGGAGGAACTGCACGCCGGAGATCTCGTAGATCCGCTCGCGCGAGACCAGTCGGGTAGCCGCATCGAACATGCCGTCGGTGCGTGCGTCGCGGTAGTGAACGGGATTACCGAGGAGCGTGTCGTTGCGGCCGACGAGCCCGAAGTCCACGCCCCACGTGTCGATGCCCACGCCATCGAGCCGGGCCCCGGCCGCGGCAACTTTGCGCAGGGCGCCTTTCATTTCCTCGAAAAGCCGGGGAAGGTCCCAGTAGATGGTGTCGAGCATCCGGACCGGACCGTTCGGGAATCGGTGGACCTCGTCAAGGACGAGGCGCTCGCCGTCAAACTTGCCGAGCAACCCCCGGCCGCTCTCAGCGCCCAGGTCGAGGGCGAGGTAATCGGTGGTTGTGGCCATAGGTTGCTTCTCGCTCCTTGTCGTCTCATGGCAAACCGAAGGGGAAAGGCCAGTCCGCGTCCCCGCTTTCTGCGTTGGACCGCTCATCTTAGGCCGCGCGCTCCGCCGCGACAAGGAGGCAGGAAGAGCGGTGCGAGCCGTTTATCGAACCCGACCGCCCGACGGACTCCGCGGGCTCCACGCACTCCGAAGATCTCCGTTCGATGCTTTCCGCCGTTCTCGCCGAATTTCACGGTTCTGCGCCCCCTTACCGAACGACCGAGTGAAAACGTTCTCAATACACCGACACAGGCGGGCCGAAGAGTCTATTTGCTTTTTGATCTCGTTAACCAGTACGTGGCAAGGAGGCGGGCGATGGGATATCGCCCTGTTGGCAAGGACGAAATCTCTTATGAGCCCCTATCCGACCAGAGCCCATCGCGGTCGTCCTACCCCCAGCCGCCCTCGTTTTCGGCCCAGTGTCGAGACTATGGAGTCGCGCCGCCTGCTGAGCGGCTCGGCCGATGTGTTGACCTACCATAATGACAATAGCCGCACCGGACAGAACCTCAACGAGACGCTTTTGACCCCCGCCAATGTGAACCCTTCGCAATTCGGCAAGCTCTTTACGGATCCTGTTGACGGCTACGTCTACGGCCAGCCCCTGTACATGGCCAACGTGTCGATCCCCGGCCAGGGCACGCACAACGTGGTGTTCGTGGTAACGGAAAACGACAGCGTCTACGCCTTCGACGCCGACCACCCCGGCCCAGCCCTCTGGCACGATAACCTCGCCGACCCTGCCGCGGGCGTGATCCCGATTCCAGCCAACAACCTTGATGCAGCTCCCGACATCGGCCCGCTGATCGGGATCACGAGCACGCCGGTGATCGACCCGTCCTCGGGGACGATCTATGTGATCGCAGCGACCATGCACGTCTCGGGTAGCGGTATTACCTACGAGGATCAGATCCACGCGCTTGACATCGGGACGGGGGCCGAAAAGTTCGGCGGCCCGGAAACGATCCATTTTGTGACCCGAGGTCGGGGCACGGGACACGTCAAGGGAGGCAAGATTCCGTTCCAGGCCATTTACCAGCTCCAGCGCTCGGCACTCTTGCTACTCAACGGCGAGGTCTACGCCGCGTGGGCCTCCTTCAACGACGCCGGCCCCTATCACGGGCTAGTCGTCGGCTTCAACGCGCAGACGCTCCAACCCGAGTCGTACTTCAATGCCACGCCCAACGGCAGGCAAGGGGGTATCTGGATGGGCGGTGGCGGTCTCGCCGCCGACGCCGCTGGCAGTATCTACCTGGCCACGGGCAACGGCACCTTCGACGCGTCGTCCGGTGGCCGCGACTACGGCGATAGTCTTGTGAAGCTCGCATCCGGCCCCGGACCGTTGCGGGTGCTGGACTACTACACACCGAAGAACCAGGCGGTGCTCGGCGCCAACGATTTCGATTACGGCAGCGGCGGGGTTCTCTTGCCCCCCGCGCAACCGGGATCCAGCCTGCAAATCGCGCTGACCGGCGGAAAAGACGGCATCCTGGACGTTGTCAATCGTAACCACATGGGACACCTTGGCGGACGCAAGGGCGGCCTGTTGGAGACGCTGCCTCAGACCAAGAACCACCCGCTCTTCAGCACGCCCGCGTATTACAATGGCGAGATCTATGTCCAGTTCGTCGGCGCGCCCCTCGAAGCGTTCGGACTTGTCAACGGCGTGCCGACACGCGCACCGATCTCGACCGCGAGCACGCCCTTCGGCTACGCCGGCGCCACGCCGACCATCTCGGCGAACGGCTCGACCAACGGCATCGTCTGGGTCGTCCAGCACGCCGACTTGAACGGCCCGACCAGCCAGGCCGTGCTCTACGCCTACAACGCCGCGAACCTCTCCGACATGCTTTACAACAGTTCGGAAGCCGGCACGCGGGACCAGACCGGCCCACCGGTCAAATTCACCCCACCGACCGTCGCCAACGGCAAGGTCTACGTCGCGACGACGACGGGACTCTCTGTGTTCGGCCTGCTGCCGACGTCATAGTCGGGAATGCGGATGGCAGACAACTTACCATCCCGGCCCTCCTCCGAACACCCGATTCGTCCCAGCGAGCGGCAGACCCGTAATGAGCGAGGCCTCGAGCGTGAGTGCCCGCATATCCTCGGGTTCGAGATGGTGGACATCGCTCTTACCGCACGCTCGGGCAAGGATTTGGATCTCGGTCGCCAGCGCATGAAAGAAGTTCGCCACGCGGTGCGCCGCGGCATCGACCTCGAGCCGAGCGGTCAGGGCAGGGTCTTGTGTCGTGATCCCGACGGGACAACGGCCGGTGTGGCAGTGGTGGCACGCGTAGGGTGCCGCACCGATGGCCCGGTAGTCCTCTTCGTAGATCGGCTTGTTGCAGTTCAGGGCGATCAGCAGCGCCGTCCCGAGATAGCAGGCGTCGGCCCCGAGCGCCAGCGCTTTGGCACAATCCGAGCCATGGCGCAATCCACCGGCGATGATGAGCTGGACCTGGCCGTAGAGCCCGATGTCTTCCAAAGCGGCGCGGGCTTCACAGACAGCCGCGAGGGTCGGGATGCCAGTGTGCTCTTGAAGCAACTCCGGCGAAGCCCCAGTGCCTCCTTCCATCCCGTCCACGACGATCACGTCGGCGCCGGCCTTAGCCGCCAGCCGCACATCGTCGAAGACGCGCGAGGCTCCCATCTTCACAAAAATGGGGATCTGCCAGTCGGTTGCCTCGCGCAGCTCCTCGATCTTGATGACCATGTCATCCGGTCCGAGAAAGTCCGGGTGCCGGCACGGGGAGCGCTGGTCGACGCCGGGGGGCAGATCGCGCAGGTGGGCGATCTCCTCGGAAATCTTCGATCCCAGGAGCAAGCCGCCGGTTCCCGGCTTGGCCCCCTGGCCGATTGTAAGCTCGATCGCGTCGGCCTGACGCAAATGCTGGATGTTGATGCCGTAACGACTGGGGAGCACTTCACACACGAGCCGGCGCGACTCGGACCGCTCCACGTCCAGCATGCCGCCATCGCCCGTTGTCGTTGAGGTCCCGGCGTGGTTCGCTCCTCGAGACAGCGCGATCTTGGCGTTCTTCGAGAGCGCACCGTAGCTCATTCCCGTCACCATCAACGGGATGTCGAGCTCCAGCGGCTTCTTGGCGAAACGGGTGCCGAGCACGGTCTTCGTCGAACAGCGTTCGCGATAGCCTTCGAGCGGAATGCGCGTGAGTGTCCCGGGTACGAACGTGAGGTCGTCGAACGTCGCCCAGGTGCGCGGGCGGAGGAGGCCGAAACCGCGGATGCGGTAACGCGCGAGCTCGGCCTTGATCTGGATGTCCTCGATCACGCCGGGCGTGAACGTGCCCGAGCGCTCAAACGGCGACGGGTCGCCTGGGCTCGGTGGGGTGGGGTCAGGCTGCGACATGATCGATGGCACTCGCACCAGAGGGTCAATGTTGGTTCGGACGCAATTCGGGACGGTTTTGTCGGGTGGGTCTCGTCCACTCTACTTGAATGCCGAATGCAAAATGGCAGATGACAGATGCAAAATGGCAAATGCCAAAAGCGCGATGAGAGCCTAATTCTTCGGCTCGCGCGATCGCCCATTAGGGATCGTCTGCCATCTTGCATCTGCCATTTTGCATCTTGCATCGACCATTTCGGTAGGAGTTGTTCGTTCAAAGGGCCGACTTCCAGAGATGCAGATCCTCGCGTTGGAAGTTCCAGAGCTTGCGGCCTGCGACAAGCTTGCGAAAGGTCGCAGGCGCCGGGATGTTCCAGCGTTTCAACAGGCCAAACACGAGCTCGCGGTCGTCCGCACCGAAGTCCTCGTCGACGGCGTCGGCACCCAGTTCGGCAGTCCTGCCGCCGACATAAACCGTGCCGGCGTACATGCTGTCGGCGACGCCGTCGGCCGCGTCGCCACAAACGATGAGGACACCCTTCTGCATCATGAACGCGGCCATCGGCCCAACGTCGCCCGCGACGACGAGCGCGCCCCCCTTCATGGCGATCCCAGCCCGGGTCGAGGCGCTCCCGCGCACGACCACGGTCCCGGCTCGAATGGAAGCCGCCACACCGTTGCCCGCGTTGCCGTTGATGACGACCGTGCCGTCGCGCATACTCTCGGCCGCACCCCAGCCGACGCTACCGTGTACGTCGATCGTTGCGCCGTCGTTGAGACCGCCAACGTAATAGCCTGCGCTGCCGGCAACCGTCAGATGCACCCCCTCCGGCAGGGCGACGCCCAGGTTGTGCTTCGCGCCGGGATGAAGCAGCTTGATGCGCGTCGAACCGTTGCCGACCGCCGCGCGGATCGCCTGGTTAATGACGCGAACCGTTTGTCCTTCGCAATCGATGACCGATTCCCCGAGGGCAGTTTGGGACACGCGTTGGGTCCTTCTGGGGCAAGAGGAAAAACGGTGGAGGGCAGGGGAGGGCGCTCCGGGACTGAGGCTCAGACCATCTCGTACCAGGCCTGCGCACCGAGCGGATAAAACAAGACGCGACCGGGAGGCGGCTCGACGACCTTGTAATCGCCCGGCAAGGCCCTGCGCAGCGCGATCTCCTCGGTGGCGATGGCCACGAAATCATCCGTCTCGACGGCCATCAACGGCTTGAAGCCGTACCGATCGCGGACGACGCCCAGACCCTCGGGAGAGAGGACAAGGTAGTTGAAGGCGCCGTCGAGATCCTCGATGGAATCGTTCAACGCGTCAGGAAGCGACCGGCCCGCGTTTATCCGATCGCGGAGGTAGACGCCGATCACCTCGGAGTCGTTCTCGGTGTAGAACACCGCACCCTGCTGCTCGTACTGCCGGCGAAGCTGGTGGTAATTCGTGATGTGACCGTTATGGACCGTGGCGAGGTCGGGCACACCGTGCGCCCAGAACGGCTGCGAGTGGCTGAGGTCGATGCGGCTCTCCGTCGACATCCGCGTATGCCCGATCGCGATGGGGCCGTGCCACGCGGAGAGATGATAGACCCGTTCCAGCCCCGAGGGAGAACCATCGTGCTTCACCAGGTCGAGCCTCTGCCCTGCGCCCAGCACTTCCAGCACGCCCGGCGCGGCCCCCAGCGCACTTTCGAGGTCGTCGATCGCCATGTCGGGCGTGGGAAAGAACCGAAACCGAAGCGTATCGCCCTGGCGTTCGAGCCCTTCGACGCGGCCCAGTCCGAGCTGTTCCAGCCGCCTGGCCGGCGCGGGGTCAGGCGGTGCAATGCGAACGGTCCACGCGTCCCCGAACAACTCGGTCCGGAGCATGGCCGCCCCGGCGCCGTCGGGTCCCCGACAGGCGAGGGCCTCCAGCATCGTCAGCAGCATCTGCCCGTTCGGGGTCGGTTGACTCTCACGCTTGTCGAGTAGTCCCACGATTCCGCACATTCTCGATTCACGCTCCCTGGCCGCTCGGGGCCGTTCTCCAGGCTGCAACGATTTTAGTAGCTTCCTCGTCCCTTGTCGCCAACAATTGTTCCTCAAACGTGCGATTCGCGCCTCGCCAGGGACACCCGGCGCCAGGATCGCCCAAGGGGGTGCCACAGCCCATGCACACGATCGAAGCACAGCTCGCGTCGCTGGAAGGCAAGTTCCAGAGCGACGGGATCGCCTATTTGATGATTCAGTTTGTCGACATCCACGGCGCCGCCAAGGTGAAGCTCGTGCCCGCCTCCGCCTTGCGTGCGGCCGTCGAAACCGGTGCGGGGTTCGCGGGCGGGGCCGTCTGGGGAATGGGGCAGGGGCCCCACTCGCACGACATGTGTGCCCGCGCTGACCTCGGCACCTACACCCCGCTCGCCTACGAGCCCGGCGTGGCCCGCTTCGCGTCGGACCTTTACGTCGACGATAAGCCTCATCCCTACTGTCCCCGCGTTAACCTGAAGCGAGTGCTCGCATACGCGAGAGCCAAGGGCTATGTCTTCAACGTCGGCATGGAGCCGGAGTTCTTCCTCGTCGTTCGCAACCCCGACGGCACGATCAGCGGCTGGGATCCCCACCGTGTCGACGAGCTCAACAAACCCTGCTACGACTTCAAAGGGATCTCGGGCGCTTTGCCATTCTTGCGCGCGTTGAACGATGCCCTCGCAGGGCTGGACTGGGGCGTCTACCAGTCGGACCACGAGGACGCGAATTACCAGTACGAGATCAACTTCAAATACGCCGAAGCCCTCACCACGGCCGACCGCCTGACGTTCTTCCGCATGATCGCGGGCCAGCTCGCCCAGCGCCACGGTGCGATCGCGACCTTCATGGCCAAGCCCTTCGCCACGCGCACCGGCTCGGGTGCTCACGCACACTACCACCTCGCCGACGCCCAGACCGGCAAGAATCTATTCGCCGACGACGACGATCCGCGCGGCCTCGGCATGTCGAAGCTCGCGTACAAGTTCCTGGGGGGCGTCTTGAGTCATGCGCCCGCGCTCTGCGCCGTGACCTCTCCCACAGTCAACTGCTACAAGCGCCTTCAGGTCGGCGCCGCGTTGACGGGCAATCGCTCGGGCTTCACATGGGTACCGGCCTTCATCACCTTCGGCGACAATAACCGGACGCAGATGCTGCGCATTCCCGAAGGCGGACACGTTGAAGATCGCACGGTATCCAGCGCCTGCAATCCCTACCTGGCCCTGGCCGCTTATTTGGCTGCGGGACTTGATGGGATCGAGAAAGGCCTCGACCCGGGTGAGCCGAATCTCGGCAACCTCTACGAGCAAGGGCTCGAGGCCATGGCCGCGCGCGGAATCAAGACGTTGCCTCAGTCGCTTCCTCAGGCCCTCGATCACTTCGAGGCCGACCCCGTGGTGCGCGAGGCGTTGGGGCCAATCGCCGGCGAGTTTCTCCGGTTGAAGCGCGATGAGTGGCGCGAGTACCATGCGCAAGTGGAGACCTGGGAAATCCAGCGTTACCTCACGGCGCTCTGAGAATGAGCGGGGATCGAGCCCCGCTCGAAGGATGTCCCATGGCGGAACCCCGTCCCGAATCCGATAAGCTCAAGGTCTTCATTCTGAAGGGCCGTGATTCCTCATGCGGGGAATGCAAGGAGCAACTCGGCAAAGGCCGTTGGGTGATGCTTGCCGGTGACAAGGGGGCGCTCTGCATGAAGTGCGCCGACCTCGACCACCTGGAGTTCCTCCCGTCCGGTGACGCGGCCCTCACCCGGCGTGCTCGCAAATACTCGGTGCTCTCGGCCGTTGTGCTCGAGTGGAGCCGCGCACGGAAGCGCTACGAGCGCCAGGGACTACTGGTGGAACCCCAGGCGCTCGAAAAGGCCGAGCAGGAATGCCTGGCCGACGCCGACGCCCGCCAGCGCCGGGCCGAACGCGACGCCGAGCGGCGGGCGAATCTGGATCGTGAGTACGTCGAGCGCTTCGCCTCGCGGCTCCGCGAACTCTACCCAGGCTGCCCGGCAGGGCGAGAACGCGAGATCGCCGAGCATGCCTGCCTCAAGTACAGCGATCGCGTAGGACGGTCTGCCGCCGCCAAGGCGCTCGACGAACAGGCCTTGCGCCTGGCTTTGATCGCACACATCCGCCACCGGGAGACGAACTACGATCAACTCCTGGCGCGTGGTCACGATCGTTTCGACGCGCGCGACGCCGTCGGACGGGACGTCCAACGGGTGTTGGAGCGATGGGAAGCACGCGAGGGGTGAGGCCTACCGGCTCGCACGATCGTTGTCGCAGTGCGCAGGCGTTAGAGCGCCTAACGGTTGAGTTGCGCACACTGGACAGAAGATCGCAATTGCCCTTCGTAAGTGCAAACATATAACGCCACCCCTGGGAAGGGGGCATCGGTATCGACACAACCCGCGGACGGACGGTTTCCTCCCGTACCCCTCACCCGGCCCTCGTTGAGGGCCGACCTCTCCCACAAGGGGAGAGGTGAGTTCTTCGCTTCTCGGTCAGTGGAGACGAAAACACCCGTCTCCCCTTGCGGGAGAGGGTCGCCGCACAGCGGCAGGGTGAGGGGTTCGGGCCATCTCGACCGTTGCGTAGATACCAATGTTTCGTGGGGGATGGAGTGCTGATACTTCGGTGTTTTGGTAGAACTTCACTGCGCGCAATCCAATCGTTCCGTGATCTAAGCCGGAGCACACGAACCCGAAGCAACCGTGCGGGAAGTCCAGGTAAGGCCCTCACGCGTGCTTCGGGTTCGTGTGCGATTCATCGAGGTACCGCGGGAGTTCGACGGTCGAGATTATCCGTTCAAAACCGTCCCGATCAATCCTGGCGGCAACTTATCATAAAATCCCTTGAACACGAGGTTCTGGTTGCCCGTGACCGTTAGCACGTTGGGCGCCGCGTAGACGGTGATTGTGCTCGCGTTGAGCACATACGAACCATTCAAGCCGCCCCCGTTGACGATATGGTTCACCCGGACCGAGAGCGGAGTCGCCCGGGACCACTCGTTCAGGATCTGCACGAGCGCAGGCAGGTTGATCGTCGACTGGGTGTAAATCGTCGATCCGCTGACCAGAAGCGCATTGGCGCCACCGTTCAGCGTATTGGTCCCAGCGTCGGCGATCAGCACGCTGGAGGGGGACGCCGTGCTGTTGAGGATGTCGTTGCCGGCACCGCCGATCAAAACGGACGGACCGCCGCCCGAGGTGAGCGTATCGTTGCCGTCGCCGCCGTTCAGCACCACGCTCCGCGTCACGGCCTTCGACACCGTGATCGTGTCGTTCCCTGCACCCCCTTGCGCGATGATCAACCCGGTGGGGGAGAACGGTCCCAGCGTGGTCCCGTTCTCGGTCACGGAAATCGTTCCTGATGTCCCCGCCGTGATCTGGATGTTGTCGTTGCCCGGTGTACCGACGACGTCCAAGGCCAGCCTGGACGGATTGGTCGGGTCGGGGATCAACCCGGCGAACGCAATGGCCACCTGCTGGCTCGCCGCCCGGCTGGAGACCCCGTCCTTGTCAATCGCTGTCACCTGAACGGAGAACGTCCCTGCGCTGGTGTAAACGTGGCTGAGTGCGCCCGGCTTTCCGGGCAAGATCGTCTGCACCGGCGAGCCGTCGCCCCAGTTCACCTGGAACGTGAATCCCGCCTGCTGATCGACGGGGGAGGGATCCGTCGCACTGAAGGTGAACGCGCCGGCGAGCCCCGGACCGAGCTTCGAGGGTCCGTTCAGACTTGCGGTCGGGGCAAGGTCGTAAACCACTGCGCTCGTCGTCGCGGCGACCCAGTTGGGAACGGCCGTGAGGTTGATCGCCTCGCCGGTCCCCACCAGCGGGCTCGGGTCGATGCCATCGTACGCAATCAGCAGCGGGGCTCCTCCGAGGGTGTCGTCGTTCTTGAGGAAGACGAACGAATTCGCCCCTTCGCTCGTGGTGGGATCGCCCGTGTTGAGATCCAGATAGTTGAACTGAATCGACCCCGGACTGGTCCCGGTGTTCAGCGACAGGATGGCCTCGAAGGTGACCGGTAGAGGCGTGTCCGGATAACGATTGACCTTGTACCACTCGATAATCAAAGCCGTCGGGACGCCCTGGCTATTGTACTCGAACTGGCCGAGCACCTGATCGTTCGGGTTCAGGTCGGTCCGCCAGTCGTCCCAAAGGGGAGCGATGGAGGCCATCGGAGGTGCCGGCGTGCCGACATACCAAGACGACGGATCGGGAAGCCCAAACGTGATCAAGCCGTTCGAGCTAACAAACAGCTCGTTCGATCCCGTGTACTGCGTCCCGTAGTAGGTGAACGTGCTCGCGCCGAGATCGACTCCGATGGCGCCATCGTCGGCATTGTCGAGGATCGGGAAGACGCCGGGCTGTCCGGGCTGAAGCCCTGCATTCAGCGCGGTCGATGCCTGGGCCGAGTAGGCGACATCCTGCACGTCTCGCACGCGAACCGTGATCGGCTCCGACGTCCCGTTCGCTGCGCCATCGAGGTACTGGTGACTGCTCGAGAACGTCAGAACGCCCGGCCCCAGCGTCAAGATGGTATCCGGCGAGCCGTCACCCCACGAAATATCGGCAATATGGCTGTCGAGCGTCCCCGGATCGGAGAACGTCGCAGTGACCTGCGTGCTCCCCGTTTCAAACAACGTCCCAGGTTTCAAGGACAGTTGGATGTTGGAAGGCGCGACGTTTTGAATGGTCAATGGTGCGCGGGCGAATCCGCGCAGACCCAGTTGGTCGGCGACCGTGACGTGGACCACAACATCGTTCGGCACCGACGACAGGTAGGTGTGTGACGTCGCGAACGTGAACACGCCCGGTTTCAGATTAAGCGTGGTGTCGGCCAAACCATCGCCCCAATCGATGGTTACAACGTGCGAATCGCCAACGTCGGGGTCGGTGAACGACCCGCTGAAGGCCACCGGAGATCCCTCGACGACTGTCTGGCCGCTCGGCGACAGATTGGCGTCGGTGATGATCGGGCTATGCCCACCAGTGATGTTGACGGGGATTTCCCAGAGGCCTCGACCATACGTACCCGCCGCCAGGATGTTCAAGTTCGGCTCGAGGTCGAGCGTCTTGACCCGGACGGCCGGTAATCCCGCGCCAAGCTGCGACCAAGTCGTGCCTCCGTTCGACGAGGTGTAAACGCCCACGTCATTCCCCACGTACAGCACGTTGTCGACGCTGTCGAGCGCGATCGACCAGGTGGGAAGGTCGGGAAGATTCCCGCTGATATCGGTCCAGCTCTGGCCGCCGTTGGTGGTCTTCCAGACGTGGCCGCCCCCGGTCAGGTCGCCGAACCGCGCAGCGACGATGTACGCCGTTTGGGCGTTGTGCGGATCGACGACGATCTGCTCGAAGTGCATCTGCGGACTGGTATTCGTGGGCAGGCCGTTGTCGGCCTCGTTCCAGTGGGCGCCATGGTCCGTCGTGACGAAGACCTCGCCGTGCGCCGAGGCGTAGATCGTGTTCACATCGCTCGGTGCCACCCCAATACTATCAATCACGTCGGCCTGTGTATCGCCCGTCAGGAAGGGGCTGATGGGAGCCCAGTTGTCACCCTTGTCCGTCGATTCGTAAACGCGAGTCGTCCCCAGGAGGAGCCGGTTCGGCACGGTGGGATCGAGCACGTACGGAACGTAGAAGTTCGCCGGGTCGCCCGCCGAGACTAACGCCTCAGCCTTATCCTGCGAGTAGGGCGGATCGCTCAGGTCGATGCCATTGAACGCAGTCTGAAATGTCACGCCGCGGTCGTCGGAACGGTCGAGGCTGATCCCGTAGAACTCCTGGTAGATCGTGCTCGGCGAGTTGGGATCAACCTGAACGAAGCCCCCGTCGCCGCCGATGATCTGATGCCAGCCGGGCCCACCCTGGTACTGGCTGGTGCCGTTGTCCTGGCTACCGCCGTAGGCGATGTTGGGGTTGGTTGGATCGAGCGCGATGCCCACGAACTGAATCGTGTTGAGGTTGCCGTTGAGGTCGGTCCAGATTGGGTCAACGGTCCTGGGGCCATCGTCGCGCCAGATGCCGCCGTCGTTGCCGATGAGCAGCCGGCCATCGGCGTCAAAACCGATCGCGTGCTGGTCGACGTGCGGCGAGCTCAGGTCGATACCGACGCTGATGTCGTACCAAAGGTCGCCGCCGTTGACCGTAGCGATCACACCGGCAAGTTGGTTTCCCGTCGGACCGGGATTCTCCGACGTGCCCCCCGCATAGACGATGTTCGGGTCGTGGGGGTCGACGATCAGGTCCGTGTCATACCAGCCCTGGGGCGTGAGGTAGTCGGGGGTGTACGGCAAGTTGACCCACTGGCTGCCGCCGTCGGTCGTCTTGTACATCCCGAACAGCGAGCCCAGCGCGACGCTTCCCGTCTGGCCCGACCCGGCGATCGACGCATAGATCGTGTTCGGGTCCGAAGGCGCGAGCGCCAGTGCGATCCGGCCGTCGACGATGCCCGCTGGAAAGTTACCGGCCAGGGCCCAGCTCTGCCCGCCATTCAACGTCGCGTACACGCCATTGGCCGCGTCGCCTGAATCCTGGCCCACAGCGGCGAAGAGGATTTGCGGATTGGCGGGGTCGATGACGAGGTCGGAGTAATTCGCGGTCGTCGAGATCGAGGCCGTGGTGTCGTTCCAGGTCTGCCCGCCGTCGATCGATTTCCAGACACCCCGGTTGCCAGGGAGGGCGTTGCCGTTGAGGGTGCCGGTGTCGGTGGCGTAGATCGTGTTGGAATTGGATGGATCGACGACGATCTTCGAGATCGCGCGCCGGCCGAACACGCTATTCCCCAGCAAGGTCCACGTCTGCCCGCCGTCGGTGGATTTGAGGATGCCCTGGCCGTACATCGAGTCAGCCGAGTTATTGGCCTCTCCTGTGCCAGCGTAAATGACCTGGGGGTTATTGGGATCAAGCGTGAGCGCCCCCATGACGTTGGTGACCTGATTGTCGGTCAACGGAGTCCAGTCCGTCCCGCCGTCGGTGGTCTTCCAGACGCCTCCGCTAGCCGCAGCAATGTAAATCGTGTTGGGATCGGTCGGGTCCGCCGCGAGGGCCGTGATCCGCCCCGAGACCGGCACGCCCGGCCCGTACCCGTCAACGATCGGCGCCGGGCCGAGCGGGACCCACGTCGAGCTCGCCACCGACGCCGTGCTCAGCAACGCACGTTCTTCCAGGGGCTCAAACCGCGCCATCCGAGCCTTTCTTCGGCGTGGCCTCAGCGCGCAGCGCCGGCTCGTTTCCTTCCCTCGCATGAAACCCTCCGGAAGCAACATCAAAGTGGGAGAAGCTGTCCGACTGCCCATCGGTCGCGTCAAACTATCACGGTGACCCACACCAAGCGAACCACGCACAACCAGGGTAGCACAGCACTTATGAGTATGCAGCACTCACTTGGAGTGAGCCAGCATTAAATCCATAAACTGCGCAGACTCACGGTAGGCGGCCCCATGAGGGGTACGACCACCGGTCGACGTGTCCGAACCACGATGCCAGTGAGGAACCTCGATCCGTTTTCACGAACGATATGAGGCGCCAACTCGAGCACGAAATGACCTTGCGCGCACCTAAGACGCAGTAGAAGGCATGCTGGTGTCATGTCTCCCCGATAGGGGTAGGGAGGACTCGTCCAGAGCCCCCCTCCCTCCAAACCGGAAGCGTCTCGCGGCCCACCGGGGCACGTGGAGCGGCGCTCCCCTTTGCCCCGGCCACCGATCCCGCTCGTTGGGGCGCACGAACTGTTGGGCGCCAGGAAAAAAGTCAGAACCGCGGAAGATTCCGGCACACCGCTCGTTTCCCTTTCCGACCGTTTCTTGCGACCGCTCGCGCGGTCGCGACGTTCGTGTCACTCGACTTGAAAGGAATGCATCATGAAGACGGTCCTAAAGAGCTGGATCACGACGTGTCTCGTGGGCGGAGCCCTGCTGCTCGGCTTCAACACGCCCGCGGTCCAGGCGCAGCCGCACGGCTACGGCCGCCATCACCACCGAGGTGGCTACGGCTACGGGCGGGGCTATGGGTACGGCGTCCGGCCCGGTTACTCGTTCGGCAGCACGTACTACGGCGGCGGCCGCTACGGCCGGCCATGGGGCTACTCGTCCTACTGGAACTACGCGCCCGGTTACGGGTACTCCTACGGCACGAGCTACTACGGCTCGGGTTTCGGATACTCGTCGTACGGGAGCTACTACCGCTGATTCCCGGCGCTGGCCACGCTTCGCTTCGATCGTTCGAGCGGGACGTGGCCGAACCGCCTCATCACAGGCTACAATCACGTGAACGTCAACACGCCGACGTGTCGTTCAGAGGTTCCACGCGGAGACACCCGATGATCCCGCTCCTGACTCGACGGGCCGCCCGCATGACCGCGCTGGTGAGTCTCCTGGTGTTCGTCGTCTTCTGGATCGTGTCGCCCCATCACGCCCTCGCCCAGCGCCGGAAGGGGGGCAAGAAGTACGCCCTCCTCGTCGGCGTCGACCGTTACGGCAAGGGAACGCTACTTCCTGGGCTGGGAGACTTTCCCCGCCGCGATGTCGAGGGGATGGCCGAGGCGCTCATCAAGGAGGCTGGGTACGAGAAGGACGACGTGGTCGTGATGACGATCAAGGCGGGAGCCGAGGACCCCGATCTTTTGCCGAATGCCGAGGGGATTCGCAACCAGCTCGGCCTGATCCTCAAACCCCTCAGACCGGCCGACAGTGTGATCGTCATGCTCGTGGGCCACGGGGTGATGATGGACATCCCCCCGCTGGGGGGAGGCAAGCCCGTGCCGACGAGCGTGTTCTGCCCGATGGACGCGAACCTGGCGAAGCGGGACATGACGAAGTTCCTGCCGCTCGACGAGGTGTTCGCGGCCCTGAAGGCGTGCGAGGCAACCACGAAGCTCCTCCTGGTCGACGCCTGCCGGAACGAACTGAAGGTCACATCGCCGGAGACGCGAGCGCCCGGGATCGAGATGCCGGCCCCGCCGCCTCCGCCTGTGTCGGTGGCTGCCCTCTACTCGTGCAGCGAGAAGGAGGTCTCGTGGCAGGACTCATCGCTGGGCGATGGACACGGCGTCTTTTCCTACTACGTGATCGAGGGTCTGAAGGGAGCGGCCGACACGGAGAACGGCGACCGCAACGGCGAAGTGACCCTGGACGAGCTGACCGGTTACGTGCGGCAGAACGTCTTCAAGTTCGTGCGCGTCCGTCATGCAACGTCGCAGATGCCGCGGTTGCTGGGCGACCTCGGCCTCGTCGTCCTGCGCGACCGTCCCGCCGCCCCAGTGGTCACGGAGGTTCTCACCTCGCGCACGTCGGGGATGAAGTTGAAGCGCATCCCCGCGGGCAGCTTCATGATGGGCTCGCCAGACAGCGATAAGGATGCGCAGGACGATGAGAAGCCCCAGCACACGGTTCGGATCACGCGCCCGTTCTACCTGGGTGTGACCGAGGTCACGCGCGGCCAGTTCCGCCGCGTCGTTGAGTCGTCCGGTCTGACCACTGAGGCGGAGCGCGACGGCAAGGGTGGCTATGGCTGGAACGAGGTCAAGAGAACGTTCGAGAAAGACCCGAAGTACACCTGGAAGAACCCGGGGTTCACGCAGACCGACGAGCACCCCGTCGTGAATGTGAGCTGGAACGATGCAATCGCGTTTTGTAACGAGCTAAGCAAGCTTGATGGGTTGAAACCCTATTATCACTTTGATGATGGCGAGCGATCCGGCGGTAACGGCTACCGGCTCCCAACTGAGGCGGAATGGGAGTATGCCTGCCGTGCGCGAACGACGACGCGTTATGTGAGCGGAGACGATCCGGAAACCCTGGTCGAAGTGGGCAACATTGCCGACGGAACCGCGAAGAAAAAGTATCCGGAATGGACCTGGGCGATCGCCGCGCAGGATGGCTATATGTACACTGCACCAGTCGGGTGTTTCAAGCCGAATGGTTTCGGGCTTTTCGACATGCACGGCAACGTTTGGGAGTGGTGCTGGGACGGGTACGATGCCGATTACTACAAGGGATCGCCCGGCGTGGACCCGTCTGGCCGCCTCCAGGCCGCCCAGCGGGTGTACCGCGGCGGGGGCTGGGACGACAACCCGCGGCTTGCGCGTTCGGCGTTCCGGGACGGGGACTATCCGGGCGACCGGAGCAACCTCCTGGGCTTCCGCGTGGCCCGAGTCCAGTCTGGGCAGTAAAGCAAGCGAGTAGCCCGCAGCGCAGGCCGGAGGGGCAGAGCGGAGCGAGGGCGGAGCCCCTGCCCCGACGAGCCGGAGCGGAGGGCAGTGCGGAGTCGGCCAAGAGTCAGGGCGGCCGTAGGCCGCCTCGACCCTAAAAACCGGAATCAATAAACAATTGCTTATCGGTTTTTCGTGGTCCCGATCCGGTTTGCCGAGCCCGCTCAAGAGGAACTGAATGAGTTCTTGCGTAGCCATCGCGTTCTGAGCGTGGATCGTCGCTGGGTCGAGCAGGGTGACAACTCGTTCTGGGCCATCTGCGTCGACTACCTGGAATCGTCGGGGAGCGCGTCGCCGGCGTCCCGAGAGAGCCCCGGCCGCGGCAAGGTGGACTACCGGGACAGCCTCAAGCCGGACGACTTTGCGGTGTTCGTCCGCTTGAGAGAACTGCGCAAGACCATCGCGCAAGCGGAGGCCGTGCCGGTTTATACCGTGTTCACCAACGAGCAACTGGCGCAGATGGTGCAAACGCGGGCGACGACTCGCGCGGCCCTGGAACAGATCGCCGGCGTGGGTGACGCCCGGATCGAGAAGTACGGAGCACGGGTGCTGGAGTTCCTCGGCCAGCAGTGGAACGGGACCGAGACTCATGCGACGAGCGGGCCGTCTCTTTGATCAGATCGCAGACCGCGAGAACCTGCGCCTTGCCGTGCATAAGGCATTGCTCGGCAAGCGGTCGAAGGCCGATGCCCGGGCGTTCGTGGCGCGGCTGGACGACCAGGTCGATGCCCTGCGCGTCAGTCTCTTGCGCGGCGACGTGACGGTGGGTCAGTACCACCAGTTCACGATCTTCGACCCGAAGGAGCGGCTCATCACAGCCCCCTGCTTCCGCGAGCGGGTCCTGCACCACGCGATCATGAACGTGTGCGAGCCGGTGTTCGAGCGGCGTTTGATTGACGACACCTTTGCCTGCCGCCGGGGCAAAGGACGGCTTGCGGCGTTGGAACGAACGCGGGGGTTCGCCGCACAGCACACGTTCTTCCTGAAGCTCGACGTCCGCAAGTACTTCAACAGCATCCCCCATGATCGTCTCAACGTTCACCTGGAGCGCCTGTTCAAGGACCCACGTCTCCTGGCCTTGCTGGGCCGGATCATCGCTGCCTACGAGACCGCGCCTGGCCGGGGCGTGCCGATCGGCAGTCTGACCTCCCAGCACTTTGCGAACGTTTACCTCGACGGTCTCGACCGGTTCGTCAAGGAGCGGCTGCGCGTTCGGGGCTACGTTCGCTACATGGACGACTGCGCATTGTGGGGTGAGACCTCGGGAACCCTTCTCGGTCTTCTGGAGTCAATCGCCGTCTTCCTGCGTGAAGAGCTGGCCCTGGAGCTGAAGGCGTCACCATACATCAACCGCACCGCACACGGCATGGACTTCCTGGGTTGTCGCGTGTTTCCCGATCGTGTGACACTCAACCGCCGAAGCCGCGTGCGATTCCGGCGAAAGCTGGCCGAACTGGAACGGGCGTATCAGGAAGGCGAGCTTGACGAACCGACGCTCCAGGAGCGGGCGACATCGCTGGTGGCATTCGCTCGTGCCGGGGGTGTCTCAAGCTGGCGTTTCCGCCGGGGCGTGATAGATTCGTTGTCGGAGCACGGTCACAGGCCGCCCAGCGGGTGAACCGCGGCGGGAGCTGGAACAACAACCCGCAGAATGCGCGTTCGGCGAACCGGAACAGGAACGATCCGGGCAACCGGAACAACAACCTGGGCTTCCGCGTGGCCCGAGCCCAGCGGGTACGATGGACTTCGTACCGGACTGGACCGACCGTTCTCCTGTCCCCGGACCTTGTGCTCGGGGCGAACACATCCCCCGGGCCGCCCGGTGCTGGTAGCGCAGCGCGAACGCTCCGGGCGGTCGTTTCCCTTCCCCACGTCCTCTCCCGTCACCACATTGCCTGCGTGCTCGCACGTCGATTACGCTCTGTCGCCACCGCCGAAAAAAGTACGGGATGGCGAGGAAGAAACGCGCGGCTCATTCGTTTGCTCTGGTAACGTGGGAACGTGCCCATAACCGAGACGTGAGTTTGTCGGGGAGGATGCGCGATGATGCGACGAAGGTTGAGCCTGGCCGTCCTAACGGCGCTCGCGGCCGTGGCGTGCTCTTCGTTGGCGCGGGCGGCCGACGAGCGGCTGGCGGGGGAAGCCAGGGCGTACTTGACGAAGTACTGCTACGACTGCCACGGCGGGGCGCACGACGTCGGGGAAGACCTCAACGTCGCCGACCGCGAGACGCTGATCAAGAAACCCGATTCGCCGGACAAGAAGCCTTACATCGTGCCGGGCAAGCCGGCCGAGTCGCTGATCTGGGAGTACGCCGGCATCGGGCCGAAGTACCGGATGCCGCTGGCCAGGGCGCCTCAGCCCTCGCCCGAGGAGCGACAGGTGCTGGAGCGCTGGATCAACGATGGGGCCGAGTTTCCCAGAACCGTCGCGCGCAAGCCGGTCGAGGCGCGCGCCACGCTCACCGCGATCCGCGATCACCTCAACCGCCTGGCCCCTGCCGATCAGCGGTTCCAGCGCTACATCACGCTCGATCACTTGCACAACAACCCGACCGTTTCCGACGATGCGCTTCGCGTTCACCGCGCGGCCGTCTCGAAGCTCATCAACAGTCTGAGCTGGCAGCCCGAGATCGTGCTCCCCCGGGCCATCGACGACGACAATGCTCTCGTACTGGCCATCGACCTCCGCAAGCTCGGCTGGGAGCCGGAAGACTGGAAGGCGATCGCGCGTCTCTATCCTTACGGGGTGACCCATCCCGACGACGCGACCTTCCGCGAGTTGGAGCGCGACGTCACTCGGCGCTCCGGAACGCGCCTGCCGGCTCTCCGCGCCGACTGGTTCGTGGCGACCGTCTCCCGCCCGCCGCTGTATGACCAGTTGCTCCAGCTCCCGGCCAGCCTGCGCGAGCTGGAAGCGAAGCTGAACGTGAACCTGGAACGTCACTTCGCTCGCGACGTGCTTCGCCGCGCCGGGCTGGTCACGAGCGGCGTGTCGCGGCACAACCGGCTGGTCGAGCGGCACCCGACACCGTTCGGGGCCTACTGGCGCAGTTATGACTTTGCCTCCAGTTCCGGTCGGGGCAACCTGCTTCTGTTCCCGCTAGGCCCGCGCTTTCACGGCAATCCCTTCGACGACCAGGCGTTCGAGCAGGCCGGCGGCGAGGTCATCTTCCACCTGCCCAACGGCCTCCAGGGTTACATGCTGGCCGATGCCAGGGACCGTCGCCTTGATGCACCGGCCCCCGTGGCGATCGTCCGCGATCTGGACGAGACGGGGGGTACGCCCGAGGTCATCAACGGGATCTCGTGCCTTTCCTGCCACAAGAACGGGATGAAGCCGTTTACGGACGAAATCCGCAACCATCCGGCCGTCTTCGGCGACGCCAAGGACAAGCTCGAACGGCTCTATCCGCCGTCGAACGAGATGGACGCCCTGCTCGCTCGGGACGAGAAACGCTTCCTCGACGCCCTCGACCAGGCGATCGGCCCGTTCTTGCGTGTGGGTGACGACGCGAAGAAGGGCCCGCGCGACCTGATCGAGCCGATCGGCGAGGTGGCGCGGTTGTACAACAAGGACCTTTCGGCCGAAGCCATCGCCGCCGAGCTGGAGTTGCCGAACATCGAGGCGGTGCGCGCAGCGATTGGCGCCGACAAGTTCCGCGAACTGGGCCTCGGACCGCTACTCGACGCCAAGGCGGTGAAACGGGAACTGTGGGAAGGCAAGGGGCTCTCGCTCTTCCATCGTGTCTCGAACGAGCTGGGGCAGGCACGATCCCAGGAACTTTGATCCCTGATCATCGAAGAAAGGACCGATGTTATGAGAATCCTGTGGGGTCGATCCCTTCTGCTAATGAGTGTTCTCCTTGCATGGAACGCACGAGCGTCGAACGCGGTCGAGATCCTTACGCTCGACAAGGCGCTCGCGGACATTGCCAAGAACGTGGCGGACGTGGTCAAGGAACAGAACGCAAAGGAGATCGTAGTCAACCCGATCTCCGACACCGGCGACCTCACGCATACCGCCGGCACGGGGCTGACCGAGGCCCTCATCGTTAAGTTGCGTGCACAGGGGCTGGAGCCTGCGCTCAAGGCTGACCTCGTCTTCTCGGGCGATTACTCCCTGGGCGAGGCCGAACGGGACGGCGAGCGTCAGGGGTTCGCGGTGGGCCGTCTGGCGTTCAAGGTGCGCCGTCGCAATGGGAAGACGTTGATTGACTCGGAGAAGGACCTTGGGCCGGAACGCCAGCCGCGCGTGACGAATCCCGCCGACCTCGCGAAGATGGGCGATCTGACCGTCGCCTTGCCTCCGTCTGCCAAGGCCGCCGAGAACGATAAGAAGATCCTCAACGCGCTCGACAACAAGCCCGGGCTGTTCACGATTGACGGGACGAAGATCCGCGCTCAGGGGGCGCCCTACGCCATCGAGATGCTGGTAGCCCCGGCCTCGGGCGCCCATGCCCCCCACCACAGCGCGTTCCGACCCCGCAAGGTTGAGGTCCGCGAGGGCATGCCGTTCTTGAAAGTTGAACCCGGCGAGGTCGTCGCCGTGCGAATCATCAACGAGGCGAGCCACGACGTCGCCTCGACGGTCTCCATCGACGGCCTGAGCATGTTCGCCTTTCGCGACGACAAGGCCGATAGGAACGAGCACGTCATCATCAAGACGGGGAAGGCCGGTGACATCCTGGGCTGGTTCCGCAACGCGAAGACGTCGAGCGCGTTTCTTGTGGCCGATCTGCCGGGAGACCATCCCAAGTCGCCGCTGCTGAAGAACCCGGCGAAGATCGGGGCGATCACCGTCACGTTCGCCGCTGCCTGGGAAAAGGACAACCAGCGGCCGAAGGACGAAGACGGGACGCGCCAGGTCACGGAGATCGTCCCAGGGGCGCCGATCGACGCGCCGTACGAGACCGTCCGGCGCCAGATCGGAGGGTTCCGTGCGGCGGTGACTGTCCGTTACGATAAGCTGTAAGACGAGGTGCGATCCTGAGCGACGAACGTGGAGCGGAACACGATGAGTATCCATCGGCGCTTTTGTCAGTGGGCGGCCTTTGCGCTACTGGGTGTCGTCGGGGTCGCGCCGATCGCCCATGCCGAAGGCAAGAAGTTGGCCCTGCTGGTCGGAGTCGACAAGTATCCCGAGGGGAGCGGGTTCACATCGCTTCCCTACACCGAACGCGACGTGGAGCAGCTCGCCGAGGTCTTGCTCGCCTCGGGCTATCGTCCTGAGCATGTGCGCATCCTGACCCTGAAGCGAGGCAACAAGAACACGCGGTTCCTGCCCACGGCGCGGAACATCCGCCGTGAGTTCCAACTGCTCGCCGGCGACCGCAAGTCGGACGACTCGTTGCTCGTGGCGCTTTCGGGGCACGGCGTCACCCGCAAGGTTCAGAACCAGCCGCGCGGCTACTTCTGCCCGATCGACGCCGACATCCAGGACATCGACAGCCTCGTCTCGCTCGATACGTTTTACGGGGTGCTGGAGGCAAGCCAGGCGCGCGTGAAAGTGATGCTGGTCGACGCTTGCCGTAACGACCCGACGGAAGGCAAGACCGGCACCATTCCGTTCCTGGCCGCGCCGCCGCCTGCGTCGGTCGCGGCGCTGTTCGCGTGCTCGGATGGCGAGGTGGCATGGGATGCCAGCGACCTGGGGGGTGGACATGGGGTGTTCTTTCATTATGTGATCGAGGGGCTGAAAGGGGCTGCCGATACGGAGACCGGCAACCGCGACGGGAAGGTCACCCTTACCGAATTGACGGCCTACACCCAGGACAAAGTTCCCGACTATGTCTCCGATCGCCGAGGGAAGCGCCAGATGCCTTACCTCGTCAACAAGGGTGGACGCATCACGCTGCTCGATCTCGGTCCGGGCAAGCCTCTGCCGGAAGTCCTCGTCTCCCGCGTTACGGGCATGAAGCTCAAGCTGATCCCGCCTGGCAACTTCATGATGGGATCGCGCGATGATGACAAGGACGCGCAGGACGACGAGAAGCCGCAGCATCGGGTGCGGATTACGCGGTCGTTCTACCTCGGTGTGACGGAAGTGACCCAGGGCCAGTATCGAGCGGTGACGGGCGAGAGTCCGAGCAAGTTCAAGGGTTCGGACGACCTTCCGGTTGAGCGTGTCAGTTGGAACGACGCGATCAACTTCTGCAACAAGCTGAGTGAAAAGGAGGGATTGAAACCCTATTACGGATTTGGAGCAGGCGCCACGTCGGGGGGCAACGGTTACCGTTTGCCGACGGAGGCGGAATGGGAGTATGCATGCCGCGCGGGGAGCACAACCCGCTATGGTTTCGGTGACGATGCGACGAGCCTGAACGCCTTCGCCTGGGTCGATGAAGTCTACTCGAAGGGATCGACTCATGCCGTGGGCCAGAAGCGACCGAACGCGTTTGGGCTCTATGACATGCACGGTAACGTCTGGGAATGGTGCTGGGACGGATACGACGAAAAGTACTATCATCAGTCGCCGGGCGTGGACCCGTCAGGTCCCCTCCAGGCCGCCGAGCGGGTG
>DAIDJG010000227.1 GCA_027451445.1 Singulisphaera sp.
GAGCTCCTCGGTCATGCGATTGAAGGCGGAGCCCAGCTTGCCGATCTCGTCGCGTGAGGTGATTTCGCAGCGCGCGGCGAGGTCCCCCGCGGCAACCGCCGACGCCGATCGGGCAAGCCGGCGGATCGGGCGCGAAAACTGGCGGGCGATCAGGTTGGAAACCACCAGCCCAATCGCGAGCGCGGCTGCCGCCAGGCCAAGCAGCAACCTGCGCAAGCGGTCGACCGGCAAGTCGGCCTCGGCCGCGTCGATCTTGGCGATCAGTCCCCAGCCCGCGGCCTGACCTTCGACACCGGCGGGACGAAACGACACCCAGACCTCGTGGCCGCGATAGTCTTCGGTTTTGACGAATCCGAAGCGGCCGGCGACGGCGAGGTCGAGCGCGGACTGCCGGCCGATGGGCAGCTCGGTGGCGCGCGGGCCCAGCCGGGGGGGCGAAATCAGGCGAATCCGCGTGCCCTCGCGCACGCCGGCCAGCACCTCGCCGGTCTCGTCCAGGCCGCGGGGGTCGATCAGAAACTCGATGGTGGGTCCGAAGTCCGCGACCAGGTGCACCGTGCCGAGCAGCTTGCCTTCCGCGCCTCGGATCTCGGCACGAAAGGGCGCTGCGTAGAGCTCGCCCACCCTGCGCGGGGCGAGCGGAGGCTCCGCGCTATCCCCACTCCCACGCCCCGTGGCGAATGCGTTCATGAAGTCCTCCGCGCCAACCGCGGCCGGACGATCTCCCTCGTCGTCTTCGATCCAGACCGCCAGCGTGCCGGACGCGGCGTCCTTCGCCGTTTCCAGAATCGCGTCGGCCTCCGCGCGGAAACGCTCCGGATTCAAGATGCCGCTGGCACGCTGGGCCATGAGCTGGCGCAGCCGGGCACGCTTGCCAAGCTCCTGAGCCTGCTCGCTCCGCTGCCGCAGGCTCGACGTCAACATCTCCTGGCGATCCGCCGCGATGGTCGAAAGCCGGGACTCGATTTGTTCCCGAAGAATCAGGCTCGTTGCCGCATAGGCCGTGAAGATCAACACCCCCCCCACAAGGGCCACGGTCACGCCCACAAAGCCCGTCAGCTTCCAAACGATGGACGCCGCGAACCGAGGCCAGAGCGGCCAGCGCGGCTCGGTGAGAACCTCGGCGGAGTCCATGGCGTCCGTCCTCTCCAGCCCAGAAGCGCCTGGGGGTCAGGGCGATTTCAGCACGGGGAACTCGGCGATGCGCAGATCCGTGGCGCCGAACGGCATGAGCGTGATCTCCTCCTCGAGCGGCGATTCGCTGGCCACGGGAGACGCAGGCGGCGCCGCGGCCGCGCCCTTCTCCATGCCCCAGCTTCGCAGCCGCCTGGCCTTCACGCGGGCCACGAGCGGCACCCCCGCCTCCGAAAACGGGCGCGTGCTCACAATCCGTTCCTCGACCCGCACGGAACGCTCGGGATGCGCACCGTCGATCGCAAGGGCATAATTCCACGGCGATCTGGGATAGACCTCCCAGTCGCTATAGGGCAATCCCGGCCGGTTGCGGAATCGGCGCCATTCGGGCTCGATCGCCAGGGCGAGCACGAGCGGCCCGCGCTCGATCGCCACCGCCCCTCTGGGTCGATTGGTAACGCGGATCGTCATGGGAAACTCAATCGTCAGCCTACGCTCGCCCTCCCACGCCAATCCCGATGGCTTCGAATCGCCTTTGACCGCCGCGGGCAGCCGCTGGTACGCCGCCTTGCCTGGTTGCGACACGCCCGGCACCACGACGTCTCCCGGCAACGTCAAGGTAAGCCCCTCGCCCGCTAGGATGCGCGTGCCCGCGGCCCAGCCGGGTATCCGCAGCCAGAGCGGGAACACCACCGGCTTCGAGACCGTGACCGCGAGCGTCACCTGGCCGCGGAATGGATAGGCGGTGTCGACGTCGATCTTCACCTTCGCATCCTGGATCGTCGTCTCGACATGGCAAGGCGCGTAGGCCGCGACCGCAAGACCGCCATCAGCCGTCTTCATCCAGAGATGCTCGACCAGCTTGGGCCAGCCCTGGTGCATGTTCGCCGTGCAGCAGCCGAAATTGGGCTCGAGGCCGTAAAGGTTTGACTCCGGGCCGTTGCTGCCGAACGGGTGCGCGCCCTTCGCCGTGCAGATCACTTGATTGCATTGTTGATCATATTGGTGTGCATTCATGTCTTTCTTGAACGTGGCCGGCAGCGCGTTGTACGCCAGTTTCTCGAGCCGATCGCCCAGCCCAGGATCGCCGCTCGCCGCCAGGGCGAGCTCGAGCGAGTACATCTCTTCCACCACGGTGCAGAGCTCGGTTCCGCGCGAGGGCGAAAGGCCGGCCAGGTGTTCGTCGCAAGAAAACATGCCCGTGGCCTGGCCGTGGAAGCGGTCAAGCGCCTCAAGCATGGCATGGATCGAGCCCAGGTCAGCCGCGTCGCCGCTGTGGCGGAAGCGCATCGGCCCGTATTTGAGCCCCATGGCGGTGTTCACGCCGTGGCTTTCCATCTGATAACGGCCGTCGACCGCGGCTGTATCCTTGAAGGGCTCGTAGCGGGCGCGCCAGTTGTAGCTTTGCTTGAACATCTTTTGTGAGAGCTCGAGCAGCCAGGCTTCGTGCGTGCGCTCGTAAAGCCAGTCGAGTGTGACCGTGAAGTCCGCCGCGCGATACTGGGCCCACGAATAGAGTGGCGTCGCGTTGGTCACCTGGTCGATCTTGCGGCAGCATTTGACGAGCGCGGGGATGATCCGGGGGTCGCCGGTCGCTTCCTGGTACTGCGTGAGCGCCTTGAAAAGGGGAAAGAGCGGCCAGACGTCGTAGGGCTTGTGTTTCTGGCTGTCGCCGATGGGGCCAAGCCAGCCATCGGGCTGCTGCCGCGCGAGGATGGCGTCGACGGCCTTTTTGGCCTTGGCCTTGAGCGCGGCATCGTCGAGCAGAAAGGCCAGGGGCACGATGCCGTCGAGCCAGTAGGGCACGCGCTCCCATCCCTCCGCGTTGCCGCCGAACCATGCGCTCGCCTTGATGTCGGGCCAGAACTCGTCAACATGGCCTGAGAGGCCGTTCGCCTGGATGCGAAGCTGATCTTCCAGCCAGCCCGCGGGCTTGATTGTGCCCAGCGGCAAGGGTGTGAAGGCGGCGGGATGGAGCCTCGGCGCCTGGACGGCTGCATCGTCCCCCCGCGCCGGGGCAACGCCTGCAACGGCGATTGCCGCCATGAGAATCGCGCTTGAAACCCACGATCGCATCGGATGATCCTCCCTGGACCTTGCTGCGCGCGGGTCGATCCTCGCACGAGGCATCGCGCGGGCAAGATCGGGATTTTACCCGGAAAATGCCCCCAGCCGCGACATCGACCTCGCACACGCCAGGGAGGGCGCGCGTGCCAGGTTTAGGTCAAGGATCGATGTTTGAGTTTCGCAAGATGAAGGCCACGTTCGCCGCGTAGATCTGGGCATGGATTGTGACGATCGCTTTCCCCTGGCTGATGACTCCTCGGGTGCGTTTCCCGCTCGGGATGTACTGGATATGCATCGTTCCCACGGCGTACGCTTCGTCGTACACGCCGGCGCTCGCATTCACGTCGATGGAGACGGTGGGGAAGTTGTTGGGCCGGCCGCCCCGGTCGACGTTTTGCTGCGGTGCTGCCACGTCCAGGCCGAGCACCGTGTTCGAGTTCAGGTTCCGATCAAAGATCGCCACGACGCCGCCCACGGGTTTGGAAGGATCCCTGGGGGTGACAAACAGGCCCTGGAAGTCCGAATGCAGCATCGTATTGGCCGTGCCCGCAGCCGAGATGAAGATCTGGTTCGCCTCATCGCTTGTGCGGCCTGCGCCCACCATGTAGGTTCCCACGAAGCGGGCCTTGAATTGCTCGCGCTTGATCTCGCGCCTGGTCAAGGTGCCCGTGGGAGCGAGCGCCATGTTGTTGATCGTGCCGTTGGGATTGAGCAAGGGTCCCTGATTCGAGGGAATGGCGATCGATTGTGTCGAAAAGGTCACGGCCGGGCTCGCCGGTCCCTGCGCGAGTGCAACGACCGCCTTGTGCCCCGCCGCGAGACTGTTGGCCGCCATCAAATCCGTGTAAACCGAGAGCAGGTTCCGCGTCTCGAGCGCCTGAGGCGCGGGCTTGAGCGCGCGTGCTCGGCGAATTCGATCGCGATCGCGTGATTCCATCTGCCTCTCTCCGGGATTCGACGCGGCTTTCCGCCTAGGGTACGATCCGCCGACCCACGACCGTGTTGAGCGCGAGCATGCTCCGCCGGTGGCGGATCGCAGTATCCAGAAACTGCTTGATCGCCTGGTTGAATTCGAGCTGTGCGTTCAGGTAGTCGACGATGCTCGTTGCGCCCGCCAGGTAGCGCTTCTGGGCGTCATCGCGCGACTCTCTTGCACGTGGTATGACCTGTTCCTCAAGCGCGCGCACCTCGCGCTTTGAGACCTCGTATTCCAGTATCGCGGCTTCCACGTCGTACGCGACCTGGCGCTCGAGATCCTGGAGCTGAACCGCGGTCTGGTCGACGTTGATCCGCGCGCGCTGAATCCCACCCTGGTTCCGGTTGAAGACGGGGAGCGGCACGGTCACGCCGAGCGCCCAGGAGTACTGGCCCTTGAGCCCGTAAGGCGAATTATCCTGGAACGTGTAAGGCTGCCACAACAAATAAACATCGTTATACGCATTGGCCCGCGCCAGCTTGACATCCGCTTCCGCGCGCTTGAGGCCGAGCCGAAACGAGGCCAGATCGGGGCGGTCCAGCAGCGCGATCTTGCGCAGGTCCTCGCGGGGCGGTAGCGCCGATACCGTATCCCGGATGCTGCCCCGCAACTCCAGGGGCGCGAGCTCCTCGATCTTGAGATTGAGAATCGAGCCCAGATCCAGCTTTGCCTTCCTGTACGCGGACTCGGCGTCGACCAGCCCCAGCCGGCTCGTCTGGAGCTGGATCCGCACCCGATTGAGATCGGTGCGCGTGATCTCACCGCGCTCGAAGAGGCGCTCGTTGCGAATCGCGAGCGCCTCGAGCCCCTCGACGCTCTTGCGCGAAAATCGAACCGTTTGCCGCGCCGCAAGCGCGGTCACATAGGCGGTGTAGACGTCGTCGATGCGCTGGCGGATCGCATCCTGATACTGAGCTTCGAGCACGCGCTCGGCGTGCGCGGCAACCTGCGTCCGTGCCTGCCGCTTGTGCGACACGTCAAGCGGGAACGTCACGTTGGTGTCGTACTGGCTCGGGCCGCCTGGCGCGGAACGCGAAAACCGCGTTCCCGAGCCAGGGTACTCGAGAAGCTGACCGTCCTGATAGAAGATCGGATTGGCCCGCAGGCTGGCCTGGAGGATATCCGCGCGTGCCATGGGAATCTCGTAGAACTTCGCCTTCAAATCGAGGCTGCGTTCCAGAGTGATCGCGATGGCTTGATCGAGCGTAAGCCCGTTCGTGGGGCCGTCGTCGTCGGTGTTTGGAATGTCGAGCGTGCCATACAGTGGCGCGGATTCGCTGGTCACGGGCTGCTGTGCGGGCGCAGAGATCGACACCTGGTCCGCCGTGGGCCCAGGGCCGGACGCCGGCGTGGCGATCGTGGTGGGAATACCCTTGGGATTGGTCGTGCCCGGTCGGCCGCCCAGGATCCCTCCCGTTCCCGGCTGATTGATCAGGGTGCCGCCGCCGCTCCCAGGCGCATCCCCAAGCATCGACCCAGGTGCGCCCGGCGGTCGCGCCTCACCCGAATCGATCGTGGGCGCCTGCGCATGCGATCCGGTCGTCCAGCCAAGGACCAGCCAGCCGAGTACCACGGCGGTCGCCGCGCCTCGTATTCCACTCGATCGAGCTGCGCCGACTGCCATCCCTGGCATGTGCATTCCTCGTTCGGCGGCCAGTCGACGCTGCGATCAGAGCGTCACCACGGCAAATCCCCAGGTCCGAAAACCCCACGGAATTGATCATCGGCAGCGGACCCGCTTAACCTGTAATTTGAGTTGAATCGATGCAAAACTTACAGGTTCCCCAGGCATCGCATTTTGCCTGCGGGCTCTCAGTGAACGCCTGGCCCGGCAACAACGTGCGTCGCACGCGTGGCAAATGTGGCGTGCACGTCATCCTGTAGGCTCAGCAAAGCGCCTTCGGCCATCACGCGGTCCTCGTACATTTGCTCCAGAATGAGGGCGCCGATCGCCACAACCTGCTCGCCAGGCTCGAGGCCCCGGTGGTCTTCCGCCGGCTCGGCCACGATGACAATGTCATTGCTCTCCTTGGCCACGAAGATCTGCCGCCGTTCGAATGCGATGTCCGGGCCCGGCTTCTTGATAAAGACGTAATCGAGCCGGTCGACGGAGACCATGGCCGAGCGTGGGATCACGGTGCGCCCCGGGCGGGATGGGATCTCGAGCATCATGCGCACGAACATGCCGGCCTTGAAGCGTCCCTCTGGATTTTCGATCGTGGTGCGGAACTTGGCCGAGCGCGATTCAGGATCGATGGCCTTGTCGATGTAATCGATCTTGGCGTGGGTGCGCTTGTCGGAGAAGGGAAACACGACGGTCAGGTTCTGATCTTTCTCGACCTTCTCGGCGTCGAGCTCGCTGACGCCTCCGCGCACCCAGAGATGGTCGAGCGGCGTGATGGTGAGGAGCGGCGGATCGGTCGCGGTGTAGAAGTTGCCGGCCACGGCCGAGCGGGTGACGACCATCCCTTTCGCGCGCGAACGCAGCGTCATGCGCGCCTTCTGCACACCGTCTTCCGACTTTGCCGCTTCAATCTCCTTTTCGGTCAGCCCGTAGACGAGCAGCTTATCCTTCGTGAGCTTCATCTTGAGACGGCTCTGGGCCTCGTCATTCTGAATCTCGATCAGGTCCTTGCGCGGGAGGGTGTCTTCCTTGGCGAGCGGGGTCTTGTATTCGAGCACCTTGTGATCGCGCTCCCACTGGCTGACGGCGGCCTCATAGTTGCTCTTTGCCTCGGCCAGATCCGCGCTGAAGAGCTCGACCAGGGGATCACCAACCTCGACGCTCGAGCCCAGGTCGACCAGTACGCGATCGACCCGGCAGTCGAACTGCGAGCGGACGACCGTCACCTTCGCTGGGTCGTAGTCGGTCACGCCAAAGAGCCTGAGGGTCGTGGGGGCTTCCTGCGCCTTGACCGCGACCAGGGAAACGCCGATCGCCTGCATTTGCTTGTCGCTGAGCCGGATCGATTGATCCCAGGTTCGGCTGGCTTCTCGGGTGCGTTCCTCGAGCCAGGTTTTGTCGGGTTTGGGGCTTTCGCCCTCCTGGTTTCCCAGGCCGACCCAGTGCAGGGCGTTTGCGACACGTTCGCTCGCCCCGTGCGGGTTGAGCGCGACTGGGGCAGCCACAGCCAGCAGCACGACGAAGCCGATGCCGAACTTCCAGGCGAGCGTCATGGTGTTTTCCCTTCTGCGGGGTTATCGCTGGGATGCGAGTTCGGCGCCGCGGCGTCAAGGCCGTGATCGATTCCGAGAAATCGATCCGTGTAATGCGAGCCCAGGATGAGATCCGCGGAGCATTCAGAATGGCCCGCGGGCGCGGGGAACAGGCTATAGAGCACGGGCATCAGGTAACGGGTGAGGAACAGGGTGCAGAGCATCGCGCCCACGACCACAATGGCAAGCGGCTTTTGCGCCTGCGAGCCGATGGACGTTGCAAGCGCCGCTGGCAGCAGCCCAAGCGCGGCGGTGAGCGACGTCATCACGACCGGGCGCACACGCAGCTCTGCGCCCCGCATCACCGCCTCCCGAACCGGCAGGCCAGCCGCCCGAAGCTGGTTGAAATACGAAATCAGAAGTACCCCATCCTGCACCGCCACCCCAAACACCGAAACAAAGCCCACCGCCGCCGAGATCGAAAACGGTGTCCCGGTAATCCAAAGCGCGAGCACGCCTCCCATCGAAGCCTCGACCACGTTGACCATCACGAGCAACGAGTCCTTGAGCGAACCGAAAGCCGTGTACAGCAGACTCAGGATCAGCCCGATCGAAAGCGGCACAATCCACATCAGGCGGTGATTCGCCTCTTCCATCTGCTGGAATTCGCCCGACCAGCCGATTTCGTAACCCTGCGGCAGCCCCGCGCCATGGATGGGATCTTCCACCTTGCGCTTGGCTTCCTTGATGGTGGACGCCAGGTCGCGCCCCTCCACGCTGAACTTGATGGGGATGAAGCGGCGGTTGTTCTCGCGGTAAATATAGGCCGCGCCGGGTTTGTGGGGCTCGATGTGCGCAAGCTGTTTGAGCGGGATCCGCGCCCCAGGCTTGCCGTCCGGTCCCACCGTGTCCACCGGGATCCGGCCGATCACGTCGGGATCGTCACGCTGCGATTTCGGCAGCCGCAGCACAATCGCGAACAGCTTCTCCCCCTCCACCATCTGGGTAAAAGCGTGGCCACCCACGGCAACCTGCACCACCGCCTCGACATCCGACACGTTGATGCCGTAACGGGCGCATTCATGCCGGTCGATCTGAATCTCGAGATTCGGCTGGCCCACGATGTGGAACAGACCCGGGTTGGTAATACCCGGCACTGTCGCCAGAATGCTCACCACACGCTGGCCCGAGCGTTCAAGCACGTCGAGGTCGTTGCCGAAAAGCTTGATCGAATTCGCCCCCTTCACGCCCGAGAGCGCTTCTTCCACGTTGTCGCGAATCAATTGCGAGAAGTTGAAGTTGATCGAGGGGAATTCCCGGAATCGCTCGGAGAGCTCGGCCTGGATTTCCTCGCGTGTGAACGGCCGATTCCAGAGCTTGAAGCCCAGAAATTCCACCGGCTTTGTGCGCCATTGCTCCATGGGCATCAGTGGCGCATTGAATTCAATGTTGAAGTAACTGGTCACGTCGGTGCCGTCATCGGGACGGCCGACCTGTGACATCACGCCGCGGATTTCTGGAACCGAAGCGATGACCTCGCGGAGCCGGGGCGCGATCCGCGCGGATTCGCGGAGCGTCACCGTCCGCGGCAGGATCGCCCGAATCCAGAGATTGCCTTCCTCGAGCGGGGGCATGAACTCACCCCCCAGCTTCGGAATCAGCGAGATCGTGAAACCAAGCAGCGAGCCCATCAGCAACAGCAAGATCACGCGGTGCCGCAGCACCCGGTCGAGCATCACCAGGTAACGCAGCTTCATGATGCGGTCGATGAACGTTTCCTTCTCTTCCATCTGGTTATGGAACAGAAGCGAGCAGAGCACCGGCGTCAGGCTCACGGCAAGCAGAAGCGCGCCACAAATCGCAAAGGCGTAGGTATTGGCCATGGGGCCAAAAAGCGCGCCTTCGGGACCCGTCATCGAAAACAGCGGGATGAATGCGCAGACAATGATCAACGTCGAGAAAAACAGCGCCCGCTCGATTTCGTGCGAGGCGTCGCTGATGCGATCGACCAGCGGGCGCGAGCGATTGGCGTTTTTCGCCGTCAGGTGCCGGAACACGTTCTCCACAATGATCACGGAACTGTCGACGATGATGCCGAAATCCACCGCGCCGATGGACAGCAAATTGGCTGACTTGCCCTGCGTGTAAAGCACCGTTACCGAAAACAGCAAGGCCAGCGGAATCATCACCGCCACGATGCTCGCCGAAGTCACGTTGCCCAGAAAGATAAACAGAATCCCGACCACCAGCACCATGCCCACGACCAGATTGTGGATCACGTTGTGCCGGGTGACGTTCACCAGGTCCGTGCGCTGGTTGAACACCCGGATGTGCATGCCCTTGGGGAGAAGATTGCCTGAGTTGAGCTGGTCGATCTTGGCGCGCACGGCCTCGGACGTGGGCAACGATTTCTCATACTTGCGCATGAGCACAATGCCCTCGACGACGTCGTTCTCGCCGTCACGCCCCACCAGTCCCAGCCTGGGCTGATGCCCGATCACCACCTTGGCGATCTGCTTCACATAGACAGGCATGTTGTTGTAAGTGGTGACGACGACATCCTGGATGTCCTCGAGCTTTTCAACCTCGATCGCATAGGCGCGATCGGCGACCGCGGGGTCGAGCGAATCGACCCCCTCGCCGAGATAGCCCACCGCGCGCACATTATGCGACTGGTTGCCAAGCTGGAGCACGTCGCCGCCGACATTGGCGTTGGATTGCGAGATGGCGTTCGTGACCATCTGCAAGGTGACGTCGTATCGCCGCATGAGCTGGGTGTCGAGCAGCACCTGGTATTGCTTGACCGTGCCCCCGTACCCGGTCACGTCGATGACCCCTGGGACCGTCTTGAGGGCTCGGGTAAGCACCCAGTCCTGCACGGCCTTGAGCTGGTTGAGCGTGTAGCCCGGCCCTTCGAGCACGTAGCGCACAATCTCGCCGGTGGGGCTCCAGGGTGAGAGCCCGGGGTTCACGCCCGCCGGCAAGTTGCTCACCATGCCGATACGGTTGATCACTTCCTGGCGTGCGGCCCAGTAGTCGGTGCCGTACTCAAACTGGCATTTGACGTCGTTGAGCCCAGCAAGCGAGATGCTTCGCAGATACTTGAGCCCAGGCATGCCGTTGAGCACGGTCTCGATCGGGATGCAAATCAGCCGTTCCATTTCCTCCGGGCTGGCGCCGGGGTTCTGCGTGATCACCTCCACCAGTGGCGGCGTCGGGTCGGGATAGGCCTCGACATTCAGGCTCCGCGCGGAATGCACGCCAATCAGAATCAGACCCATCGTCCCCAGCAGAACGATGAACCGGTTATGAAGGCTCCAGGAAATGAGTGCGCGGACCATGGAATCGCGGCGTCCTTGGAAACGGCGGCTGTCTCGGCAAGGGAATGCTCGGGATCTCAGAGCCCAAGCCTGGCTGTCACTGTGACTCCGTGTTTCCTAAGTTACGCGTAAACCAGGGCTGGTGTTGGAGAAAACAAATCCTAAACCATGCGGTGAGCCGAAAATCAGACGCGAATCCCATGCTGGTGTGCCGCGGGGTTCAAGACAGCCAGACCCTGCGCAGAGGATGTTCTATGGTTCTCCCAGGGAGAGAGCCCGGGGTCGTGGTCCGGGCAATG
This sequence comes from Singulisphaera sp., assembly GCA_027451445.1. Lineage (GTDB taxonomy): Bacteria > Planctomycetota > Planctomycetia > Isosphaerales > Isosphaeraceae > DAIDJG01. The sequence goes on from DAIDJG010000227.1 coordinate 10,953, forward strand.
GGGATGCCGAGCGGCCAGGCTGTGCCCCCACTGGATCGAGAAAGGCGGCTACCGGTCTCGACGAATGCCGCCGACCACCGATCGCCCCGTTTTCCGCCAGAACCGGCAAGCCCGTCCGGTCGACGCAGCCATACGCGGCAGCCGCGGAACAACGCCACCTCGCCGACCTTCCGAGAGGGGACATTCGCCGATCATGTGGAGCGGAAGGGGCTCGAACCCTCAACCTTCGCATTGCGAACGTGCCGCTCGTTCGATTCGTCGCCATGCTCGCCCTCGCTAAGTTAGGCAATCTCACTTTGAGCGAGATCGTTTTGGGATTCTGAGGTGACTCGTAAAGTCTCCCACGTACAGCCCCCTTCTTGCAACCTGGGAGACACCTGTGAGCGACTCGACGACGAGCGACTGGGCCGCATTCCGCGACGAGATTATCGAGCTTTATGCGCCGCCCTGGCACCCACCCAAGACGAGATCCACCGTGAGACGCGTACTCGACGTGCTCGAGCAGCTCGGCGTCAGAGAGATCGCGGACCTGACCCCAGAGCTGCTCGCACGATTCGTGCGACGATCTCGGCTCGCCCCTTCCACCATCCAGGGGCAATTCGCGTACGTTCGCGTCGTCTGCAAGATCCTGCACCGGACTGGCCGGCTCGAGCATGACCCGACGCGAGCCCGGGACCGCTGGCTACCTCCGGCAGCCGCCTGGTACACGGCGCCGGCGAAGCACCGCGAGCCCGAGGAGATCCGACGTGTGCTCGCCAGGGCCACGCAGGAGGCCCAGGAGGGCGGCTGGCGCGAGCGCAGGCTCGAGGCCCTGATTTACTGCCTGGCCTATCTCGGAGCCCGTAAGAGCGAAATCCTGGGGCTCAGGAGGGCCGACTACGACCGGGGGCTGAGGCTCGTCGAAATTGCCCCGAACGCCTGCCGGCGGCTCAAGACGGCGCGTGCCGCGGACCAGCTCCCGGTGTGCAGGACGCTCGCCCAGGTCCTCGACCCGTGGGCGTCCGACGTGGCGAGCGACTGGCTCTTCCCCACCCTGTGTAAAAAAAAACCGTGGCTGACGGGTGGTCCTGGGCACCGGCCGCTCGACCAGATCCGGGCGATCGGCGAGCGGGCCGGCGTGCGCCGGCTTAATTTCCGCGCGTTCCGCCACACGTATGCGACGCAGGCCGAGGGCCTCGGGCTGCCAGAGGCTTTCGCCCAGCGCATGCTGCGTCACACGACTCCCCTGACCTCCCGCAGGCACTACAGAGCGCGGGTGCTAGAGCACCTGCGAGACCCGGCGGAGAGGCTGAGGTATTAGATCCCGCTCGACGTGCTGCCAGTTGAACGACTGCCAGGACCCCTGGGCCACTTGCGTGTATCAGCGTCGTGGCCCTTTATCGCGAGTCGATCGATTGCGGACACCTCGCAGTTCCAGGATGAGTTTGACAAACAGATCGGACAGACGATCCCCAACCCGATCCAGGAAATCGGACAGCGTAGCTGCCTTGTGGACCGGTGAGAGCTTCTCGGCCGCCCGGACCGTAGCGAAGACTTCGAGCATCAGGCTTTCGACCTCCGACGCGTGTGCTTCCATTTCCATAAGGGATGGCATGCGTCTGAACCCTTCGCCCACGCCCATGTCGCATTGCAGCTCGGGGAGGAGACGCTTTAGCCCCTCGTCGTCGGGCGTCCCGGATATCTTGACGGCCGCGGCTGCTATGAGTCGCGACAAAAAGCTGTAATTAATCGCGATGAGTGGTTCCCCCGGGAAGACGCTGAACCATTCCCCGCAGTGACGACAGCCCGCGGAGGCCTCGGGGGCGTGTGTTCCCCCAAACCAGGCGACGGATCGCGCCCCTCCAGACCAGCCGGAGGCGCTATGGGGCTCGAAAACGCGTACCGTCCCTTCTCTGGCAAAGCGAGAGTTGCATCGTGCGCAGAGCATCGTGATCTCTGCGTCCATCTGTCTGTAATCCTGCATGGCCAGCTCCTAAAGTGCGTGGCGTCGAACTGACCTTGTCCTACCTTGGAAACGCCAAACCCCTCCGCGAGGAGGGGTTTGACGTGCGTAAGGAGGCAGCGTCGCCTTGTCACGGAGCCCGGGTAGGGAGTTCCAGGCCCCTCTGGTCCGGCGCAGCGGCGTCGCGGGACGACACGTGTGAGCCGGCGTGCAAGAGGCCGGCGGCGGTCCGCCTGTTCGGTCGCCTCGTCACGGCGTGGCGAGGTGTGCCCTTGAGCCCACGTGTGCCAGCGGTATTTATCGGTATTTCTGGACTATCTGTCCAGACCGAAAAGAGTGACAGGTCATTCGCCGAGCAGAAGGGTGCCAGAAACCGTGCACGCCGTGGGAGCCGTCAGGCGCAACGCGAGCCACGGAGCGGCCTCGCCCAGCACGACCTCGAGCCCGTCGCTCAGGCCGTATACGCCCTGTACGCGTGCCAGCTTGAGCACTCGCCCATAAGTGGGCTCCGTTGTCGCCTGGACGTGGACTCGTGCGGCGAAACAGTGCTGACGGTCCGGGTGCAGGTCGTGGATCGGCGCGGACGTCGCGTAGACACCGTCCCCCCGCACCCGCGCCGTCTCGACGACGATCGGGGAGCCGAGCGCAGTGACGTCGAAATCGAGCTCGAGCGCGACGAGTCGCCCCCCTTCGGCGTCGACGCATACGACGGTGAGAGGCACACCGGGCGCGAGCGAGATCGGCCCGAAGACCGCGGTCCCCAGCGCATCCATCACGCGATCACCTTGCCGCAGCACGGAGTGAGAGGCCAATGCGCAGGCGACGCAGGCGAAGGATCAGCGGCAGGCCGTGAGGCTGCCGCGGATCGCAAAATCACGTGCCAGATGCGATCACGATCGCCGGACGCTGCCCATTCGCAAAAGATTTGCCAGCGCAGACACGTTAGCGGGCACGGGCAGTGATCGCAGCTCAATTGGTCACCGTGACCGTCTGACTCGCGCATGGGAGCGCGTAAGGTGTGAGGCCCGAGACGCAGCTCGATGGCACGCTCGCGGGCATCGTGCCACTCAGGGAGATCGTCTGGCCAACGGTGCCTGACAAGCTGAGGGGCGTTGTGAGGCAACTGTTTGTCGGCGAGCAGCTCGAGGGGCACAAGGCGAATGCGTCGTACCCACCTGTAACGCTGTTGTAGTGTCCCAGCGCGGACGTGGTCACGAAGCCGGACATTGCCGTCGCGGACGTGGGACAAGACAGGGAGAACCCGACGAGCGTGGTGCCGGTCGTGGTCGCCGGGTATCCGGACCAGGTGCACGCTCCACCATCGTCAGCCACGCCGGCCGTCGTGATCGCCGAGGGCACGTTCGACCAGCTCGATCCCGAAAACGTCAGCGTGAACAGTTGCGAACAAATTGATAAGTACAGCGTGGTGGGCAACGGAAACGAGACACCCGAGCAGCACACGTATCCCGAGGCAGCGCTCAGAAGGAGCGTGTTGCCCCCGATCGCGAGATACTTGGACGCGGTGCCCAGCGCGTACGCTGTAAGCGGCCAGACCGATGCGCTCGTCGTGATGTAATAGACGCCCGAGGCGCTGAGCGTGAAGGAGACCTGGCCGCTCGCGTCTGTGACGCCGGCAAAGAAAGGCGTGCCTCCGGATGTGGTCGAGATCGCCACGCTGACGCCGGACAGAGGCCCATTATTGCAGCCCTCGACGGTGAGCGTGGTATTGCCCCCGCAGCACGGCCAGCGGCAGCCCACGTCAGCAGTCCCCGCTCACAGCCCACCACTGCCCGGCCCACCACAGACACCAGATATATTTCGAGGAGCCCACGGCGGTCGAATTGGCGTTGTAATACGTGACTGTGCTGGACGTCGAGGCAAGAGCGCCCGACGTGTAGCTCTGCACGGTGCCCGTGCCCGATCCGGGCGTCGAGCCGCTGCGGGCCGACGCGCCTGAGGAGGTCAGGATCAGGATCACCTGGGTCCCGGAAAACCGAGGCGGTCGCCTTGGGGCCAGGAAATCGTAAGGCTGTTGCTCGACGCGCTGAATCGTCGAAACGAGGCGACGCCCGTTGCTGCGGGCCAGGTCGCGACCGCGGGCGCTCACGAGTTCACCGTGAGGATGTCGTCCGGGATATTAAGCCCCGCAAACTCGATCGACGGGAACTGCGCGAAGCTCAGGAAGTAGGGATCGGCACCAGGAGTGTACGCGCCGTTTTTCTGGAGCGGGACCGGATCGGTGACCTGGTTTCCCGTCGCGTCGACCACGTTCGTGGGCTCGCCGCTGCCGTTCACGAGCTGGCGGTACCCCGCGTTCAGGATTTTGCGCGTGAAGCCGTTGCCGTCGTCGTCGTCACGCACCTCGAATTCGTAGGTCACGTGGTAATAGTAGCCCCAGTCCGGATCGTAGTCGCGTTCCGCGGTGATGTCCCGGCACTTGACGGTATTGGGCGGGTACCCTAAAAACTCGTCGCTGTTCACGGCGTCCTTGTACTGAGACGCATAATCATCATTGTATGTGCTCTCGTTGCGCACAATCTTGAAGACAGGGCGAGTTTCCTCGGTCTCGGGAGTGTCGATCAGCGGGTCACCCACCGTGTTCACGTAAGGGAGCGGCGGCGAGCTTTCGTCTTCTGGCTTCGATCGCTGGTACTTTGCCTTGTCCATGTAGACCTCGGGAACGCGATCTGTGGGATTGATGATCCCCTGCCCGATATCGCTATTGCCGAGCTGATGTACGACGTCGTAAGGCTCGTAAGTCAGAGTGACCTTCCACTGTCGGCCGTCCTCGGAGTCCAGGTCGCACTTGATGGACTGCAAGAACGAGCCTGTGTCGTTTTCGGTCGCGGGGCCGCTGAAAAGCGGGAACGCGTAGGAGACGCCGAGCCGCAGACCAGTGGCGCCAATAATCTGGAGCGGGCCGACAAAGCGCGAGGCCGTGGTCACCTTGAGCCGGTTGGTGTAGGTGCGATTGAGCCGCACCTCGTCGATGCTCCACTCGGCCGAGCGGGAGCCTGGCTCGTAGTCGTCCGCAATGCCGGTGATCAGGCCCGGCACAAGGACGTTCGGCTGATTGATTGGAGACTGATTCATGTGATCACATCAATGCCGCGAGCGGATTAACGCCAGCGACCACGGCTGACCGACTTGCGACCGCGGAAGCGATGCGGGTGAGGATCTCGTTGGTTTTGGCGGTGTTTTTGGCCACTTGCTCCTGCGGCCCGCGGCTACCGACCGAGCCGAACCGAGCGGTGAGGATCGCGTTCGTGGCCTCGCGCGAGCCGAGTTCGGCTGCGGAGGCGTAACGCGTGCCGTTGCCGAGCGAGTTGCCCGGGCCCGGTTGCCCGGGCGTGATCGTTGAAACGTCGGTGCGTGTTTTTGCGACATCCTTTTGCACGGCCGCAATCTTGTCCCTCGCCCGGTCGAAATACTCCGCGAGTGCCTGCGACTTAGGAGGCCGCGCCATGTCCGCGAGGAAACGTCCCCACTGATCCTTGGAGAGACGATCCAGATCGTCAGCGTAGGTACGCAGGAAGTCCTGGAGCCCGCTCCTGGCGCTCCCCGTTTTTTCGAGGACCCAGTCGAGCGCTCCCGCGACCTTGGAAAGCGCGCTCACGATGGTGGCAAGGCCAGAGGTCACGTACGACTGGACAGCGCTGAAGGCGTTACCCATAAACTGCCACGCATCAGCCAGAAAGCCGACCGTCGTCTGGAGCACGCCGACCGAGCCGGCAGCACCCTCCATCGAGCCCACGGTCGAGCTCGCGAAGGCGACCACGGAGGATTTGGACTCTTCCCAGGCGATCCCGAGCGCTGTAACGGCCGTGTTGAGTTCCGCGAGCACGCTTTTCGCGACCGGCTGAAGCGCGACGCCCAGGTCCGCGGCCAGGTTCTGCACACGGCCTCCCAGGCCGCGAAGGGCGTTCGCCATCTCGTTGGCTGTCTTGGCGTGGTCACCTTGCGCGTCGGCCAGATTGCGCGTGATCAGCGACAGACGGGCCTGTACCTTCTGGGCCTGCGTGAGCTCCTGTCCATTGCGCACGAGGCCCAGCCTCATGGCCTCCAGCTTCGTCGTCGTCTCGTCGATAAGGACGCCGATCGACTTGAGCGGCTCTGACTCGCCGGAGATGCCTGCTCGGACCTTTTGAAGCGCCTCATCGAAGGACAGATTCTTGAATGACGATACGTCGTCGGCGAGCTTGACCATCTCAACCGAGAGCTTCGCCGACTGCTCGGCGGTGTAGCCCAGGTTTTTGAAGAGCCCCCCCAGATTCGAAGCCGCGTCCATGAACTCGACCTTCGAGGTCCCGAAAGCGTCCGCCATGCGGTTGGCCTGCGCAACGACCTCGGGCGCGGCCGAGCCGAAGGTCGCCTCGACCTTGTTCAAGGTCTCGACGAGGCCTGATCCCGCCATCGCAATCTTGGCGACACCCGCTGCCGCGGCTGCCGCGGCAGCGCCTGCGAAAAACGTCTTGAGCGCGAGACCGGACCGCGTCACGCCTGTCTCGAACCGCCCCAGGAGCCCACTGGCGTGGTGCAGACCTTTGCGCAGCCGCTGCGTGTCGGTCGTCATCAGGATCGAAAGCTTGCCGATGATCGCCATTAGCCGGTGATCCTCTCGAGATTGGCGCGCATCTCGGACTCCGATTGGGCGCCGCGATCAGGCAATCGCATGAAGTCCTGGGCGCGGAATGGGGGCTGCCCCTTCGCCCGCTGCGAGTTGGCGATCGTGGCGCAGATCTGGCCGGCGTCCCACGCGGGATCGGGCATCGGCTCAAGGCCGAAATACGCGATCCACTCGCGAAACTCACGATCGGGCATGCGCTCGAGTTCGGAGACCATGCGGCCAAGCTGGAGCGCGAGGCGAAAAAGGAACCTGCGCTCCGGCCGCTCGATCAGTTTTTTCGGAAGGCCTCGGCGTCCTCAGGTCGCAATCGATTGACCGCGATCGCGGCGTCGACCAGGGGCTCGACCAGGCGCACGGGTAGCAGATTCAGGCGTCCGACGTCCAGCTCGTCGAATTCGGGCTCTCCACGTTCGTCGCAGCAGCACGCAATCAGAATGCGCGCGCGGTACTGCTTGTCTGCCTGGACGGCCGTGTCGAACGCGTCCTTTTCCGCGACGGTCAGGCTGCGCACATAGGTACGGCCGTGCTCGGTCTCGACTGGGACGATAGCGCGCGAACAGTCGACGGCGAAAAGCGTTTCTCGAAACATGCAGACCTCGTGATGCTTTGTGGTAGTGCGCCGAAGATCGCCTTCACGGCGTCGACGTGTTCGCGCCGGAGACCCTGATACCCCACGTGACCTTGAGATTCTCCTCAGGGCCGCCGGCCTCAGCGCCGTCCATCGTCTTGACCCAGCCGGGGAATACCTTGCTCGAGGCGGTAGTGCCGCTGGCGAAGACGACCTTGAAATTGTTGAATCCACTGTAGCTCTGCGCTGAACCCGTCGGCGGACTGTCCTTGAGGAGAGCCAGGAATTTGTGCGCGGCATCGGTGGGATCGTAATTGGTCTCGACCTCGCACGTGCCGTTATCAGGGATTGTCGGGAAATTGGTTTTCACGGTCGATGCGAGCGTGGTCGTGTCACGCTCACCGACCTCGCCGCCGCCTGCGCCGTTGATCGACAGGACCTGGCCGATCAGCGTGTACGTGCCGCCGGGCGGATAGGCCTCGTCGATGGATATGGTAGTGCCCAGGGCGGGCCACGCTACGGCCATGAGTCAGGACCTCCAAAAAGAGTCAGAACGTGCGCGGGCCGAGGCTCAGATGTCCCGTGCGACGAACGGGAAAGGCTCGCCCTCGGCGATATCCGGGCGATCAGTGACGTCGACCCAGCGGTCGGGATAGCGTTTCAGCCCGAGCTTTTTGAGCAGCACCCCGACCTTCTTGTCGTGGCGGCCAAACAGGTCGAACGTTCTATCCCATAAAAACACCTTGATGCATTTGAGCTCGCCCTGGTCGTCGAAGTCGACGGCGGCAACACGGACGGTGATGGGCACTGGATTACTCCTACGGTTTTTTGGCTTCGCGCTCGATGCCTGCGCGCAAATGCTCGAGTGTGAGACTTTTCACTTGGTGGCCATGCGAGTCGAACGCGCGTTTCATGAAATCGTTGGGCTCGAGACTTCGCTTTTTGGAGCCGTACTCCACGATCGCCGGGTAAAACACGGTCGTGTCCGTCCTGGCACTCGTCCGTTTTGTGCGGTCCGTCGCGAGGATTTCCACGTTCAGCCGCACGGTGCCGCGTTTGCGCTTGCGAATGGCCCTCACCTTGATCGCACCCCGGAGCACCCCGTGCCACACCGGCGCAACGGACTTGACCGCGCTCGCGAGCACCTTGAGACCGGCGCGCATGGCCTGGCCGATCAGCTTGCGCTGAAGCCTGGGCTCGAGCTGGCGCAGCTTGCGGTCGAGCCGGCGGATCCCCGAAACGAAAAGCGACCTTTTTCCGGCGCTCACGCTGTACAGATCTTGCCGGTCAGGCTGGCGGCCGCGGTGCAGCTCACGTACGCCGAGGTGACGTTGGCCGTGAAAGGATTGGAGCCGTAGCCAGAGACACCCCACACGAGCGGGATGCCCGGCGCGAGCACGATGGTATTGGTGGGCAGCCCCGGCGTGGTGTGAACGACCGAGGCGGTGGGCGACGTGCCGCCGGTGAGCTCGCCCGAGTAGGTCTGGATCACGGGTTGCTGGCCGGTCGACAGCGTGCCGGCGAAGGTGATCGTAATTGCCGTGCCGGGGAGCGGTCCGCCCGCGCAGGTCGCGTTGCCGGAGCCGATCGTAGACAGCGCCTGGAGGGCGCTCTGAACCTGGGAAGCCGTGGCGTCGTAAGGGACGACGGTCGTCTGACCGCCGAAAGCCACGCCGATATAGCCGCCCGTCGGCGTGCCGCTCACGGAGAGCGTCTGGACGTCGGCGGCGCCTGTGCCGTTGGTTTTGAGGGTAAGACCCTTGTCGCTCACCAGGAACACCGATTGCAGATTGGCCGCGGTGAGCGACAGCGTGATCGACTGATTGGACGTCGAGGCCGCAAACTGTTGCGTGGGGATCACGATCTCGCTGTTGCCGGTCTCGGTGTCGTAGCCGCTCACCGATTGCGATCCCGTGCTCGAGGATACTGTGTACTGGAGCTTGTGGCTAACGCTCATTTGAGGCTCGGAAGCGGGACGCGGAAGTGGATCGAGTACTCGGTATTTTGCAGATAGATCCACGTATCCGTACCCGTCTGGGCAAGATACGGATCGTCGTCGTCACCATCCTGGAGACAGGACATCACCTCGATGGTGCCGTTGCCCCACGACTCGAGCACCACTCCGTCGATCTCGTCGCGGAGCGCCTCCACAATCGCGGCCGTCGTCGCGACCGAGGTGGCGAGTGCCTGAAACTGCACCCGCGCGAGCGAGGTGCCGTCCGAACCCGACAGCGCGTGACCGCTGGTGCGAGACGCGACGGCATAAGTCAGCGCTGGCCCGTCGGCCACGAAGTCATGCACCTGCGACGCGACGTTGGGATAGATGGCCGACCCCACGATCGACGTCAGACCCGCAAGCGATCCCAGTTTCGCATAAAGCGCCTGGCGGAAATCCTGCTGGGCCGGCCCGCTGGCCCCGAGATAGCGCGGCGTGAAGAGGCCGACCTGGGTCGGGTGGGCTTGCGGTCGCGGGATTGCGAGCGGTGTAACGATCACGGGGTCGTGTTGATCGAGACTGTGACTGGATCAGCGCCTGTGGCCGAGAACGTGTACTCGATCGAGGCGCCGTTGAAGTCCGAAGCAGATCCCGCAAAGTAGTAACGGTTCGTCGCGCCGATCTGCGTGATCGTGCCGCCAACGGCGGATTCGGAGCCGCCGGCGATCGACCGCACGGCTGAGACAGATCCCCCTGTGTACGGGGTCACGTGGTCGGAGCTGGAGACCATCGCGAAGGCGAAGCCACTCGCGGTGTTGATCTTGTACGGGCCCGCGATCCGCGGGAACCCGTTGGTGTCGACGGCCGCGGCGGATCCCGCGAACTCCTTGACGTTGACGTCCGGGATGCCCGCGGTGGTCTGCGCGGGGATCAGGCCCGCGATCCAGTAGTGCGTATCCACGATCGGGACGCCCGCCGTCGAAGGGCTGCTTACCGCGGAGCCGCTCCAGTCGTGGACGTCGACCACGGGCACGCCGGTGATCGCCGGCGTGGCCACCGCTGAGCCGCTCCAGTCGTGGACGTCGACCACAGGCACGCCTGAGACGCTGGGGGTGGCCACGATCGAGCCCGACCAGTAATGGGCGTCGGTGATCGGGACGCCGGTCTGAGAGGGCGCTGGCACTGCCCCGCCGCTCCAGTAGTGCGGATCGACCACGGGCACGCCGGTCGCCGAGGTCGCCGGCACCGCTCCCGTGCGCCAGCTCTCGACGTCGGTCTCGAGATACCCGACTCCGCTCGATCCGCTCGCGAGCACGGCCAGGTCGCCCTGGTCGCCGCCGAACTGGATCTCACGGTACTGGTCGGTCGGGTACGCGTTGGGATTATTGACCCGGATCAAATACACCGCGCCGGCGGTAAAGCCGGTCAACACCGACAACGCATAAGTCCAGAGTCCTGTGTCCGTGGCGGCATTATTCGATTTGCGATAGGTCATCGACGCCGTCTCGGTCGTGACAGCCGTCGACGAAAAGGTGTTGGTCGAAAAGTCGTAGGTCTTGATGCTTCCGTCGCTCTGAAGCTCTTGCAAATAGAGAGACGTCGTGCCCGTCGTCACCAGGGCACCCGCAGAAGTCTGCATAAACGCCCGAAACACGAGCGCCGTGCCTGTCTGCCGGACGTCGATCCCCTTCACGCCGGTGTTTGCCATTACGCTGCACCCCCCGTCCTAACACCACGCGTAAGAGATCCGAGACCACCGCCCGACAGGGCGCCGCGCATCGGGATCACCACACGCTTCGGCGCGACGATCCGGCGGCGATAGAGATTCGCGATCCATTGCGGCGAAGAGCCGATCTCCGCGTGCTCGGCCGCCGAAAGCGCACGTGACCAGCCGAGCGACCAGTAGATCACGCACCCCGGATTGCGCGTGTACCCAGGCCATTGCCCGTGCACGACCTGGCTCGTCGAGCTGTACGCCGGGCCGCTGCCGTACGTCCCTGGCTGCGACCTCTGGAGGACGCCGTCCAGGTACACCGCGACCGCGCTCGAGGTCGCGGTGACAGAGGCGACAAACGTCTGGCCGAGCGTGAGCGATGCAATGGATCTGTTGTCCGAGCTGGAGCTCCCGTAATTCCAGCCGGCCGTGAGCGTCAGGCCGCTACCCCAGTACAGGTCGAGCACGTGGTAGGGGGGAGTGTTGACGGCGTACCAGATCCCCGACACGGCCGCCGCTGTCGTCGGCGTCTCGAGCAGAGTCGCACAGCACGCGATCGTGATCGGCCAGCCGACCTGGGCGACGGACGGCAAGATCGAGTAGAGCGAGGCATCCGGCGTCGTGCAGACGAGGCCACCCCCCGCCGGCCCGCCCCCCCACGGGTCGGTCGTGCCGAAGCCGCGGGACGTTAGTCCGAGCTGGTAGGGCGCCGAGTCCTGCGACGTGGACCCGGCTCCCTCGAGGAGCCCGTGACAGTAGAGCAGCCCACGCGACAGGTCATGCCTGCCGCTCAGCGGCGTGCCGGCCAGGGGCTTGACCACGCGGTGACTAATAGACCACCGTCCCGGCCTGCACGGTGCAGGTCGACGAGGTACCGCCGGTCTGGGCCGTGTAGACGACCTGGGCCGCGACCGCGTCGTCTGGCACCGCGATCGTCCACTGGCTCGTGCCGGCCGCGAGCGTGGTCGACAGGAGCGGGCCATCAAAATAGGTCGATCCGTCGACGGACCACTGCACCTGGGCGGTCGCCGCTGCCGTCGGCGTCCCGGCCTGCACGATCTGCACGTACAGAGTCGCGCTATCGGTCGTCGAGAGCGCCGCCGCGCTCGAGGTGCCGCTCGAGGTCGCGCCGGACATCAGCGTGGAGTAGCCCTTTGTCGCAGCCATTAGCAGGCGACTCCGGCGATCTGATTGAGCACGTCGATTCTGTTTGTAGTGGACGGCGAGCTGGTCCCGTCGAGGCAATTGGCGACGTCACCGAGGTAGCTGTAAGCCCCGATCAGGCTATTCCGAGAGACGTTGAGCGACGCGACCACGATCGGGTGCGCGGTGTTCGGGGAAGCGTCCGGGCTCGCGCTCACCGAGCCGTCCGCGTTCAGCGGCGCGGTCTGGAGCTGCTGCCAGATCGCGTCGGGATTGAGTGCCCCTGCGCACGCCTGGAGCGCCTTGATTTCTTTGTACAACTGGATCGCCTGCGTCGCCAGGTTGGCCACGCTTTGCGCGACCGCGAGAGCTGTGGCTTGAGGTGTGTTCACCGAGTTACCTCGCTACTGATAAGACAGATAACATATGAGCGCCAAAGGACATCAGGTGCGCCGAGCACGCCGAAACAGCCATTTGGATTGCAATGTCGATCGCGGGCTCCGCGCACGCTGTTGCGACGGCCGCAATGACTACGCCCAGCGCGACGGCCGGCGACCAAGACGTCGCGTCGCTCATACGGGACCGGTGCCCTGCATCTCCCAGCACGTCATCTCGAACCGTCGGTTGCGCTCTTCGACATTCCGCACCTCGATCACGCCGAGCGTGCGTCCTTTGAGCGTCAGGATCATTTCCGGGCTGAGTGGCGCCGCGCCCTGGTACCGCAGCCGCACCTTGTGGCTCGCCTGGGCCTTGAGCTGCCGAGCAACCGCGAGCTCGTGGCCCGTAAGCGGCAGCACCTCTGCCCAGAACGTGCCGATGGTCGTCGGCTGGCTGATCGGCTGGCCGTAAGAGTCTCGCGACTCGGTTTGCGCTGGCATCTGCACCGTGATGCGCTGACGCATCCGGCCTGTTCGGGTGGGCCTCAACAGTATTTTCCGGTGGCGCTCGGTGAGAGCAGGCTGTCGATCGCGAGCGGCACTGGCCACAGTTGTTGATCAAGGCACGCTTCGCGATTTTCGTACCAGTGTGCGACGAGCATCTTGATCGCGAGCTTCACGTGAGGGGGGATCGTCGAGGCCGTCGAGCCGTAGCCCGCGACAAACGTGATCTGGACCGAGTCGATCGTGGGCCGACTGATCGGCCAGACCTTCGAATAGGCCGGCTGAATCCTGCCCTGCATGCCGATCGAGACGTCGTAAGCCGAGGTCGCGACGGTATCGGTGTTCCCCTCGAAATCCGTGTAATTGACGCTGGTGATCGACTGAAGGGGCTCGAGCGGGATATCGATCACACCCGTCGAATTGGGGACGAGACCGGGATAAAACCCAAGGCCGCTCGGCAGTCCGCCAATCGACGGCCAGATCTCCCGAATCGCGCGGTTGTAGTAGCCGCCGGCGCTCGGGAACGAGTCGAGATAGAGCACCCACGACTGCGTCAAGAGTGCGGACTTGAGCTGTGTTTCGCAGTACCTTCTCGCGGCCGAGACCAGCTCCGCGATGAGCGCGTTATCGAGCACGATCGCGCTGTCCGTCGAGAGCAGCTCGTCGCGGCAGTGGAATCGGGCCTCGGGCAATGTGACGGGCTCGATATTGGCCGTGAGCGAAACGCTCCCGCTCGAGGTCGCTGCTTGCGTGAGCGTGATCTGGGTGAGCGAGTCGATCGATTGCACGTACGTGTAATCAGGCAGCCCCACGCCCGAGACGCCCAGGGCGCCATTGAGCGACGCGGTCGACGAGATCCCCGTGACGGTAGGAGATCCCGACGTGAGCGTGCCGGTGAAAGTCACCTGAGTGACCGCCGTCACGCCGTCCATCGTGGTGAGTGGGACGAGTCGCACGAGGAGAAATCAGCTCAGCGACCTGCGCGACGCCGAGGCCCTCGGCTCAACCGCGCGAATGGTGGGCACCTTCGCGACGACAGCCTCGGCAAAACCTTGCTTGATCACGTCGGCGGCGCGGTGCGCCTCGACGTCCACAGGGCCGTCCTGGTGCGTGAGGTAGCGCGTCCCGATCAGGACTCCACGCACTTCCGGCTTCACGAGCACGAGCATTATTGCCTCGAGAAAATGAGGGAGCCGGCGAGGCCCCCCGACATCACAGGATTTTGGCCTGCGAGTCGGGAAAGCCCCGCGGGCTAGCTGTCACTGATTCTGGTTCGACACCATGTCCACGATTACCGAGAACGCTTCGTTGTGCCGGACCTGGATGTCCATGTCCTGCAGCGCGACGATGCGCACCGTGCCCGAGCTGGAGCCGGTGTAAGGGTCGACCAGGATGTCCACGCCGGACCAGTAGGCGTAGACGAGCTGGTTGAAGATGCCGCCGATGATCGGCGAGAGATTCGTGCCCGACCCCTTGGTCAGATTGTTGGGCAACTGCATGGTCTGGTGGAGCGTCTTGCCGTAGACCTTGTCGTCTTCGAGGATGAAGATCGGGAAGGTCGACCCGATCTTCGGCGTGGTGGCGAGCGTCCCATAGACGTCCGCGTTGCCGATGTAGCTGAACTCGCCCAGGTCGGCGGCATTGCCGCGCGAGACGATCGTGTACAGCTCGACCATCGCGTTAAAAGTCGGAGCAGCGCCGTTGGTCCCGAGGCTGACTGTGCGGGTCGCCGTGATACCCGTGTTTTGCAGGATGCCGAGCGGCTGATTGCTTCCACCCGTGCCGTTGAGCGCGGCCAGGTCACCGCCGCGGGCCAGGATCGCGGTCAAGTCCTCCCGCACGAACTCGTCGCCGGTCTCAAGTACCGTCATCTCGAAGAAGCGGCGGCTGATATCGGTGAAGGCGCCGAGGGTGTGAGGCGTGAAAAGAACCTGGTCAAGCGACTGGTTCGAGCCGGTCGGAGCGCCCGACTCCGCGACCCAGTACGCGGTCGCAGCGGCGTTCTGGCGCGGGATCGCAAACTTACCCTTGAGATCGGTGATCTCGCGAGCGCCGGCCGCCATGGTGACCATCTTGTTGCGTAAGAGCTCGATCCAGTCGCGCTCGAGGTTCGTCGGTACAGAGCCCGCGCCGGCGTTCGTGTCCAGGGCTCGCCGCTCGCGATCCCAGTCACGCCTGGTACGGCTGGAGGTCCGATAGGGCATAAAAAAGCCCTGAGGCGTCTTATCGGACCGCTGGCTGATCTCGGCTGAGACCTCGCGCTCGATGCCGTCCAGGGGCTCGAGGCCCTTCGAGGCCATCTGCCGCACGGCCTTGATCAGCGAGTACCGATGCCTGCCATTGCGATTGTTGGCCGGGTCCTCATGGGGCAGCGGCGAGCTGCGCCGTTCGGCCGGCTCGTCGCCGATCGCGTCGACCGCGATCTGACGCTCAATCTGGCTGATGCGCTGGGCAAGCTGGTTGGCCTCGCCGGGGCTGGCCTTGGGATTATTGTAGTCGCCCGTAATGGCGACGTGGCGAGCCTCCTCGTCGGGCGTGAGCTGCCGGTTGTCTCGTTCGGCACGCTCGATGATTTCGCGCGATTCGTCGAGCAGCTTCGCCCGCTTGGCGCGCAG
Source organism: Singulisphaera sp. (assembly GCA_027451445.1). Classification (GTDB taxonomy): domain Bacteria; phylum Planctomycetota; class Planctomycetia; order Isosphaerales; family Isosphaeraceae; genus DAIDJG01. The sequence continues at coordinate 26,379 of DAIDJG010000227.1, forward strand.
TTCAGCCGCGGTTTCTTTCAGACTCATCGGAATGAGGTCCTGGTGGGCTTAAAGGGATGCCTCGGCGAGCCGCTGGCGGGCCTTGGCCTGGGAGTTGGTTTTGGGAGGGGACGCATGCAGCGCCTTCGCCGCGGCGAAGGATCTCATATCGACGCGTGTCGATTCGTACGCGGGGAAAGTTACGGGACCCACGTCAAAAAGCTTGCCGACGCGTTTAATTGTGCGCACAGGCATTGGAGTAGAAAAATCCCATGCCTCGTCATCCGGTCCGCCCATGGTGAACTGGAATGAGCACCCGGTCATGTCCTTGCGGCGCACCATTTCGGCCGTGTCTCGGCCGACCTGCGTATTGGGCAACTCGCAGGCAAAGCGGAGCCCGTGGGAGTCCTCGCTGAGCTCGAGCGTGCCAGCCGATCGGCGGCCGAGCAAATTATCGTCCTCGTGATTTCGCAGGCACCGGCAATCGTCGCCGGCGGCGAGCGCTGCGCGGAATGCACCCGGGGCGAGGCGCTCGATGAAGCCGCCCAGGTCCACGGAATTGCTCTCGAATGTGGCGGCATAGCCCTCGATCCGTCCAGGCCCTCCGGTCCTAGACTCGCGGAGCTCCACCTGGGCGCCCACGAACCGTCGCTCGATCGAGCGGCTCGATCCCGTCTTGTCGCGGACCTCGGCCGAGCGGCCAGCGGCTGCGTCAGCCTCGTGAGCCTTGATCGCTTCCTCCTGCTTGACCGCGCCCTCTTTGGACGCGTGCGTCGAGATGAGCCTCGAGCCGTCCTTGGTGTAGAGCTTCCACTTGGACCCGTCCTTGACGATATGCCGTTCGTGCGGCGTCTGCCGTACCTTGGCCTCACCGATTAGCTCGCTCGCCGCGCGAGAAATGTCGGTCTGGCCGGCGTCGTGCGCCTCGTTGCGGATCCCATGGAGCGCCCGCAGGTAGATCTGGCCGTCCTTCGCGAAGGGGTATCGAGCCCGATCCTCGTGTCCCACCGGGTGCGCGTCATCGATTGCCAGGTGATGGCGCTCGTGCTCGGCGTGGTCCGTGCCGTTTGGCCCCTTTTGGGTCTGCTCATCGACGGCGTCGTAAGCCCACGGACCGGTGCTGATCTTGCCATGCCGAATAAGCTGCTTGGCGTGCTCGAGCCCGGTGTAATTCAAGCGCATCATACGAGGCCGTCCAGTCTGTGGTGATACCCGTTTTGCTCGGCACGCTCGAGTTTCGAGGCGCCCACCGTGGGCTGCTTGCCGACCTGGTCCAGCGGGACGTACTGGGCCTGCACGAGCAGCAGATCGCCGCCGCGGTCCGCTCCCACCGGATTGAGGCCCTCGCCCACACGAATCTCGTCGGTGGCGATTGCGCCTGTATTACGGAGGGTCTGGATACGCTTCATGCGTGCGTCAACATTCGCACGCATAAGCACTGACATGTCGAATGCGATGAAGTGCGTTTTGCGGTCGTCGCGCGTGAGGAGCTTGAAATTAAGCTGCGCCTCCATCATCGCGACCCAGCCCAGGAGAGTCATAGCGACGTAATCCAGGTTCGCTTCCTCGACGTTCGCGAGGTGCGACTCAGAGTAGTCACCGATCTTGTGCGGCGGGATCGAATAGATCCGCGCGATGTCCTTGACCTGGAATTCACGCGTTAAGAGGAACTGCGCGTCCTGCGGCGAGAACTCGCTCTGGACCCACTCCGCGCCTTCCTCGAGGATGCCGACCTGATGCGCGGACTGGCTTCCCTGATGGATCTGATTGAACGTTTTCCGCAGGTTATTGATCGCCTGCTCGGTGAGCCTTTTGGGGGTCTTAATCCAGCCGCCCGGCCTCGCGGAATTGCCGAAAAACGCAGCGCCGTACTGTTCCGCGCCGATCGCCAGCCCGATCGTCTGACGCATGATCGTGATGGGGCAATACCCCTGGATTCCGTCGAACCCCATGCCGGCGAAATGGAGCACGTTCTCGGGCAGCAACCGCTCCTTGTTGTCCAACTCGTAAAAGAGCTTGCCCGACTTGGTGCGCTTGGGAACAGTCTTCGACGGATGCAGGATTTCGCAGGAGATCGGCGTCCCGCGCTTGCCGTCGCGTACGATCTCGCAGTACCCATTGCCGCGAGTGAGCGTGTGACTCACCTCGGTCTGAGTCCAGCGGAAGGGGTCTGTGTTTGCAGCGGGCTCGCCGGCAAGCATCCCCTCGACGTCATGGCTAGAGTCGATCTCACGGCCGCCGCCCTTGAGGCGCCGGTACACGTGGGGGCTCATCACCGCCATGTCGCGCGAGATCGTGTTGACTGCGCTCCAGAGCGCGGCCAGGCCGATCGCGGTCTCGGGCGTGACGAAGGTACCTGACAGCACCGGAGCGGAGGGGACCGCTCCAGTGCCCAGGTAACCGAGCGAGCGCAGCTCTCGGTTGAGCTTGCGTCGCGCAATCCAGGACGTGAGGCGAGAGACGGGATTCACGGGCGGGATGACGAGGCGGGAGGGTGCTTTGGGATGGTCACGCGCCGCCGAACGACACGGCGAGCGTGGTGTTGGCGGAGGGAGTGAAGGTCAGGACCTTGTGGGTCGAGTCCACCGCCTGGCCGGCCGAGGAATTCATGATGAACACGTCGCCCGGCGCGAGCGTGTAGGTAGGCGACGTTCCGCCGAACTCGTTGCGGAGCGGATTCGAGGCGCCCGGGCTAATCGTGACGTTCGCGGCGCCGAGGTTGCGCACGATGATGGCGTACCAGGTCGCCAGCGTCGTGTCGCCAGCATACGCGGCGGGTGACGCCGCAGATGTCGCGGTGAAGTCGATCGACTGGGCGGTCGTGCCACTGAGGGAAAGAAGCACAGCGCCATTCTTCGCATAGCCGCCGAGATAGGCGCCCATCGCGACCTGCGTCTGGCCGACCTGGAGCGGTACCTGCGTCGAGAGCAGCGACAGATCGACGGAGACGCGATCGACGCACACGCCGGGATAACTCGGCAGAGCCGGATTGTCGGGCGCGCTATTGACGCACTCCAGTGCCTGCACCGGGCTCATGGCCGCGACAAAAGGCGGTGAGACGGCAGCCGAGCCCTGCAAGAGGGCGTTGCCCGCGTCGGTCACGTAAACAAAGTTTGATCCGGTCGTAGCCATGGTGGAACCTTACAAAAAGAGGATACCGCGCTGGTCGTAGACCGACTCGTGCTCGGACGGATCGGCCAATAAAAGGCCGGCCACCGCGTTGACGGTCGCGGCCATGCCGTCGATTTTTTTTTGGCTGCGCCCCTTGTGGAGCTTGATGTTGCCCGCGGCGTCCTTGACAACGACCGCGTTGCTCGCGTGATTGCGAAGGAGCGGCGATCCGCCGTGGCGTAACATGCGTCCGAGGACGATGCGCTCGAGCTCCTTGGTCGGCGATGAGAGCGACAAAAAACCCTGGCGAAGGAACTCGACAGGTAGCCCGTCTTGCTCCTTGAGCTCGATGCCGAGCCGCGTCGCGTTGTAAGGGTCGATCAGCACTTTCCGGATGCTGCTCTTGCTAGCGATCGCCACGACGTCGGCGCGGATAAATTCGTAGTCGATCACGTTGCCGGGGGTGAGCGTGATAAGACCTCGATCGGCCCACTCGCGATACGGCAGACCGTGCTTCATCTCGAGATCGGCGATGTTTTCAAGCGGCAGATAGAAATGGACCATGAGGTCGAAGCCGTCGGCGTAATTGCCGCGCAGGTGCGCGACCGCCGAAAGATCCTGAGTGTCGGAGAGGTCGATGCCGATATAACTGGGCTCGTCTCCGCCGAGGCAAGGGGCTGCTGAGCACGCGTCCCAGCTCTCGAGCCGCAGGAATTTTGCGTCGCCGGCGGCCACGATGTTGAGCCGAAGCCGCTTGAAATTGGCCCATTCGCTCGGGATACGCTTGGCTCGCTCGAGATCGCGCCGGAAATCGTCCTCGCTGATCGTCACGCCGAGCGAAGGATTGGCCTTGTGCCAGGTCGCGGGATCATCGAGATCGTCGGCGGGATCAGCGCGGTACACCACGCCTAGGTGACGCGGGTCGGGGATCACGCCGTCGCGGACCTTCTCGCTGTACTCCCGCTGCTCGTGCCAGACACCGCTGGCATCCTCGCCGGCCGTGGTAATCACGATCCGCAGCGGCTGTTCTCTCGCGGCGCCCGCGTATTCAAACACATCCCACAAGGCACGCGACTTGAACCGGTGAAGCTCGTCGAAGATCGAGGCCGAGGCGTTGACGCCGTCTTTCGACGGCGCGTCGGCGCTGTTTTTCTTGAGCCTGCCGTTATTGGCCTCGTTGACGATGACGCCGCGGCTTGCGACGACCTCAAGCCGGGCCTGGAGCTCCGGGGACGCCTTGACCATCTTCGCCGCCTCGTCGTAGACGATCGAGGCTTGCTCACGGTCCACCGCGTTCAGATAGACCTCTGGCCCGGCATCGTCGGCAACGAGTAGCAGGATCGCAAGCGCTGAGATCAGCGTCGACTTGCCGTTCTTCTTTGCCACTTCCAGGTACGTGGTCCGAAATCTCCGCGTCCCGTCTTGCGCTCGCCACCCAAATAGCCGCATGAGGTAATCACGTTGCCACGCGAGCAGCTTGATGGGCTGGCCTGCCCAACGCCCCTTAGACTGACGGCAGAAGGTCTCCACAAAATCGCACACACGCTGGCCCTTCGCAGCGTCGACATAATAGCCCTGCTCCAGCGCAATCTCGTCCGAGGCATCCCGGGAGAAGGATGCCTGAGCTTTTGGCTTGCGCACGCGTTTCGCGTTCGTTCCCCGCTTGTACCGAGTTGACGCTTTCGGGGTCACTTCGAGAGGAACACCTGGAGCGCGTCCGCCTTGGGAGCCGCAGTGCTTTTCAGCCTGGACCGGGCAGACGGTGTCAAACCGAACTCGGCCAACAATCGACGATAACGGTCGCGGCAACCTGCGTTGGTTGGGTCGCGTCTGAGGCCGTCGTATTCGCTGCAAAGCAACTCAAGGCCCGGAAGGTCTCCCTGAGTCAACACGCCGGCGTTTACGAGCATCGGGACCATGCGTCGCCACAGCACCGCGCCGTAAGATCCGATCCACTTGGGCGCCGCGGCCTCGGTAACGGCAGGGAGCCTGGGCTCGTCGGTGTTGATTCTGCACGGCTGATCGCCGGCCAAAATCTTCAGCGCCGTCGGTTTCGGTTTGCGTCCACGCATTAGGATGTATTTATACTACGCTTCGCGTCCGTCAATTTTGCACGAAAAAGTGCGCGCTGTCGGGTGCGGTCGGGCGAGGTCAAGGGGTAGCAAAAAACTCCCCCCCCTCAGGGGGGAGGGAGGAATGCAGACGCGAATGGCACGACCAACATAGGGAGACCAGGTTGCTGAGCTCGAGCCGGAGGTCGGGAGCTTCTGAGACCGGCCGCTTGTGGTGGACCACGGCGGCCGAGGTCAGTCTGTCAGCGGAGACGCAGCACTCGCACAGCGGCGATTGCCTGAGCTTGAGCAGCCTCAGGTCGCGCCACGCTTTCGAGTCGTAGAATGCCTTGGCCGCCCGATCGCGAGATAGGCGGTCGTAGTCGCGATGCCGCGACACGTGCGACATCCAGGGCCCGAGCTTCGCGGTCGGCACTCGCTCCGGCATTATTGGACGCCGTCCTGGCGGGTACGTAACGCCGCCTCGACGAGAGCCTCTCGCTCACGCAGGAGCTGCGCCTGAAGCTTGCGTTCGCGCCGGTCCAGGTACCAGCCCAGGCACGTGAGCGCAGGGCCCAGTACCGCGAGGACTGCGTGTGGGTCAAGAGGCACGAAAAGCGTGGCGACCAGGCCCGCTACAGTGATGGGATGTTCGCTCTTCACTTTTGGGCGTTTGAGGCGACTTGGTGCGAAAGGCCTAGGGCGACGAGCACAGCGGTAATAGCGGTGCCGAGCTCGGCGTTTTGCCCCGACGCGATCACATATCCGAGATAAAACAGGGGCGCAATCGCGGGGTAAAACTTTGCGAATAGCGCGACGATCAGAGGGACGATCTGGGTCATTGTGAGATCTGCTCCATGATGAGTTCGGCCAGGTCGATGACGAGGGGGACGACTATCGCGGCGGCCACCGCGAACAGAAGCAGGTCAATCCACGAATAAGCCGGCCTCACGACGCCCTCACGAGCTGTAGATCGCCCATCAGCTCGGCGAGCCGGAAACCGCTTGGAGACGGACCTTCTGGCATCTCCCCCGCGAGAAACCGATAGATGGACGCAGCCCAACCGATGAGCGCTGGGCGAAACCAGAGTGGGTTGACGAGCGCATACGACTCGTCACAGTACCGCTCGAAAAAGCGATAGCTCATTTTCTGCAAGCGTCCCCAAGTGGGGACGTAGAGCCATTGAGCGTCATAGGCGAGGACCGGCACACAGTGACCACCGACGTTCGGCCACAGTTCGAGCGTCACGTCCCACGGCTGGTTGGCCGCAAACTGTCGCTCCGCCGACGCAGGCAAATTAAGACCGATATACGCGCCGCCAAATAGATGGACGGCCTGTTTGAGCGTCTCGAGGTCTCCCGTGCGGATCTCGGCGTAGGCCAGGACCTTGTTGCCGGCGATCCCAGTGGCAGACCAGTACTCGCAGACGGTGAGGAGGTCCGCGCCGTTGTCGTTCGCGCCCGTGGCGGGGTCGTACCCGCTCACGGCGGAATACGCCGCAAGAACCTGGGCGTCCGTTGGCGACACCTCGCTCGACGCGTTTGCTGACCAGCTCTCAATCAGATTCGCGGCCGCGGCGCACGTGCAATCGCCGATTCGGTCGTTGAGCCGCATCGGCCAGGACTCGACCTTCGCGGCCCAATCGCATCTCTCCGGCAAAGCCGGGAGCTGAGACGACACGAGATAATCGCCGAGATTAAGCCTCGCGGCTTCCCGTCTGGGAAGACGCCCGTACTTACAAGCGCTCATTTATTTGTCGATCCCCACGCGGATGAATCGCACAATGCTCGAGCCGACCGCTTTCAGCGCCTGCGACATCCTGCTCGCCTCGCACTTGCACAGGGAGGGTAGGTCCGACAGGAATCCCCTGCGCAGTGTGTGCCGGCGATCGGCACGCACAAGACGAGACGCCTCTTCGGCGGTCAAGGAGCCGTTGGCGACCAGCACGTGCCGGATATGATCAAGCGCTTCGCCGACGAGATCCTCCACGCGCCGCTTGCGCCTCTTGCGGCCCCCGTCGTCGACCAGGACCGTCTTCGCCATCACGTCGGGATCAAACCCATAAGCGACCGTGTATTCGATCGATTCCGCGGCTGCATCGTCACCCAGCACTGCGGTGATCGCATCGACCTGATCGTCGCTGAGCGGCCTGGAGGCCGTCCTGTCCTGAGTGACGTAGACGACCTCGTCACCGGAGGTGTGCCGGAGCCGCAACGGTGTCGGCGGCGACCCCTGGAGTTGCCGTTCGAACCATTGCGCTTCGAAATGCGTGAGTAGCGGCTTTCGAAGCGACTCGAGCTTGGAATCCAGGTCGCGATGTGCTTTGTACGCATCCAAGAATGAAAGAACGTCGCGACCAAGTGACTCGTGACCCGTACCCGGGCCGCACGCGACCGTGTCGGGATCGCGATCGTCGGATGCACGTCGTTCGGCCTCGGCGAAGATGGAAGTGCGCGTTGGCTTTGACATTAGATCACTGGCGTTTTGGGAGACAGGGGCGCGGAAGGACCGCGATGAGGGCAGAGAAATCGAAGGACGTCCAGTGGCCGAGGCCGGCGTTTTGCCAGAGCCGCATGGCGGTCGGTACGTCCCACGTTGGGGACTCTGCTGACAGGGGACTCGACGGAGCACGCCTGCCGTACATGCGACGGCGGCGCGCTCGGCGAGTCTCGGGGGCGGCAATAGTACCGCTGCGGACGGGGCTTTGCATCAGCCTATCTTGATGCGACTGGGCCGACTGATCGCGACAGTGAATCGTCGTGGATCCCAGCCAGCGGATTGGAGCTTCTCGCCGATCTCGGACCGTGCGCGGCCGATGAGGATCTTGATTGCGGAGACGCTCAGGCCAAACCGGACCGAGCACTCGATCACCGACCACGGAGGCGAGTTATCGAGACCGTACCGCCGCACGACGATCGCACGGCTACGGGAGTCCAGGACGTCAAGCGCCTCGGCGATCGCCTCGGAGATGCCGTCTCGCGTGTCGGGCTCTGGAGACTCGAGCTGGTCCAGATCGACGCGTTCGCGCGATCCGACGTCGGAGGCGTGAGTGAAGCCGTGCTCCGCGTGCTTGGCGAGCTGACGGTCGAGAGCGCGGATCAAAAAGCTGCGCGCGAAAGCGCTAAACGGAGCCGCGTCCGGCCTGCTCGGGTCGTACTTCAGCGCCGCGCGCCAGATGGCCAGGCACGACTCCTGGTACGCGTCTTCCCATTCCAGGCCGCGCGCGGCGTAGCGAGACGCGTACCAGCGCGTGAGTCTATCGTGTTGCGTGACCAAGTCGGCGGGAGAGTGCATCGGTCGCTCGGGTGCGAGACAAGGTGTCTACCATTACCGTTGCGCGACTGTCGTAAGCTGGTGCGCATTCGGCCGCTTTGACGGCGTGGCGCAACCCTCATAACCGCGCCCGTCGGCCTGCGCCGCTGGACTGACTCCCATTTGGCGCGTGCAACTCGAGCCAGTCTCGGGCGTTGCGGCAATGGTGATCTGGACCCGATCTTTCCGTAAAATAGCCCATCTGCGGACAGTCCCAGGCGCAACGTGCAGGATTTACCGGCTTTGACTCCACCTTTGGGACGGTCGCCGTGCACCGTTTTACGGAAAGTCTCATTTTCGCCCTCACAAAGATCGGAAAGTATCGATGCCTTTGCGCCGTCCCAACGCCGAGATCCGCACCCGCGAGTACCTGACCGAGGCCGAGGTGGAGCGTCTCATGAAAGCCGCATCCCGCCGCGGCCGGTATCCGAGCCGGGACTCGGCCTCGATCCTGATCGCGTACCGGCACGGCCTACGCGCCTCCGAGCTCGTCGACCTGCGGTGGGACCAGGTCGACCTCGAACAGCGAGTGCTCCACGTGCGACGTGTCAAGCGCGGATCACCCAGCACGCATCCTCTTAGCCGGGGCGAGCTCGCGGCGCTGCGCAGGCTCAAGCGAGACGCATCAGGATATGTTTTCGCGACAGAACGAGGAGGTCCCTGGACCACCTCGGCCTGGGCCAAGATGCTCACCGCGGCGGCGGAGGAGGCCGAGCTCGCGCTGAAGGTGCACCCCCATATGCTCCGCCACGCCTGCGGATACCACCTCGCGAATCAGGGACGCGACACCCGCGCGATCCAGGCGTACCTCGGGCATCGGAATATCCAGCACACCGTGCGCTACACCGAGCTCGCGGCGGACCGCTTCAGGGATTTCTGGAAAGACTGAGCGAAAAAAAATCCAGTCCCCTCTTGCTTCGTCCATATATCGAGCATATACTCACCATAGAGACGCGAGTGAGACGTCTCGGAACTACCGAAGGGGGCGAAGCGATGAGCAGGCACAAGCACACCTGGAAGCGCGATGTCGAGGTCGTCGGCGGCTGCGACGAAAACCCGGGCTGTTTCCAGACCGACGGGCGATTCCGTTTTGTCTCAAATTGCCGCCGCTGTGGCGCGATCAAGACCGAGACGCATCCGCACCCTGGGGACCGTTACGAGCCCGTCGTGTCCGTCGTGCGCACTGCTGCGGGCCGAGAGTATCGGCGTGAGATTTACGGGGTTTGATGATCGATTTCCCCCGGCCGCACGTCGCGGCCGGGAACCTGTGCCCGGCATGGTGATCAGGGGAGCCAGCTATGGAATATGCGTATTGCGTCGAGGGGGGATGCGAAGAGATTGTCGACGACGCTCGGGATCTGGGCGAAGCGATTGAGATTGTGGAAGAACTGGTCCGCGAGACCAGCTCCTACCCGACCGGCGCGACCCTATCGGTATCCATTGAGGAGCGAGACGAGGATGGGGAAGTGATCCGACGGAGGCATATCACCGTCGACATACCGCCAGATGAAGAGGCGCTCATCCGTGCGGCTACTTGGTTCAGCCACCAGCGGTCGTGCGGGAATAACCCGGACAGCCACGCCTGGTCGTCGAGACAAGAAGGCGGAAACAGCGAAAACCCTGGCGTGTGGGGCATCGGCGGCACGGCCCTCACCATCGACGAGCGCTGCAAGGACTGTGGCCTACACCGCACACGCCATGTGTGCGGGACTCAGCGTGGTCCGTACGACCACGACCGGACAGTCTATACGATGCCCGACACGTGGTGCGCCATCTGTGAGCGCGAAGAGTGCGAGTGCTAGTGCGAGTGCTAGTGCATACCCCGGCCGCACGTCGCGGCCGGGACAACACGAAAGGACCACGCCATGAACGCTCGCGATTTCGATCCACACCAGTACGCTCTCGATCTTGGGTGGGAGTGGGACCACATTGAGGCTTCAGCCCAGGGCCTCGGCGACTACGACGTCCATGCAATCGAGGAGGTCTACGGCAAGGATGCTCCGACGGTCAAGGAAGCCCTCCTCCAATGGTGCCGAGACACGGTCTCGAAGGCACCGAATGTCTGACGACACCCCGGCCGCACGTCGCGGCCGGGGCACCACGAAAGGAGCAGAGATGGACATACAAGCCGACCTCGGCACGCTCTTAATCGCCACGACGCGCCGGGCGTGTGGCATCCAACTGAACAAAATGGGAGTCACTGGGCACGCCCAAGAGTGTCTCGTCGGAGAGACCGGATACGCGCGCCACGAACGGCGCGTTGAGGCCGCGACGATAGCGGCCAAAGTTTACAGCCGGTGCACGCCCGGTGGAGATGAGGCGGACGCCGAGACCCAGATGGTGGCCACCTGCGCTATCCTCTACCTCGATATTGCCGGGGTGGGTGGCCGGCGAGGAGTGGAAGGGACGTCCACTCTACGGCACCCGGCCTTTGCCGAGCTCGGCAAAGGCCGCAAGCACGCCTCGGACGGAAACGCCTGGAGCGCGGCCATCAAGGACGCGCTGTGCCGCGCGTCCGAGGGGAGGCGAGTGTGCTTTTGCATTGATTACGGGACACTCGTGTTCATTCTCGGCGAGCGCCGCATACCCATCGACACGCGGATCTCGCCCGCAGCGTGGCGCATGACGATCGCTCGAGAGGGCCTGCGCCGAGCCCTAGGGCTCGTGGCGTGGCGTCCGGATCTCCCGGTGGTGGCCCCGCGGGAATCTCTCCCCTTCTGGGGGGCCCTAGTAAACGCAATCCACGCGGAGGCAAAATCATGACCCCTCCGCGCTGCCTCGGCCGTTATACGCGGCCGAGGATCAGGGCCGGCGACGTCGTGCGGGCGGCTGCGAGCCGCTCCAAGCGCTACGCGGTCGAGTGGGACGACTGGACCGTCACCGCGTTCACAACCCGGGGCCGGCTCCGCTGGCCGTGCACCTCGGGCCGCGGCGGCACGCCCCGGCCGCTCATTTTTGGAGATCTTCTCACCGCGCTCCAGCGTGAGGCGGCGAGCGCAGTAGTCGCCGAATTCGGCGTCTCTCGCACGTGGGTCACCCGCGCCAGGCGAGCCCTCAAAATCGACTGGCGGACCGAAGGCACGCTCGAGCTCTGGTCCCGTCGCTCACGCGAGGTCCGGCCGCGAAGCCCGAAGACCCAGGCCCAGGCAGCTCGGCCGCGTCGACCGCTCACCGCGGCCCAGGTCGAGCAGATCCGGCGACTGCACGCGGAGGGCGCGGGGCCGTCCGAGCTGGCCAGGCGCTACCACCGATCCCCCCAGTACGTCGGCCAGCTCGTCCGCCGCGAGCGCGCCAGAACAGGAGACAGCCAATGAACCACGTCACCAGATTCGTCATCGACCTCAACGCCGACGACGCCGCGTCCCTGGCCGAGATCGTGGCCAGGGACGCGGAGAGATCGGGAACTATCCCCGGGCGTCAGCGCACCTCCACAATCCGACGGCTGATCCGCGAGGAGCGGAGACGCCTCGAAGACGCTCCGCGCAAAGCGCGATCGCCATCGTCCTAACGCGATCGCAACATCGCTCGCCGCGCCGCGAGCGAGATGCTGCCAGGTCGCCGCCGAGCTGAGCGCCCAGCTCGGCGGACACTCTCAATCGCAACCCCCTCCCCTTCCCCGGTGCACGACAAGGGGTTGCGCCGACAGGGTCTCCGCGATCGGCAGAGATTCACGCGCAAAGTCTACGCAGCCGCGTCATCTTCGCCCTGGAAGTCCCCGAATCCGGATCGCAGAGTTTCGTCCAACTTGAATCTGCGCAGGGATTGATCCAGCAACTTCACCGCAAACGCGGACTTGCTCATCCTCTCGCCTGCGGCCACTGCCGTAAGCCGCACGTTCAGGCTGTGCGGGAGCACGAAGGTCGCGTTAATTGTGGTGCCTTTCCTCCGGACATCAGCAACCACGGGTTCGCTCGATTCCTCGGCTCTCGATCTGCGTGCCATAGGCCACCCCCTTTGATCATCAGTATCGACACTGACCACACGCTCACTTCCGCGGTTTCCGCGGCGCTGGCCCGATACCCTCGCGGAGGGCCTTGTGCTCGGCCTCGAAGTCGCGCTCGACCGCTGGCCTCAGGATGGATGACAGGTACTCGACGATGAGCACGCCGCGACGCCCGGCCACGAACTTGGCCTGGTCGAGGATATCCTTCTCGATCTTCACCACCGCGTCGTTGGTACGCGCCACGACTCGCTCCGAAACGTCCATCTAGACCCCCCAGTTACCAGGCGTGTCAGTTTACCCGAGCATGAACCGCGAAAGTAAATTCTATCGGAAAGTATACCAGTAAACTGTAATACCCGTATACTGGTAGCAGGGTCACCCAGTAGCCCTTACTACAGAGGAAACAAATGGAGCTACGCATATGCGTCCTACTCATCGCCTGCGCGGCCGCGGTCGTCAGGCTCGCCCAGTTCGGCTTCGAGCACTACTCGTGCTGCCTCGTCCCGGCTTTACTCTGGTGGAGCTCCTGGTGGTGCTCGTGATCGTCTTGCTGATCAGCGCCGTGGCGCTGGCCGCTTACGCGCATTACGGTCGCAGCCAGGCGATCACCTCGGCCGCCCGAATCCTCTCCGCGTCGATCGCCGGCGCCCGCGATCTGGCGGGACCCTCTGGCGGCGCCGGGCTTCGGTTTTTGCCCGACGCCTCGACCGTCTCCTACGCCGGCGGCCAGATCGACCCGACCGCGCAACTGACGTATCGCGCGGCTCTCCCGCTCAAGCCGGGGCCCAGTTACTCGAGCGGCCTCGTGAATACGGGGCTGCCGCTGCCCCAGGGCTTCGCGGCGCCATATCCGTGTCTGGTCGTCGAGCAGTCTCCCATCGACGCCGAGGGGCTGCCGTGCGAGCCCACGTCGTGGTTCTGGAAGGTGCGTGTGGGCGACACGATCACCGTCGGCCAGCACCCGTACACAGTCGTCGGCCCGCTCGCGATCACGCCCTGGTCGGCGAGCCCGGGCAACCCAGACCTTGCCGTAAACGACGGTCCTCCGGGCTCGCCGCCGCAGCTCACGCGGACGGTGATTACGCCGACGGGCCGCGTCAGCGTACCCGTCGAATATCTCTTCCTGGTCAACGGCCGCGACGACGATCGCAACGGCTTCGTGGATGACGGCTGGGACGGTGTGGACAATAACGTCAACCTCCAGGTCGACGAGCTCCTTGAATGGGAGACCGAGACCTGGCAGGGCTTCGACGGGGCGCTCTCCGCGACCCCGTACACGATCGTCTCGCGCCCGATCCCGGACTCGAGCCGGCCACCGATCACGCTGCCACTCGGCGTGGTGATCGACGCGTCCACGGTGTGGACGACCCAGGAGCGGACGCGGGCGCCGATCAACAGGTACACAGGCGTGCTCGATCTGATCTGGAATGCTCGCGGTGAGCTCGAGCCCTCGATCCCGTACGGCGTGCCGAGCTCGATCGGGCTCTCGAGCTCCTATGTCTCGCTCTGGCTTGCGAGCCAGGAGGACCTGGCCCCGCTCGAGGGTACGTCTGCCCCGCTGCTGCCGGTGGGCGAGATCGGGCGCCAGACGACGTGGACCGGGCGTCGTCTGACCCACGCGTACGGGGTGATCACGATCCCGCTGCGGACCGGCGCGCCGAGATACGTCGCCGATCCGTGGTTCGCCGATCCCGCCGTGCAGCCGTATACCACTCTGACGCCTTTTTTGCCAGGGATGCGGGGGGTGGATCAATGATCATTTATTCACGCGGATGGGCCGCGCTCCTGTGCAACGTCCGAGAGTGCAACGAGGAGATCAGGATCGACACCACAGATCCGCGGATCGCCAGGAACTGGCTCGAAATGGAGGCCATCGCCAAGGGCTGGACTCGTCTCACGCACACTGGCGTGCTTGAGTGGCGCTGCCCGAAGTGCAGACAGGACGGTAAGGAGTCATGATCAACGTATCCACATCGTGGCATGCTTACGCCTTTGCCGCTGCGGTACTCTGGGTCACCTCGCGGCTCATGTGCGCCGCCCTGGACGTCGCCCTCGAGCGACTCGACGCATCGAGCACGCGTGACTGGAGCACGCCGTCGACGGTCCCGTTGGTCCTTGTGATCGCGGGCTGCGCGAGCTGCCTCGCGTGCGGAGTAGGCAGTCTGGTCTGCGCTGTGATCGCGGTGATCGCAGCCGTGTGGGCGGAATTCTAACGATCCCAAGGGAGGGTCCATGTACGATGATTTCGATGCATTTTTGCTGGCGCTGCTTCATCCCGTAAGACTGACCAGCGCGTACGAGCTCCTGGTCCTCGCGGAGCGGCGACGCATCTCATGCGGCGTCCTGTTCCCGCGTTTGCAGGAGCTGTCGGAACTTGGGCTCGTCGCGATCGTCGCGACGGACAAGGGGTTCTGTTTTCGGAGGGAGAGATGAACAAAGCGTACGATTGCGCGTCGCTCGCGTCGTGGAGCGTCTCCGCGGAGGACGCCGTGATCGCGATCCTGGCCGTGCTCGATCGAGGGGCCGCGCCCGACGACGCGCCTGTGCTGTGGGCCACCACCCACCAGCTCGACGTGGTCGAGTCGCGCGGCGCGGAATTTGGCCATTCCTGCTCGTCGATCCGAGCGGCCGTCAAAGACCTTCACTCGCGAGGGATTGTGCTCTTCGACGGGTCCACTGTCACGTACAACCTCAAGCCCTATTTTGCCGGGCACCAGGAGCAGGCATGAAAAGCGCAAAAGAACGCTTCGATGTAGACACCCTGGAGCTGCTCGGAGAGTGCCTCCTGGCCGCGGCAAAGCAATACGTCCAGAGCGGTACGCCCGAGGATCTCGAGACGCTCCGGCTCAACGTCAAGGCCGTCCTGAGCCATGTCGAAAAGATGAGGAGGAGCCGGTCCCATGCCCAGTGAGCGTATCCAGTGGGACGCAATCGCCCTCGCGACCATCGTGCGTAAGGCGCGGGCGCTCAGACAGCTCTTCGAGCGCACACAGTCGCCTCGCGACCTGGCCGCGGCGCGGTGCGCGGAGATCGAAGTCGACAACGCGGTGCGGGAGATCCTCTCCCCGACGCCGCTCCGAGACGAAGATACGGTTGTGCTGCCCACGCGGGTGGGCTAGAGTCACCGAGAGCCGACGCACGCTCGAGCACGGAGCTCGAGGCCGGCGGAGGCACAGGATCCCGCGAAGTCTGGGTCGGTGGTTGGCGCCCCACCCTTACGAGCGGCAATGAAAGGACCGATCGATGGCTACCTCCCCTCTAGCCGCCGCCGGCGGCTTCGGACCCGTCCGTCCTGCGCGCAATGCGACCGAGTCCCGCAGGGACAATCGCAAGAAGCGCGAACGCCACAGACCGACATGCCCGGCGGAATGGCCGGCGTGGACCGACCAGGACGTCTGGCAGGTCGAGAGTGATCCCGCTCTCTGGCCGGCCTGGACCGACACAGTGCGCTTCGCCACCGACGATCGCAGGGACGCGATCGGAGGTGAAAAATGAGCGCGACAGTCGCACCGATCGACACGGTGATCGCGAAGCTCGGCGCCCTCGGTTGCGAGCCGCAGGACGCCGGACCGGGCCAATGGAGGAGCCGTTGCCCCGTCCATGAGGGGCGATCACGCAACCTTTCCATTAAATGCAATAGCGACGGCAGCGTGCTGCTGCACTGTCACCACGTTGACGCGGGCGGAGCACGGTGCTCCGCAGCCCAGATCGCCCAGCGACTCGGGCTCTCAATGAGAGACCTGTTCCCAAGCTCGAGGCGAGAAGAAAACCCTAAGAAGGCCCGGACCTGGCGCACACCCGAAGACGCGATCGCGGTGATCGCACGCCGGCTCGGGCCTCCCGCGGCCTACTGGTCCTACGCCGTCGAAGAGGATGGTGTCGCGACGGAGCGCATGCGGGTGTACCGCTTCAACGGCGACGACGGCCGAAAACAGTTCCGTCCGATCCACAAGAACGCCCAGGGATGGGCGTTCGGAGATCCTCCTGGGATGTTGCCGCTCTATGCGCAGCCCGAAGTGCTCAAGGCCGAGCGAGTCCTGGTCGTCGAAGGCGAGAAGTGCGCGGACCTCGTCCGGCAGCTCGGGCTCCCCTGTACGACATCGGCGCACGGCTCGCAGTCGCCCCATCGCACCGACTGGCGACTGCTCGCCGGCAAGGAGGTCGCAATCGTCCCCGACAATGACGACGCAGGCGTGGCGTACGCGAACGCCGTCGCGTCCGCCTTGCACCAGCTCGAGCCCCGCCCGGAGGTGCGTATCATCCGGCTCGAGCTCCCAGGCAAGGGAGACGACGTCGCCGACTGGGTGCGGGACATCGTGCCCGATCACTGGGACTTCACCGACTGCCGAATCGAGCTCGAGCGACTTTGGGCCAGGGCACAACTCTGGGAGCCGCCTCGCGAGGAGGAGACGGCCTCGAACGAGCCGCCCAACCTCACCGAGGTCGGCAACGCGCGCCGATTAATCCGCGATCACGGCAAGCACCTCCGTTACGTGTACCCCAGATCAGCCTGGATGATCTGGAACAAACAACGCTGGGAGGTCGACTCGTCGGGAGCAATCTGGCGCATTGCCAAGCAGCTCCCGCGCAAGATCGCGGCTGAGGCACACGAGTGCCGCGACAATGACCGACACGAGGCGATCTTGCGCTGGTCGATCCAGACCGAGCGCAAGAAAATCCTCCAGGCGTCTCTCGATCTGGCATGGTCGGAGCCCGGGATCGGTGTCATGCCCGATGACTTTGACCGCAACCCCATGCTGCTCAATACGCCTTCCGGCGTCGTGGACCTGGCGACAGGCGAGCTTCGCTCCGCACGCCCCGAGGACATGATGAGCAAGATGACGGCCGTGCCCGTCGATCTCAAGCGCGACTGCAAGCGCTGGCGCGGGGTGTTGGCCGATGTGTTCGAGGGTGATGAGGACCTCATCGCCTACATGCAGCGAGCGCTCGGATACTGTCTCACCGGCGAAACGGGCGAGCACGCGATGTGGCTGTGCTACGGATCGGGCCGGAACGGCAAGAACACCGTCCTCGACACGGTCCGTGCCCTGATGGGCGACTATTCGACCGTCGCGGATCCCCGCGTTTTTCTGAGCGCCGGCCAGGGCGACCACCCGGCCGGCCTGGCCGACCTGGTCGGTGAGCGGCTCGTGATCACGTCGGAGATTGACGAGGGGCAGCGCCTCGCGGAATCCCTGGTGAAGCGGGTGACCGGTGACAAGACCATCAAAGCGAGGTTCATGCACCAGAATCCGTTCGAGTTTGTCATCCAGTTCAAGCTCTGGTTCTTGTGCAACCACCTTCCCGAGGTGGCGAAGCAGGACGAGGGGATCTGGTCCAGGATCAGGATCGTCCCCTTCAACAAGTTCATTCCTCCCGACCGGTGCATCAAGGGACTGTCAGAGATCCTTATCGCGGAGGAAGGACCCGCGATTCTCGGTTGGCTCGTTGAAGGAGCCAAAGAGTGGGCGCGCGAAGGTGGGCTAAATGAGCCCTCCAGCGTCTCAAGGGCAACGCAGGGATACCGCGACGAACAGGACGTCGTGGGCGACTTCCTTAGGGAGTCCACCGACTGCCATCTCGACAACGAGACGCTCCGCACCCAGGCTCGGTGCAAGGCGGCCGACCTGTACACAGACTACGTAGCATGGTGCGCACGGAACGGCGTGCGTCAGCCGCTCACCTCGAAGAAGTTTGGCCACGATTTGACGCGACGTGGATATGAGTACAGGGCGTCGAACGGGCACTACTATCGATTTGGGTTAACGCTAAGGTCTGATCCTGGAATGACTAGCGCGGTCCCAAGGACTTCAGATTCGGCCTTTTAAGGTGGACAATAGGGCAGTGCGCAAGTGCGCAAATTTGTGGCCCCGAAGGTTTTTTTCTCTACTGGAGAAAAAACCTGGAAAGCCAAAAAAATGCGCACTTGCGCACTTTCGATCCCAGTTAACGCAGCCATCCAGGTCTTACAGGTCGCCCCATTTTGACGGACGCTGAACACGCATGATTTCGCGAGAAATGTTCGAGACGGTGATCCTCCACGGCTCCCTGACCGTGAGCGTGACGACCACATTCTGGTATTTCCCGTTGATTGGATCCAGCGCCTTTGTCCAAGTCGAGGGCGACCTGAACATGGTGTTCAATTTAACGACGCCCGAGGTTGCGATCGGGTTTCATGGGAACGTGGTGCGACTCGTGATTTCGATGATGATCGACCTGGCCAGGGCGTCAACGTAGAGACGCGATCGCAAGGGCCGCCAGTAACCCGGTTGTGCCCGCGATGGCCAGGGCCTTCAGCACGAACTGGAGCTGGTTGCCCCCTTCGCCAAAATCCCTTCGGATCGACCAGGCCCACAGCGCGGCCGCGGTCGCGGCTTTGGATGCCCCCCTCGCGAAATATGCGATTGCGTCCGAGACCGCGGTCGACGCGGCAGCCAGGATGCCGCAAAGCGGAGCGACCGCGTCGCTCAATCGTGCTGGAGCGGGCTCCAGCTTCGGCGCTCTGAGATGTGCGACCTCGTGCTCGTCGTCTTTGTGGTCGAGGTCGTCGTCCAGATTCTCGTCATCGAGATCGGCGTGGAGTGGCTTCCAGTCGACCCACTTCACGAACCGCATCTTGCGGCCGTTGCACGTAGGGTTGAAACAGGTCGGGAGCGGCTTGCGCACAGTCTTGGAGACAAAGGACCTCTTGCAGCGCCGGCATTCGTAGACGGGGCTCCAGACCACGGCTCGCCCTCGCGCAAAAAAAAACCGCCCCCGGCTCGATGGTTGGCGCCCCGCCGAGGGCGGTTCGAAAGGACCCGCCGCGTCCTGTCTTATTGTACACCGCGCTTGCGCCCGGGACAAGAAAACAAGCTGCGCCGTGGCCACTGGAGCGGAAGGGGCTCGAACCCTCAACCTTCGCATTGCGAACGCGACGCTCTCCCAGTTGAGCTACCGCCCCGTGGACTTGCCACGTCTTAAAAATACCGCCCCAACAGGCGCATGGCAAGTTGAGATGCGCAGGCTTCCCAATTCGGGTGTCGCCAAATCCGTTGCGAGTGGTCAAACGACCAGATTACAACGACTTTCCCACCGCGTTGGCTGGAAGACTCAGGCCAGGTCCGCCATCGGCTTGAGATTGAGCCGATCCCTCTGCCCCGCGACGCTGCAATCGCGCAAGTGCGTGCCAACCCCGCCGCCACGGTGGCCCGCGCAACCGCCGCGCGACCCCGCGCCGTACAGGCACGAAGGCCGAGTTCTCGGCGTGAAAGGCAGAGCTGGCGAAAATGCGCGTCGAACCAACCGGGAGTCCGCGGCAAAAGAAGGAGAAGCCGCGACCGTGAATTACTCGCGTCGGACCACGCGCCGGAGGATGGCGGACTCGAGCCAGGCGGTACGCTCGGCCTCTGTCACCGCGAAGGGGGCCCATCCGTCGCGGATCAGGTCGATGTCGATCGTGTCGCGATTGGCCGTTAGCAGGCTCTCGATCGACGAGGCGGCCGAAGCACTCGGGATCTCGCGTGCAACCGCCTTCCGCGAGTGGGCCTACGCCCGTTCCTGGCTGGCCACCGCGCTCGAATCGGCCCGATGAGCGGCACCCGCATGGGCGTCATCTGGGTGGCGGCGGCGTTCCTGCCTCAGTTGCGGGGTGAGCCGGGGGCGCAACTTATGACATGATGATTACAAAAAGATAAGACCGCATGTAATTGCGCGTATGTGTCAACCACAGACCAGGAGTTCGGTATGCTGGCCCGGAAGCCTAAAAGATCGGACGTTACGTATGGCGTCCCCGGTACCTGGATAGGGTATCGCGGCAATCCACGTTGTCCTCTTGCCGCGATTGGCTTGAGCGGTGCCTCGATTGCCCTGGATCACTTGAAGTCCGCTCCACCGCGGGACATAGGAGGTCCCATTCAGGAATTGCGTTGGAGCGAATCATCCAGAAATTCGGGCACGGCGGCCTTGCCACAAAAGCACCGCCAGGGCCGCGGCGATAAACACCGCAGCATGGCTGAGCACGACGAGCAGTGCGCTTGTGAGTGTGCCTTGCTTCAGGCCGGCAGCGCGCGCTTGGTCGGCGGTCAGCAAGGCGTCCAGACCGCGATTGCCCCAGTATGTCGTGATGAACGTCTGTGCCAGGAACTCGCTGAGCCCTTCCATGGTGAGGATCGCTCCCGACAGGATGATCTGCGGAAGGATGGCGACCGGAATCAAGGTGATGGCCATTTCCTCGGTCCGCGCAGCCGCGGAGATCGCGAGTCCCAGCGCCGTGCCAGCCGCCGCCAGGCAGGTGAGCATTCCCCACTGCGCCGCGAAGCCACCGGGCGGAGCACACCACTGATTGACGATACTCACGAGAACAAGGACTTGCAGCCCGCTAAAAAGCAGGATCAGCAGGAACTTGGACGAGTAGTAACTTTCGACCTGGATGTTGAAGTCGCGTTCGCGAGTGTAGATCGCACGTTCCTTGACGATCTCCTTGGCGGCGTTGTTACACCCGAACCAGAAGCTGGTCACCGCCAGCAGAAAGAGCAGGTTCACAGACTTGCGCGCGTACGCGCCGGCGCCGCTGGGGTCGAGCGGATTCGACGGATCGGCCACCTGCTTCAACTCGCCGAACAGGATTCCCAGGAGTACGGCCACCACCAGGCTTTGCCCCAGCATTGCCAGGAGCGCAAGGCGGTCGCCGCGCCAGATCGCGAAGTAGCGTCGCGTCAGCAGGCCGGTCTGGCGCAGCAACAGCCGGCCCTTCTCGGCGGGCTTGCTGACAGGCGGGCGAACGGCCGGCGGCGCCCCCTTTCTCGGCAAGCGATCGAGCACGTACCGCTGGAACAGCGCGCTGGCCTCGAAGAGTTTCTGCCAGTGTTCCACGGGCTTCTGGGCCAGACGCTCGTAGACGTCGCCGAGCCGCTCGATGGCAAAGTAAACCAGCGCCTCAGACGGTTTGCCGACAAATGCGAGCCGGCCGCCCGCCGTCAGGATGACGACCAGATGACAGGTCCGTTCGACGTTGGCCAGGCTGTGCGTGATACAGACGATGGTCTTGCCGGCGTCGGCCATGGAACGGAACAGGTCCATCATGTTGCGGTCGGTCTGCTCATCCAGGCCGGAGGTGACTTCATCCAGGAAAAGCAGGCTGGGCCTGGTCAAGATCTCGTTGGCCAGGCTCGCACGCTTGACCTGGCCGCCGCTGAGGTAGCGGATGCGAATGCCGCGCCGCTGCTGGAGGCTGACGGTCTGAAGGGTCTCGTCGATACAGGTCTCGACCTCGTCGTCGCTGAGGTCCGGCGGCAAGCGGAGCCGAGCCGTGTACCAGAGGGCCTCGCCAACTTCGAGCGACTCGTGCAGGACGTCTCGTTGAGGCACCACGGCGATGTCGTGCTTGAGCGCGTCGAAGTGGGCGTGCAGGTCCTGGCCGTTGACCAGCACGCTGCCCTGGTCAGGGCGAGTGCGGCCGCTGAGGGCCGATAGAAGAGTGGATTTCCCGGAACCGGACGGACCCAGCAAGCAGACGAACTCGTGCGGTCGAATGACCAGCGTGATGTTGTCCAGCAAGCTCAGCGGCTTACCGGTTTCACGGTTGCTGACCACGCGGCAGAGGTCCTGAGCCACGAGCTCGCTATTCTCAGCGCGGGTGCGCGGCACCAGCGTGCGCCCGGTGAACCTGAGTGCGTAGGGGCCGATGTCAATGTGGTCGCCGACCTTCACCGTGGCCGGTTGCCTGACGCGCACGCCGTTCAGGTAAGTCCCGTTCGCGCTATTGACATCAACCAGGATCGCGCGGTCGCTCTGTACGGTGATCTGGGCATGCACCCGAGAGATCTGCGGATGCGGTAGAGGAATCTGCACGCGGCTTTCGTCCCGGCCGATGAGCATCGTATCCGAGAGGACAATGGGTTGCAGATCATTCGTCGGCGCAGTCAATGCAGCCGCCTCGCGAGAGCCGGCCTTCACCGTGACGTGGGGGTCGCGCGATGCGGCTGCCGGGCCCGCGGCGCAATCGGGATTGTCTTCGACAGCGACAGCATGGGTATGCGCAGGCGCTACGTCCCGATCCGCGGCCGACGATCCCCGAGCGAGGTACATGAACCGGGAGTGCCCCGCCTCGAGCAGATCCTCGTGGACCAGCGGAACACATGCGCTGATCGATCGGCCGTTGTGATACGTCGGGCTGGTACGCGAGAGGTGCTCGACGTAATGCTCCGCTCCAATCCGGACAACGCGGAACTGCTGGCGCGAGCAGCTCGGATCGAAAACGATGAGGT
This sequence comes from Singulisphaera sp., assembly GCA_027451445.1. Taxonomy (GTDB): domain Bacteria; phylum Planctomycetota; class Planctomycetia; order Isosphaerales; family Isosphaeraceae; genus DAIDJG01. The sequence continues at coordinate 49,022 of DAIDJG010000227.1, forward strand.
CGGCCGTTTCGCTCCGTCCGATCACGAACGACGCACTCTCCAGCAGCGCGTGCAAGTTCTGGTTCGCGAGGTCGTAGAGTGCAGGATAGGAGGATTCGCGCACTTGAAGACTCCCTGGTTGCGAATCCAGGAGCAGGCAAGGCATTGCGGCCCGCGCGGCGATACGGAATCACTACCAAAAATTCCGCGATACTTCTCGCCATTCGAAAGGTTGCTCGCCTTCCATCTTGCCCGACAGGATGGTCAAATCGCGTTCCCTGCTGATGCTTTCGATAGTGAACCACCGGTCCTTCGCGGCCGGTTTAACGCCGGCGAGCGCGGGGTGGTTGAAGTAGACCCGGTTTTGTTCTTGCCTCCATGTTCCCAGGACTTCCTTCCCGTCCTTCCCGGGCCTGCCCACCAAACGAACCACCAGATAGCCGTTCTTGCGAAATTCTCGGGTAATGGTGCGTTCCTCGACCTCGGTTCCGTCCATGAACGGCTTCGTTTCTTCCCATTTGCCCAGGGGCGATCGCGCGATGGTGCCGGAGGTCAGCGTGCCCACGTCCTGGGCGCCGGTATAGCTGGTCACGTAACTAAAGGCCTCCGCCTTGGTGGACAGGGTGGGAGGTTCCGGGAAGGCCGCCAGGATCAGATCGCCTCCAGCCCGGTTTTCCGTCCAGACGATGACCCGCTTCTCCTCTGATGCCTGTCTCCAGCCAGGGTTTAGGCTCCGATCCCCTAGTGAGACGATATTCCCCCTGTCCAGCACTGCGTCGGTGGGCGAAATGCCGATGATCTCTTGCACCTCCGCCAAGGTCATGCCCGCCTTGAGCTTGTAGAAATTGTCCTTGTTCGCCACCCACCTGTCGGCTGGCTTTTGCAGGCGGACCCCTTCGTCGCCGGAATAGTTACTGTAAAAGAGCACGTCCACTTTGCTATCGCCGGTCGGATCACCAGTGAACGCGGCCAGGATTCCCTGGCGCTTCCAGGTCCGGACCTTGCCTGCCAGGATTGCCTGTTTCCAGGTGTGATCACACGACGGGGTGTTGCCCGTCCAGAAGATTTTGGGGTTGTCTTCGGTCGCTGGCTCGCCGGGCTCGCCGACGATCGCCGCCACTTCCTTGAAGGTCATGCCCGGCCTGAGCCTGTCAAAGTTTTCCCGGCCGATTTTGCCCAGGTCTTCCTCGCTGACCGCCGGGGCGGCCTTCACCACGCGCGGTGATTCCTTTCGAGCGGCACGCGGACTCAGCGCCCACAGCCCGATCAAGGCAAACAGCGCCAGGGCTACGGCGATCGGCCAGCGTTTCCGTCTCGGTTCCGGATGCGGCGGCTCCGGCGACGATGGCCAGTCCGACGGCTCCTGCGGCGGCTTCTTGGCGCCAGGGTTGAATCTGCCATTCGGGCGCGGGCCCGCGGCCACCGTGGGTGTCTCAAAGATGACCGCCCTGTCCGACGGGCGCGGGCCCGGGGCCACCGTGGAGTTTTCAAAAATCCTGGCGTTGCCGCCCGCGGTCGATGTCAAGTTGTCGGCGCCAGCCGTCGCGGAGGTGGAACGCCAGAATTCCATCAACACTGCCGCGAAGGAATTCATCGAGGGATAGCGATCGGCGGCTGACTTGGCCATCGCCTTCCGGCAAATCGCGTCCAGGGACGGATCAAGCCCCGGCACGAGCTCCGATGGCAACGGCGGTTCGGTATAGAGGATCTTGCCGTAGATCGCACCGGCCGTGCCCTCAAACGGCAGCCGTCCCGTCAGCATTTTGTAAAGGATCACTCCCAGACTGTAGATGTCGGTAGCGGGGCCGATCTGCTCGAGGTCGGCGTTGACCTGCTCGGGCGACATGTACGCCGGCGTACCGATCGCCGCTCCCGTCGAGGTGAGCGACTGCTCCGCCGTCCAGACCTGCTTGGCGAGCCCGAAGTCCATGACCACCGGGCCGGTACCGGTGACCATCATGATATTACTCGGCTTCAGGTCGCGGTGGATCACTCCCTTGCCATGGGCGGCCGCGAGCGCCTGGGCCAGCTTGGCGACGATCGCGACCGTCTTTCGTGCGGGTTGCGGCGCGTCTGTGTAATCAAGCAGGAGCTTGCCCTGGAGGAATGGCATGGTCAGATAGTAGATGCCGTCCAGCACTCCCGCGTCGTAGACCCGGCACAGGTTGGCGTGGTCCAGCTTGGCCGCCGACCTCGCCTCGCGGAGAAAACGCTCGCGCACCTGCGAGTCATCGGCGTCGCTGAAATGGGGAACCTTAAGAGCCTCATGCCGCTCCAGTTCCGTATTCTCCACAAGGTAGACGGTCCCCATGCCGCCCCCTCCCAGCTTCTTGATGACGCGATAGCGCCCGAACTGGGCAGGCAGCTCGGTTGGGCCAGCGATCGTCCGGGTTGTCGACTCACCATTGCGTGCGGTCTTGGCCATGTCGGTATCGTCCAGTGGTGCTGTGCGCCCGTTGTCCTCAGTCTCGGTGCGCGGACGAGGTGCACTGAATCTACAGGACGGATTCTCGAACGGCGGCGGACGATCAAATCGAAAAAAATTTGATGAGTCCGATTGGGTCAAGCCCGATCACGGGCCGGACTCGGCCGGGCGGCCATCGAGGATGTGAATGGTTTGATACTGGGGGATGGCGAGCTGGCGACCGTCGGGGCTCACCGCAAAATACGTCCTGGAGGGGTACTCCGGGAAGCGCAGCAGCTCGAGCTCATCGCGGATGCTCCAGATCGTCAGGCCCGCATCCTCGACCGCCAGAAGTTCGGCATTTTCGAGAAAAGCGATGTGGAGGGGCCACTTGCTGCATAAGAAGACGGCGATTTCCCGAAGGTCATCCAGCCGCCAGACCCGGGCCTGGCGATCGCCACCTCCGGTGGCAAGATAACGCTGATCCTCCGATACGGCGAGGCAGTGGACAATGCCGCGATGCGCAGCGAATTGTTTCAGCAAGCGGCCCGTGCCGGCGTCCCAAAAACGAACCTGGCCGTCGTCGCATGCCGAAATGCAGAGGGGCACCTCGCCGTCTCCACGGAGAAACGCAACCGCGCGCACGAACTGCGGGTGAGCGAGCCGATGCACAATCGTCGGCTTCACCAGCCGCACGATCGCGACTTCGCGCTCACAGGCAATCGCAGCGAACGACTCCGACGAATCGATCTTTTGAGTCAACTGGTCGTCCACGAACGCCTCGGCGCGGGTCGGCACCGGCAGTGTCCAGAGCGTTTGGTTGTCCGCGGCTCGAACGCAGGTCGCCAGGCCGTCGCGGCTGCACAAAAGCAAAAACCGCCCCGACGGGGACAGCGTGAACCCGCCCGACCAGGTCCTGGAATAACTCTGCTCGGGCGTGTGGTCCGGCATCCGAAACATGGTCAGGCCTTCCCTGGCGATTCCGGTCGCCAGGCGGTCACGGGACCATTCCACATGTCGAACTTGATTGCCTTCGGTGCCGGGATCCGCGTCGCGTTTCACGCGGATCATCGCCCGCCCGAGGGCGTTCGGCCAGTACAGGATGCGGTCGTCGCCCGACGACACCACCGACGAGCCATCTCGGGTCGCGGCGATGGACGAGACGACAAGCGAATGGCCACGCAACGTCGTTTCACGCCGATCCAATCGCCCGCGACTGTAACTTCCGATTTCCCCGTTCGCGAACCCCATCAGCAAGTCGCCGTCACTCGGCCAGAAGACACAACGCGGCAGGTAGAAGTGTGTCCTACGATACGTCCGCTTTCCGAATTCCTGGCTCTTCAGGCTGAACTGCTCGAGGTACGCATCCGCCGAGTCGGTGGTTGCGACCAGGCTTTTGCCATCCGGCGCGAAGACCAGTGCTCTGGGCCACTCGTTGGGGTTTCCTGGGAGGATCATCCCGTTGGGAAGGCGCGCGTCCGGAGCGCGCTTCGACAGGTCCCAGAAGCGGATGGCGCCGTCGCGTCCGCCGGTGACGAGCAGAGGCTCCGTGGGGTGGAAAGCGAGGCAACGCACGGCTTTTCCATGGGCGTCCGCCCGCCAGATCGCTTTGCAGGTTTCCGGATCCCAGAGACGCACTGTGCCGTCAGCGCCTGCCGACGCGATCACATCCCCCCGTGGTGAATAGGCGGCCCGCGCGACCCACGACGTATGCCCACGACCGATGGCGAGTTCCCTGGCGCTCGCCACGTCCCACACCCGGATCGTGTCGTCATCTCCCGCGGACACGATCCGCGCCCCGCTCGGAGAAAAACCGAGATCATGGATCGGCCCCCTTGCGTGGCCGCGCAGCTCCGCCCTGAGCGTCCCCTCGGGCAACGACCACAAGCGGATGACGCGATCCGCGCCGCCGGACGCCACCAGCTTTCCATCCGCGCTCATTGCCACGGCGGTCGCACCTCCCGTGTGGACCCCGAGCACCCGTGCGGCTTCGTGAGACTCTCGCCACAAGTACCACCAGGCAAAATTGCGGAGGTCGGGCCCTCCCTCCCGCGGCAGATGGCGCTCGAGCAGCCGGAGCGTCTGATCGACATTCTCCTGATCCCAGGCGACCTTGGCGGCGCGCATGTCGGAGACATACGCCCGCCTCGAGATTTCCAGGGCCTGCCGCCGCGCGATTTGCCGTTGCATCTCGGCGGTCTCGCGCTCACTTTGGGCGGACTGTCGCGCGCGCTCCGAGATGCCAAGTTGTTCACTCAAGCGCGCGTTGTACCATAAGGAAACGATCACGAACGCCACCAGACTCAAGATCGCCGCACTCAGCATGGTGGCCCGGGCAGGATGCCGGCGGCCCCACTTGAGCGTCCGCCGCGCCCACGAGATCCGCCGCGCGCGGATCGGCTCGCCTCGCAGGAACCGGCCAAGATCGTCGGCCAACTCTCGGGCGGAGGCGTACCGGCTTGCCTGGGCCTTTTCCAGGCACTTCAGGCAAATCACCTCCAGATCGACCGGCACCTGAGAATTGCGGCTGCGCGGAATCCGCGGCTCGTCTCGCAGAATCTCCTGAACCGTTTGCAGGTCGTTCTCCCCGCGGAACGGCGGCGCGGCGACCAGCAGCTCGTAGAGAATCGCCCCCAGCCCGTAAACGTCTGTTGCTTCGGTGACATCACTGCTCCGCCCCTGGGCCTGCTCGGGCGCCATGTAGCTCGCAGTGCCCAGTACCGTTCCGGTGCGCGTACGCTGGCCGGCCAGGTCCGCGCACTTCGCCAGGCCGAAATCGGTCAGCTTCGCGACAAACGGCACCTCCCCCTGCCCCGTTTCGGATTCACACGCCGCCAGCAGCACATTGGCCGGTTTCAAGTCGCGGTGCAGCACACCCTTCTTGTGCGCATGCGCGACTCCCTCCGCGAGCTGCCGCACAATCTCGGCAGCCATCCGTGGCGCGATCCCTCCGGATCGTGACGCGCACCACTCGGCAAGGCTCGCACCCTCGATGAAGGGGGTCACGATGTACGGCGGGAATGCCGTGAAGTCGCTCTCGAAGATTCCCAGGATATGCGGGTGATCGAGCCGCGCGGCGGAGGCGGCCTCCTGGCGAAACCGCTCGATCGACTCGTAGCTCTCCAGATACTCGACACGCGGGACCTTGATCGCGACCTTGCGGTTCGTTTCGGGATCAAATCCCAAAAACACGATGCCAAAACCGCCCAACCCGAGTTGCCGGAGGATTTGAAAACGCCCGATTCGGGGCGGAAGCACATACGTCGGCACGTCCGCTGTAATTCTAGCACCCGCGGAAGGTCTCCGCCGGGTGGCATTTAACAAGTCGAGACAACGGCGGAACTCGTCCAGGGCAGGACGGAGCTCGGCGGGGATCGCACGCCCCGACGCGGCATCGCCAGCGGGAGATTCGCCGCGATCAAGGAGCGTCTGGTAGGCACAGAGCTCGTCCGCGATCAATTCCTCATATTGGTCCTGCGGAATCCCCGTCATGGCGTCGAAGCTCTGCGGTGAGGTTCGTGATCGCGCGGCTCCAAAGCCGGCTGGCGGCCTTGGCGGAGCAGCCAAGACGTGCCCCGACGACCTCGAACGGAAGCCCGTCGAAAATCCGCAACTGAATGACCTGTCGCTCGCTGGGGTCGAGCGCATTCAGCGCCCGCCCGACGAGCTGAGCGTTCTCCGCGGCACGCGCCAGACCACTGGGGGAATTGTCGGGCGCAGCGAGGTTCAAAGTGTGGGCGTCACCGTTCGAACTTTGGTGCAGGGAGACTTCCCGAGCGAGGTCGCGCTTGGCGGCGTCGAGGAAACGCTCACGGGCAGAATCGATCATCGTCCCCAGGATTTGCTTCAGCCATGCTCTCAATTCCGGTTCCGTCGATCCACGAAAATCGGCCCAGGCCAGGGTGGCCTTGAGGAACGTCTCTTGCACAATGTCAGAGGGGGCGGCTTTCACCGCGAGCTTGGGGGCGAGCTTTTCGCGAGCGATCGTCAGCAGGTAATCGCGATAGGCGTCGAACAAATCTCCCAACCGCGATGGATCGCCGGTGCGGGCGACCTCCAGCGCGCGTTCAAGGCGTCCGTCCCGGCCATCGGAAACAGGGGGCGACGGCATCGCGAACTTCCTCACGAAAAGACTGTAGAATCAGCCAGGCCGGACAAACTCCAACCAGGACTGAACCAGGGGTGTCCAGGCGTCGCAGAGCAACATCCAAACCTTAAGTTGCAAACCAACGCCTTGAGGCGCCATCCCCGGTCGTTCCACCCGAACTGCCAGGGCAGCAGGTATCGCGACTTCATGGGCCTCAGCGTTGCGTTCGATTGGACGCTTGCAGTGTTGGGACGCGTGCTCTCCTGGCAGCCCCTGTCTTGCACGGCCAGGTCTCGGCGGATCGACGTCGCTCCATTATCTCGTCCCTGATGGAAGGTAACAAGCATGGCCAGCTTGCGAGCAGCTCCCGGATCGCCGCACAGTCCCGAAACAATTCCGACTGCCCTGGCGTACACTCATCGCAAAACTGAATAGCGCAATTCCTTCCGTCAAAACCGTCGCGGGTGCAATTCCCGCCGTCTCCACTCTTTGTATCGCAAGGTTCTGGGTCGAATGGACCTCTGAGCAACCACCAGGATCGCACACAAGCAACTTGCTGCCTTAAATGGTGTTTTCTCACACACTGTGACAAAACCCAACCAACGTGCTCTCGAAAAAGGGGTTTCTTTCTATCGCCATAAGTGGGTCAGTCGTCGTCCCACAATTCGCGGCGAGCGGGTGCTTCAGGGGTTGCCTGGCCCAGGTGGCGCATCGGGAGCATCGACCTTCGCCGCAATTTGTCGCTAGATCTCCAGGTAGCCCAGTTTACTCGCCCATCGTTCGACCTCGGCCCTGTTCACGCCGTCACCCGTCACTCGTAAGATTCCAGCAATGTCCCGCAGATGACGATCACCGCCTCCCTGGGAAAAGTACCAGAGCTTGCCCAGTATGACATCCTCAGGGGTAGCAGTCATGACGTCGCGATCGGGTAAGAGCCGCACGGGTTGGCCCCGGGTCATGCGGACGGTTGCCCATTCGTTCTTTTGTGGAAGGATAAAATCAATCTTGTTCCCAGAGCTCGGATGGATGACGTTGAACTGCGACGACATGCGGATCGCGTCTCGTATCGCGACTTCACTGAGATAGTACTCAGGGGCAGGGAAGGCCAGGAGCAGACTGTTGACGTGCTTCCACTGAAACGCGGCGACGATGTCGATATCTTGAGTGAAACGAGACTCGCCATAGGCGATGCTGGCAAACGCCCCCACGACCAGGTACGGCACGTCCATACGTTCGAGCGTTTCAACCGCGTGACGCAAGATATCGATCTGCTCCATGGCCCAATAATCTCCGCAGAACTTCGTTGCGCCGCTGTTCGTCGGTCCAATCGGCGTGGAGCTGCAGAACACGACTCTGCACCAAGGTTCGAGCCGTTCGATGCGCATCGCTTGCTATTGCGATCCGTTCCGCCGGGGATTTGGCTGCCAGAATCGCGGCATAGGTGCGATCGATCACTTCGATGCGAAAGGGTTCCATTGGGGAGTCTCCGATTCCTTTCTGGATTATACGCCCCGGCGCGATGTCCTCACGAGGGTCTGATGGCCTGAATATCACGAGGAGTGAGTGTCGGCCACATGCACATAAACTGACTGAATGACCAGTCGAAGCCATCATGGTGCAACCGACTGCAGCCGCGGTCGACGCACGACGTATTTCGAAACGACTCACGCAATGAGATCGGCAGGTGCAATTCCCGCCGCTTGCCCACCGCCATGGTCAAACACGCACGCCCATGCCTCGAATCGGTCGGTTGCACCAGGATCGCGAGAAAGGGGGTGCCGGCGAGAATTCAACGGGCTGATGGATCACCCTGTAACCCCCCTTGGCTTCCGCATCGCAGAAATAACAAGGCATCCTATTTACAGGACATTCGTTGTAATGCTCGGATCAAGGCGCAGGGCAGCCGCAGAGTAGGAATCCAAGGACTCCAACAAGGACTCCAAGGACAGTCGTTGTGATGCTGAGTCGTTGTGATACTGGATTGCTTTTCTTCGTCGTCCGCAGACGCTGCTTCACCCCGCTCACCGTCTCGGCGGGGCAAAATGCGTCGAAAACGGCCACGGGGATCGGCCACGACCAGCGGAAACCGCGAGATTGGCGTCCTTTCCGCCGCCTCAGCGCGGGGATTCGCCCCGCATCCTGTATAAAGGACAGTCGTTGTGATGCTAGATGGCTTCTCTACCTCGTCCGTAGACGTTGCTTCACCCCGCTCTCTGCCTCGGCGGGGCAAAATGCGTCGAAAATGGCCACGGAGAGCGGCCTTGACCGGCGGAAAGGGCGAGATTCGCGTCTTTTCCGCCGCCTCAGCGCGGGGATTCACCTGGGCGGGGAGGTTTTGATGCGATCTCGACGTCGGCCAGGCCCCGGATCAAGGCGCGGGGCAGCCGCAGAAGTTCGGCACGCGCCGCAGGCCAACGCGCGCGGCGACGTCCTTCAGCTTTTGCCGCGTGGCCGCGAAG